>JAUSBW010000202.1 GCA_030651815.1 Methanoregula sp.
ACTTCAACCGGATCAGTAGGGTGGGGCACACCCGAATTTGCGCTCATGGAAATTAGATCCTCTGTTCCGGCATCGACCGCCGGAGTAAGTTCTGGTCGATGAAGTGAGAATCCCTCGACTTTAGTCGTGGGAGTGTCAACACATGAAAGAGCCGAAAATCACGGTATTGCTCTTTTCTTCGGGGAAAGTGGTAATGACGGGCATTACCGTCATGGAGGAATTCCAAAAAGGTCTTGAGGTTCTCATCAGCCAGGTAAACGGTTTGGGGTTCAGAACTTCTCCCGTGCCCGATGTTTCCGTCAAAAATTCCTGTTACCGGTTACCTCTGCTGTCATATTCCATTACGCCTGTTTTTTCAGGCAAGGAAATGATAAAGACCGTCCCGCCATCCTTTTCACATATAATTTTTCCGTCCAGCTGGTCGACAAGGCTGTTTACGAGACGGAACCCGAGCGATTCAAGGTTCTTCCAGTCCAGATCGGGGGGCATGCCGATCCCGTCATCCCCCACTTCCAGCCGGATAGACCCGTTATCATATCCGCTACTTATCCGGATCGTCCCGCTCCGGTCATCCGGGAATGCATGTTTGAGTGAATTGGATACCAGTTCGTTGATGACAAGGCCAAGCGGTATCGCGGTGTTGATGTCCAGCAGGATCTTTCCCAATTCGAGCTTCAGCGCCACCTTGCGTGTATCGATCGCATAAAACGAAAAGAGCCGGGTTGCAAGGAATCGGATGTAATCCGCAAAATCGATCAGGGAGAGACTCTCCGACTGGTAGAGCTTCTCGTGCACAAGGGACATTGCCCGCACCCGGTTCTGCGTCTCGGCCATTACCTGCTTTAACAGGGGATCATCGAGTTTGCGCATCTGGAGGTTGACAAGGCTGATGATGATCTGGAGGTTGTTCTTGACCCGGTGGTGGACTTCCCGCAGGAGGATGCCCTTCTCTTCAAGCGATGCCTCCAGCTCCTGCGTGCGGGATCTGACCTTCAGTTCAAGTTCCTCGGTGAAGTGTCTTTGTAACTCCTCTGCCTGCCGCTGCTCCGTTACATCACGGATCGTTCCCTGGTAGCTTTGAATGTGCCCTTCTTTGTCTTTGATCGCAACCGATGTTATGAGAGTTTGTATGATGGTGCCATCTTTTTTCCGCAGCCTGACCGGGTAGTCCTTGGAATGCCCGTGCTCGTTGATGGAACTGAGGTACCGGGCTCTCTCATTCGGATCTGCATACCGGTCCCCCACGCGGCCTGCCTGCAGTTCTTCCCTGCTGCCATATCCGAAAAACGTTACTGCCTCGTCATTAAATTCAATCCAGTGCCCGTCGGGGGATGTGATGAATACGCAATCCCGTGAAGTGCTGAAGAACGCACGGTACCGCTCCTCGCTTTTTTTCAGCGCCTCCTCCGCACGCTCGGGATCCGTGACATCGATGCCGATGGCGATGAAACGGGACGGCCTGCCGGAGGGGGCGTCGGGTAGATTCCTTGTGTTCCACAGGATAACTTTCTGCGAGCCGTTTTTCGATAGGACCGTTGTCCTGAAGTTCTCCAGAAAGAGGTTCTTTGAAATGATCTCCGTGATTTTTTTGGTGATCTCTTTCCGGTAACCCGCATCCGGGTAAAGGTATTTCCAGACTTCGGTTTTACCGATCACTTCGTTTGCAGAATAACCGCTCATCTCCTCTGCTGCGGTATTCCATTCCAGAACCCTTCCTGCAGAATCGAGCACCATCAGCCACACATTCGCGTTCTGGATGATGCTCTGCCGGACCTGAGCGGTTTTTTTGAGTTCATCCTGTACCTGCACGAGATGTTCCGAGAGATACACGATGAGCGCCGCGATCGCGATAAAAATCGCAACACGTATGATCGCACCCTCAATCAGGAATATATCGCCGGGCTGGTATGCCGCTACAAGAGCGAGATACGCCATGCTTAACAGGATACAGAAGAAAAAACCCTTTTTCCGGTAATGATACGCGAGGAGCACGATGGGGATGTAGTACAAATGCATGAAGATAATCGTGATGCCGTTTGAGAGGCACCATGCGGTGATGATGAGGACTGCGCAGGAGGTAAAAAGAATAACTGCCCTCCAGATATTCTCAGTTAATGAAAATGCAGACCGGCCAGTATCACTCATAACCCACCATCCTTACGGTATAACCAGCCCGGGGAAGTGTGCTCATACGGAGGGCTCCTTCTCGTGCAGCACCATCATGAATGCGGTTCCGGAACTCCTATCGAGATCAATCGTCCCGTTCATCTGGTCGACGAGTGAAGTAACCAGCCGGAGCCCCAGCGACGGTGTGTTCGTCCAGTCAAGATCGCCCGGAATCCCGATCCCGTCGTCTTTGAAAAGGATGGTCAGCGTGTGACCTTCCTTTTTCACGCTGATGAAAACCTCCCCTTTCCTCTCTTCCGGGAATGCATATTTCAGGGAGTTCGAGATCAGTTCATTCATGATGAGTCCGAGCGGTATCGCGGCATTGATATCGACATCAACATCACGGATATCCAGACTGAACCTGATCCCCCGGCTCTTGGCATCGTAGAACTGGAAGAGGCCGGTGCCGAGGAACCTGATATAGTCGTTAAGACTGATGTGGGAAATGTCTTCTGATCTATACAATTTTTCATGAACCAGCGCCATTGCCCTGACCCGGTTCTGGCTCTCCTTTATGGCGGCGAGTGTCGGTTCATCTGTTATGTAGCGGGACTGGAGGTTTAAGAGACTTGCAATGATCTGGAGGTTGTTCTTGACCCGGTGGTGGACTTCTTTTAAGAGCATCACCTTTTCATCATAGGATGCCCGGAGTTTTCCCTCGGCATCGAGGCGCTGGGCGATCTCCTCTTCGAGCCCTTCGTTTGCCTTCATGAGGGCTTCGGTCCGGTCTTTGACCCGCTGTTCAAGTACAATGTTCAGTGAGCGGATCTCAGATTCCATGAGTTTGCGGTCGGTGACATCAATGAGCGATGCAATACTCTTCTTCGTTCCCGAAATCATACTGTTGGTGAGAAAGATAGTGCGGACTTCCCCGTTCCGTGTCAGAAAGCGAAATTCGTAGTGGGTAAGAGCTTTCTCATGCGTTTCACGCCGGAGCCGGTGCTGGACGAGCATCCGTTCCAGGTCTTCTTTAACCACAAATTCGGTCCAGCTCTTCTTCCCGTCAATCTCCTCACCGGTATAGCCAGAGAGCTGCCAGAACCCGGTGTTTGAAAAACCGATGGTAGTATCCTCCTCGATGACGACCATCGCGGTACCGGTGTGCTCGAATATTGCCCGGTACCGTTCCTCGCTCTGTCGGAGCGCTTCTTCGGTCTTCTTCTGGAGGGTGATGTCATGAGAGATTATCATCACCAAGGCGACCTCACCGTCATCAGACAGTATCGGAACTCCAACAGATTCATGGTAAAACTCGCGACCGGCGATTATCAGCCTGCCCTTGTAGCGCTCCGGTTGCTTTGTCTTGATGACAGCCTCAAATTTTTCCATCAGTAATTTACTCTCTTCAGGCGAGGGGAAATCGAAAAATATCCTGCCCAGCACCTCATCCTCTCTCATCTGTGTTATTCTGACAACAGACTCGTTCACGAACTGGATCCTGCCCTGAAGGTCAAGGATGATAACCGAATCCGGATTTGATTCAACCAGCATCCTGTAACGCTGTTCACTCTCCCGCAGTGCATCTTTTTCCTGCCTGCGCCCGACCGCACTCCTGATCTTGTGCATCAGCTCGGTATACTGTGACTTTGGTTCCCCCCCTTTCTGGAGATAAAAATCTGCCCCGTTCTCGAACGCCTGGATGACTACTTCTTCCCGCCCTTTTCCGGTAAAGAGAATGAACGGGATATGGCCGTGATGCTCACGGACGTATTTGAGGAACTCAATGCCATCCATACCCGGTATCTGGTAGTCGGAAACAACCGCATCATAGTTTGCTGTTTTCAGTTTCTGAAGGGCGAGTTCTCCTGATTCGGCCGTGTCAACGGTAAAATCCCCATTGTCCTCGAGATAGCGTTTCGTTAGCGCAAGATGCGGCTCTTCATCATCTACACACAGTACAGATATCACGGAACATCTACAATCAATTAATGGGGATAAAAGAAGAAATATTTATCTGCCCGGTGTGGCCGTAAATAGGGGGGAAAATGATTGGATTGGCGTTTTCATGTTTAGTGGATCAAAAAGGAATTGGCAAAAACAATTATCACTCTGAGCGGGAATCCACTTCATGAAGGTTCTTGGTATACTTCCTGGTCTGGCATTAATCGTGTCAGCAGTAACAGCACTTCAGCTCCCGGTGGTGCCGAATCTCTCCGGTTTTCGCAGTCCGGACCTGACAAAAGGCTCTGTTTTCGAAAATGGGCAGCGGTGCAAGGCGGGTTGTGGACCCGGTGATAAGCTCAGCAGATTGTTGGGATTATTACGGGGATGGTGGTGTGAGACGAACTATCCCTCATTTCCCCTTCGTCGGAGTGACCTGGAATCAGGGGGTCCGGACCCTGATAGCAAATAAGCCCATTTCAGGCTATTTTACCCGTTTTTGTACGTTAGTCAATCCCGGAAAACCCCGATAATTCCCTCTTTTCAGTTCCTGTGGAAAATAAGCCCAAATATCGTTTTAATTGCTAAAATAAGGCAGGAAAGCCCCTCTCCTAAAGCCCGCCAAAGGCCTTTAAATCGATGCTGTTTTTGCCACTTAGTTTATGCCATCGGACCCAGGAAACCCTGCCGGAATGCGAGTATGAGGGTCTTTTTCCGGGGGTCTGAAAAAAGAGTAATTTTCAGGGGGTATTACCCCAAATATTCAACGTTTTTGAGCATTCTGCATCTGCAACAGTTCCCCTCTGACCCGGTCCATCATTGCCTGAAACTCCGGCTGGAGTTCTCCCTCGCGTCTTTGCCTGCATAACTTTATTCGCTGCTTCTTTTAGTGAGTTCGCATCCGCACGTATCACAAAATTCCCGTGTCGGACCGTTGACCGTGAAACACCGGGGGCACTGCCGCGCTTCAAGAGTCTTTGATCTCTCCTCTTTGGTAATGATCCCGGCCTTATCAGTTATTACCCGCTCCACATCGGAATCGACCCGGTGAAGGTACGTTGAAAACATTTTGCTGTTCAGGTTTCCCCAAAGCAATTTCTTTTCAATGGCCTCACCGTATCCCTGCCGGATGAGGATGGTTGCCCGTGTGTGCCGGAAGATATGCGGAGTCATGTGCTTTGTTATGCCCACTCTCCTGGCGATGACACGAATCTGCTTTGCCAATCCTGCATGTCGCTAAACTGTCGTCGGCATAAAAATAATATGCCCCCGCCACTATCTATGTTCATGAACGCGCAATCACGGATCATCCTTGACCCTTCGGTTCTTTCCGGCAAACCAATTATCCGGGGGACGAGAATCTCTGTTGATCTTGTTCTCGACCTCCTTGCATCGGGATGGGATGAAGCCACCATAGTAAAAGAGTATCCCGGGCTTTGCCGGGATGATATACTCGCATGCATCCGGTATGCACAGGAGATTATCCATTCAGAACGGGTCAACTCATAAGGGAAAGATCACCGGATGAAACTCCTTGCTGATGAGAATGTCCCATCCTCGATCGTGAGGGCACTCGAAGAAGAAGGCTATGATATCCGGTCGATACGACTCGATGCACCCGGCATCTCTGGCATTGAGGTTATGCGGTATGCACACAAGGATACGCGGGTCATCCTGACATTCGATTTGGACTTCGGAGAACTTGCCGTCAAGGACCGGGTGTACCCTTCAGCCGGAATTATTCTGTTGCGCTTGCATCAGATGAATCCACACCAAATGGCAGAATATACAAGGGGTGTCATCAAATCACGTCAAGACCGGGAAGGGCATCTTTCCGTCATAGAAAACGACCGTATCCGGATGAGACAACTATAAGTAACGCGAATATTTTTCTCAAAATTCTTTGAGCGATAAAAAATCGTACGGGATTTTTTAAAATAAACACTAACAAGTGTTAGGATTTTTGAGAAACCATTAATATGTCAGGAGTTCCATACTCCTGTATGGTAAGGAAAGCAGACAAACCAAGTGAAGGGAACCCCCCCGTACCTAAACTGGTTAAGTTCCTGTCAGGGTATAGCAATGGCAGCACAAAGGCGGGATATAAGACCGCAATTGAGAGTTTCCTTCGGTGTATTTTTGGGATGAAGAAAGACGATATCAAATCGGGTAAGATACCCACCCCCGATTATAATGCACTTTTTGAAATGTATCTCCTAGAGAATCGGGACAACGATGCAGACTTTATCAGATTCTCTGAACATCTGATAGAAACCAGACCGGCATTATCAGCAAAGCAGTCTATGACCGCGATTAGGTACGCGATGACATATCACGGGGTAAACATCAGTAAGGGAACCAGTCAGGACATACGCCGTGAAACCATGAAGGGCAGCGCGGCAACGGTGGATCGGGTACTCAATACCAAGATTATCAATGCAGCACTTCAGCACACGACGATCCAAGGCAAAGCATTGTTCCTCTGTCTTGCATCATCGGGAGCAAGGTTGAACGAGATGCTATCGGTTAGTATCAATGATATAGACTTCAACAGCCACCCGATTAAGATGACGTTCAGAGGAACGAACACCAAGAACGGACAGCAGAGATACACCTTCATATCCGATGAAGCAACGGCAGCGGTTCAGGAGTGGTTAAAGGTTCGCGGTCGGTATATCGAAATGAGCAATGCCAAAAGCAAGAAACTGATTGAGATGGGGCGTGCAAGTGTTAAGACTGCCAATGATACCCGCCTATTTCCGTTCAGTGATGCCAGCGTGACCGGATGGTGGAACGATGCACTATCAGCAAGCGGTGAATTGACAAAGGACGATGTGACCGGCAGAAACCAGCTAAGGATTCACGGATTTCGAAAATTCTTCTTATCGCAGATGAGCCTTATTGTCAGCAAGGAGATCCCGGAGATGCTCGCAGGTCACTCTGCTTATCTGTCAGGTTCATACAGAAGATACGACGATGAAACCGTTGGAGCAGAGTACTTGAAAGCGATGCACATGGTTTCCATCACTGGAAATAAACAGGTCAAAGAATTAGAGAACGAATTGAAAGAGAAGATGCAGGAGCAGGCAGTCAAAACAGAAAAAAATACGGATGCACTGGTGATGGTCTTAAACGAGAACATGACCCTAAAAAATCAGATGCTAGGATTTGAGAGGGAAAATGCAGCGCTCCAAGCACGATTACAAACGATTGAGGAAACACAGACAACCACAATCAATATTGATGCAATAATTGCTACGATGAAAGAGGAAATGATGACGGAAATTATGGCACGATTGCAGAAGAACCAAAAACAATAATCTCTTTTTTAATGCGGCAGGTATCCGGTTTTCTTTCTTTTTCGGTTCAATTGCAAGATTGGTATGCGCAAATATGGACAAAATACCCCTCCCCCCCTATTAATATAACATGTTAGTGCTAAAACGGACTCTAAATTAAAATCAGCCTGATTAAATTCGTTTTTTCGATAAGTTTTATATGCCCGTTTTTGGATATGCCTCTTTAAGGAAACGAAGTATGACACACATTTCGATCTCAAAAAAATTAACCGACCGATACCATTCGCTCGGTGGAAATGTCTCCGGTTTTTGCCGGCGATGTGTTGAGCAGGAGATCACAAGAATCGAAAACGAAATCGGGGGAACACGCCGCCAAGCAATGCAACCCCCGACTACCAACCCGAAGGAAGGCGATCAAATTGTCAGCACCTGAAAATAAAAATCCTCTCGTGATCTCGCATATCGTTTTTGAGAGCCTCGATCCATTCCACCGGGCAGCCGCTGAAGTCTTAGAACTTCACGGCAAGGTTGTAATTGAAGGGGTGAAATCACCATGAAAAAAGTTGTGTCCCCCGGGTTGCCTGCCCGGGGAACGAGGAGCGTTTTGCAGGGTACCATCGCCTGCACAATTATATCAACTGACTCCAATATCAAAAACCTTCCCTCCAAGGATCTTAAATCTGTTATTATTTGTGCCAGAGGATTTCTCGCAGCTGGTCAGCAAGTCGATGAGAATCTTCTTTTTGACAAGTGCCCCAGCAGATACCGCCGTGGAAATTGCTTAAAGGCGCTGCGAGTCCTGCATCGACTATACCCCAATACCAGACTCGTTTTGGAGTCTGGTATTTATGTGTTGTATCCGTCGGGGGGTGAACGGGCATGACCGAAAAAAGCACCGATGGGTGGAAGGCTCAACAGAAACCCACAGAAAAGCCTACCATTGCCCCCCCAGTGGTAAAAGTACCGGCAGATGTGCGGAGGAATCAGCAGATTAACACAGAGTGCCAGGAATGCCCGATTGCCAGAACTCATTGCCGTCTGTTGTGGCGCAATACCAAGAAGAAAAAAGATAGAAAGCCCGTATTTATCACGGCAATAGTAGCCCTAGCGGTCAAGCACGGCGGGGAGATGGTTTGCTTGAGGGGGAAACCATGAGCGATCTGGACTGGAGAAAAGTATCTTCCAAACTTATTGAACGCGATTGCCGTCCATTACGGGAAAAAAATCTCGATGAAGTCCTGAGAGGGTTTAACGGCGACCCGTTTTATTCGGTGGGTATCGATATTGATCGTGATTCCGATAAAACAGTTCACGAGAACTTTGCCATCATTGAGGGGATTCAGCAGTTGTTTCAGGCATTATCGAATATTACTCACACCGGATATAATGATCTTCTGCGCGTGATAGTGATACACGGATTCGCCTTATATGATCTAAAAATAGGAAACGATATTGCACTATCATTCAGGAATCGTCAGGACGACATTCTAAACCGTAAATCGGCATCTTTAGGTGCGGCACAATGCAATATCAATATTGAAGAAAGCGAAGGGAAGCATACCTCTTTTAGTCTCGACAAGGTGCTGTCAGGTGCGCTCGGACGCCATGCCAGGATGGGCTGCATACCAAAATACAAACTGATCACGATCTGTATGTGTTACAGCCTCGCCTCATACCCTGATCTTGAAAATTCCCCTTGGGTTGAAATCTTCACAACAAGCATTCAGAAATTTGAAAAGAAACAACGTGAGCGGATGGGTATATTATGATAACACGGAGTAGAGTATATAAAGATACGACGTGCGTGATTAAACGATTAATTGATTACAGGATTATTCAATTAATTGATTATCCGATTATTCAATTACACCGTAATCAGTTAATAGAATATATCAAATCCCAGATTCAACAAACTCCCATTTTTTCAATCCCATCGACGGTGAAACCCCGCATACCAGTACTGGTTGTACTGTACTCAGGGATTCACCGACGAGACACACGGAAAGGTGTAACATGAAGTTGTACGGCTGGCTCGCGTTTCTGTTTGTCGTTGTTGGATTATTTCTGGTATTTATCAGGGCCCGCGATTATTGGTGTGATAGATTTCATAGACCGGCCACGGTCGAACCCGAACCCAAAACATACACATTACAACGGGTATCATTGAGGCGGTTGAAGTGAGAATAAAACAGATAGCTTCATTCATTGGAATATTCCATGCGGGACATCAACGACTTCCCCCAGGATGGGATGCCCTCATGCACAAAATATCAAGGCGTCCGGGACATCTGATGAAATTTATTTCCTGTCTTGAAAAGAAATACCCGGCAGCACTCGCAGAATTATTGAGTGTGTATAAGTTTCAAGGCGATGATACCGCTGATGATTGCGATGGATTTCACCCGGCACCTTTGACCGAACCGAAGGATCATAAAGTCATTCCGCTGGAACCGGAGCATCTGAAATTTTATCAATAATCTTTTTTTTACCACAAGTTATATCATGTTATATGAAATAATATAAAATAACTATGGCAAAAATGTTGATTGAATTGTCTAACGATGAAGACAAAATTGTAGAAGTCTATAAGGTGGTGAAAAGTTTGAATTCAAAACAGGAGGCAATTAAAGAAATGATTCGGTACTTTGCGGTGGAAATTCGACCAAAAAATTTAGAGGAGAAAACGTATTTCAAATAAATATGGGGGATAATGATGTCTTATAACCGCCCACGTATGAATACAACTCGTAAAGTTAATGGAGAAAATAGTATAGTTGGGAAAATTAGCGGAAGAAGTGATGCAATATTTTTTCGTAACAAGTACCAGACAGAACTTGATAATGCAAATGTAGCTATTGTAACCCATGTACATTATCTTGAAGATAAACAAAAAGAATTAAAAGGAGCATTTGATAATTCTCAACGCCTGAAAAAAAATATTGATGCTCATTTAGATGAACAAAAAACCCTCTACGAAAATCTTGAAAATTTACTTGCAAATGAAAAAGGTCATGAAAAAGAAATGTGGTTTGAAACTTTAAAGAGCAGAATACAGGAAATGAAAGATAAAAATATTACAGTAATTCCTAAAATAAAAGATTCGGATGTTGAATCTATGAATATTGGATCATCATTAGATCATCCAAAACAATATCCAGACTCTAAAATTAAAGACCGATATCAGAAGATTTTAAACGATATTGAATGGAAAGAGAAAGAAATTCGAAAAGAACGTGAATCATATAACGGTGCTGTATCCACCTATAACTTCTTCTTAACTCCATTTGAAAAAAATATCCAAAAAGCAGAGGACAAATTTACAGCATACGATAAAATATTGCAAGAAGGTACTAAGCGATTGAATGAATGCCGATATTCTGGAAGTTTTTTTCACAAATTCTCTTCAGAAAAATCCAAAGACGAAATTTCCATTGATACTTTATCACATCGCGTAGAACAATTCAGAAACACATTAGATATTATAAAAAGAAACTTGTCACAATACGAGACTAAAAAATTCGTTGAAATGCAATACTAATATCTTTTTAATTTTGTCACAATCAACAATGTGTTATTTAAAAATAATGGAAACTATCCACAAAACAAAAGGAAACCCTGTTTTGTATTTGCTTTTTGTTTCGCGATGCTGTTTCAACAACACTCAGAGCTATGCACACAGCCTCTCTCCTGCCCTCCGAGGTGAGGACGTGCCATGCGAATCTGATGCGGAGGTTCGGTTCTCTTTAATCGCGTAGAGGGGAGGGGTACGTTGGGACAAAGGGCGCGGGCGGGCGCAAAGTTCAAGTTAGGCACGTCTCACAGATTGCTATGTCAGTACAATTCTCAATCATCAGATGTCCCAAATGCAAGCACGTAATGAGATACGTTCGCAAAGATGGAGTGTGGAAATGTGGGTATTGTCCCAACTCGCTCCCCGATGAAGCACAGACTATTGCCGTACAACCCCAGCCGATGCCAGAACCTGCCAAAGAAGAAACGCCGTTTGACATCAACGATCTCCAGATGTTCAACAAGCAACCAGAAGCACCGGGGGCGACATAATGCCAATCACAGTCTGTCCTTCTTGCCGTGGCCGTGGATGTCGGGAGTGTGGCCGTCGGGGAGTTGTCCGAGCACCTGAGCAGCAACCCCAACAGCAACCCCAGGACACAGGGCGTTCCGTGGCGGAATTTATCGATCGGTTCGGGCAGCCGGTTTTTCGGAGGGATAGATAATGGGCGAATTGACACCCCGCGAGAGGATTGCCTTCGAAATGCAACTCGCACGAGAACAGCATCTCGATCCAGCGATGCAAAGAGCAGCCGATGTGACAAAGATATTCCAGAAAGGCGCACAGGCAGTTCAGGAAAAAGTCAGGAGCGAAAACCCACAGCCCATTGGTGCACGACCACGGGGTATCAGACCGGGCAGGGGTGCATCATCCAACGTTTTGCCGGCTATGGGTTCATCTGCGTTCGGCATGGGCGGGGGGCACATTGACTTTCGCGGGGGTTCGGGGGTGGCATACGGAGCAGCCAGAGGGAGCTCGGTGGACTTCGGGCATGGGTCTGCCGTGGATACGCGTGCACTGAATAGCCGAAAGTTCGGCATGAATGACGCCGTACTGGAATATTCCAAACCGATATTCGGACGACGCAAAAATTAAGGTAGGCATGGTGTACCAAGACGATGAAGGTGGTGAACGACACGAACAAAGAATCCGGATTTCACAAAACACGCCAGAACGCGAATATGATTATCAACCGGCAGTGTATCCATCCTGTCCACTTCGGACTTAACGCGATGGAATGCCACTCGGACGGAGCACTCACGCACGTACATAAAAAGATGTACCACATTGAGTAAACTTATTTCACTTTTTTTTATTATTTCATGCCGATTTCAAACCTCAATAAATAAAATGCTGATATTGGTAATATACAACCAAGAACCCCAACAAACAATCCAATTATTCCAAGTTGAATAACAAAATTTACCATAAGGATTGATATATATAATATTGAAATATAGTGCTTATACGTTATACAGTATGCACCCTTAAAAAATATATTCTTGATTAATTCAATAGGTCGATAGATAAGGAAATTTAGAGATTTGTCACGTACGTAAAATCTTTTATCATCATACCTTTGATTCATCTCCCTGATGTATTTTTTACCTTCAGGACTATTTCGCCATCTTTCTTTATCAATTTCTTCTTGACGTTTTAATCGGTCGATTTCCATCTGTAATTTTTCAGATTCCAACCGATTACGTTGAATAGTACTTTGTCGAAATTGCTCGTCTAATTCTTCCTTGTATTCGTTATCCCTTGGATCTTGATTGGCTGGAACAGGTCCCCAAATATCAAAAGGAAGAATCGGTCGAGGAAACCGGTTGTCCTTCTTTGCCATGATAGGTATCAAAAGCAAGTTGTATTTCTTTATTGTGATTTACACAAATCTATTTTTCACTCACTGCATACATTCTCACATCTAGCAGGACTTTTGCCAACAGAAACCCAATGGCGAGGTCTGCCGTCAATGCTGGATAGGCGATCACCCCACACGAGTCATCATCAAATAAGAGAATATATCATCACTCAAATGAAAGGGGGGGTATGAAATATCTCCTTTTTGTCCTTTTACTGGTGGCAGTAATAATAACCGCAGGATGCACAAGTGGAAATCAAAACACCGTTGTTACACCTACGCAGACAACATCCCCATTATCAACCAACACTCTCACAACAACTGCACAAACAACCGCAGTATATACACCGTCACAGACTTACAAAACTGCGGATCTGGTGTTAGTACTTAACACCAACCCGACGTATGGATTTAAAATGGATTACCCGTCAGAGTGGACATACAAACGTGAGATCAACAAAGGTTGGAGAGCGGGTTATAATTTTTCAAGTCCCGATGAAAAATCCTATGTATCTGTTAATATTGATGATAATGCGGGATCGGCAGACTATTGGTATCCGCTAATTACACCCACAGAGAATAGCGCTTGGTCAATGACAGACAAAGGATCATGGGCTGGTAATACAATCAAAGCAGAGACGGAACCTTCATATTGCCTTGACGGAGCAGGTAATCCCGGTAAACCGGGGGACTGTTCTTCAAGTGCAAGTGAGAAATCATATTTACACCGGAGATTAATTAGCAGTGAACCAGTTACACTATCAGGAAACGTTAAAGCCTATAAAATGGTATTCGCACCCGATATCAAAGACAGACAGACATCAGAGGGGACTAAGACGGATTATATCATGCATGTCGGAAAGATTCAAGGATATAACTTCACCGTACCGCAACACCCAGAGGTTGCCGTAAAGGTAGATGGACCCGTATGGGACTATGGAATGGATGGACAGGCATATGCAATTCAGCTAAAATCTTCAAAAGACCAAATGAATGCGACATCGGATATCTTCGATCACATGATAAAATCGTTTGAAGTGACAATAAAATAAAATTACATCTTTTATTCACGGCATAAATTCATCCATCTTCAGTGACTTTTGCCAACAGAAACCCAATGGCGAGGTCTGCCATCAATGCTGGATAGGCAACCGCCCTGCATGAATATACGTTTATTTTCTTCTTCCCTTCCAAAAGAACCAGTATTACTAAAATTCCGAATAAGAGAACAACCCATCCGATTATGGTTCTCGTTTCGATGTCGTTGGTCATCGCTCGAACCTCAAATATTTTGATATTATCTATACTCCACGAAGTATCTATCGACTTTGGGAAACCCCAACAGAAACGCAATAGCGAGGGCTGCCGTCAATGATAGATAGTCAACCATCATGCTCGGTAAATATATCATCACTCAAATGAAAGGGGGGGTATGAAATATCTCCTTTTTGTCCTTTTACTGGTGGTAGTTCTAATAACAGCCGGTTGTGTTAGTCAACCCCAAACCCCTACAACAACTACTAGTTACAGTGTTGTCGTACCTCTTACAATTGAACCTCTCACCTATCAAGCAACAACTCGGTATTTACCCGAATCATCGGAGTATGGTTGTTTCGAGATTACAGGGTTATCTGAAGCATATATCGCAAGTGGATATTTAGGGCCTAATATTGCAGATACTAGAAGAATGACTGGTACAATAAAAAATAATTGCGGAAAAATAATGGCCTTTCATATTAGAGTACGATGGTTTGACGAAAATGGTGAAGGTGCATACGTATCCTCCTATTTTTCTAGATTGAAATCGGGTGAGAGTAAGAGCTTCGTAATGGATGGTTTTCATAACACAAAATATTATGGGTATCTTGAGGAGACAAAGGGATGGACATATAAAATTGCTATTGAGGTTGAAACCTAATTCAAAATTCTTCGTGGTACTAACGGAAGAATCAAGAATTGGCGGAATACCCCAGCAGATCAATAACTGGCGCAATAGCCTCAAGGCTCAAAGATAGTGTTCTGGCTCTCATATCCGCCGAGAACTTCAAAATATTCTGGGTCAAATAGATAAGTTTCCATTCACTTTTGCAGATCCCAAGACCTCGTCTCTGGAATTTTTTTAAATTCCGATTTTCTTTAGTCCACCCAAAAAAAGGTTCGATGATTGTTATCCGTTTTGAATAAAGTGATTTAGCATTTGGTTGCAGGATGGAACGGTTGAGAAGAAAGTATCACGCGATCAATCCCGCTGCATCAAACCGCAATCAGGACATAACCATCCTATCGAAACAAATTTCCTATCCTTCCTAGTGTATATTCTCTGCATTTTGAACACACGTTTATCTGAGTGCTCATGTTCTTTGTGTTTGATGTCTACCATAAAGATGTATACAACTTTCTAAGATAAAAAGTTAATCGGGGCGATTTCCTTTGAGATTTCACTCATACTTATTTTTTTGAGAGTTGATATTTACTAACACTTGTCAGATATTTTTAAAAAAAATATCAGCCTTTTTGTATCTCAATTAACCGAATCGTAAAAACGAGATCTTTTCCTGCAAGTTCGTGGTTCTCGTCCCAGGTAATTGTTGAAGGGGTGACATTGATTATCTTTACCCGGGCAACAGCCCCATCGGGTTTCCTTGTAATTGTCAGGACGCCCCCCACTTCTGGCTTTACATCATCGGGCAATGTCGAACGGTTCACTACATGGACGAGTGCATCGTTATACGGGCCATAGGCTTTGTCAACCGGAATCTTTAACGTCTTTGTCTCCCCTTGTGCCATGCCGGTGACTCCTTCTTCAACACCCTTGATAACCCTGCCCTGCCCGATAATAAACGTAAGCGGGGTTGAGTTCACATTCGAATCAAAGACCGTTCCATCAGTAAGACTCCCGGTATACTCAACCGTCACCATATCCCCGCTCTTTGCACCGGATGGATTAAGCAGGATGTACCCGATGACTACGAGAATCAGTATTACTGCTGCCGCAACCATCGCAAGTTTGGGGTAGAGTCTTTTTTTGGCTGCAACCGCTTCCCTGCCCTTGACCTTCTCAGACTTCTTCATGGTAATCTCCAGTACAATAATCCAATCAACCATATACATTTAATCAGGAGAGATCAATCGGTCACAAAAACTAAAAAACCAGTATCGGCAAAGATATCGACAATAAGAGAACCCTCCACGTGTTGTTGTGAATCGCAATCACAATTGCACGATATTTATACCAACAGAACGAACGTAAGTGGTGTTGACTATGGCTGATCAAGTGATGATTGCAGATGTTGCAGGAAAAAAAGTTCAGTGGGACGCAGCGCAGATGCGCAAGATACAGGAGCATCCCTGTTTTTCCGAAAAGGCGTGCCACACCTTTGGCAGGTGCCATTTACCGGTTGCTCCCAATTGCAACATCCAGTGTAATTACTGCATCCGTGATTTTGACTGCGTAAATGAGAGCCGCCCCGGTGTAACTACACGGGTACTAAATCCCGATGAATCCATGGACATGGTAAAAAAAGTGATGGAGAAGTACAATTACATCAAGGTAGTTGGCATTGCCGGACCCGGTGAACCGCTGGCAAACGAAGAGACATTTGAAACACTCCGTCGCCTCCATGAAGAGTACCCCAATGTAATCAAATGCATCAGCACCAATGGTCTCGTCCTGCCCGACAAGATTGACCTGCTCGAGAAATATGATGTCGGTAACATCACCGTAACCCTCAATGCAATCGATCCCGAGATCGGTGCAAAGATCTACCAGTTCATCGATTACAAGGGTACGCGTTATACGGGACTTGAAGGTGCAAAACTGCTGCTCTCCCAGCAGATGAAGGGTATCGAAGAGGCAGTAAAGCGGCACATGATAGTAAAGATCAACACGGTCTATATCCCCGGCATCAACGAGGATCATATCCCGGCAATTGCAAAGAAAGTCGGAGAGATGGGCGTGTACACCTTCAACGTCATCCCGCTCATCGCCCAATACAAGTTTGCAGATATCACTCCCCCGACACAGGAGATGAAACGGAAGATGCAGGACGAATGCGCAAAATATGTAAAACAGATGCGCCACTGCCAGCGATGCCGCGCAGACGCAATCGGTAAACTGGGTCACGACGTCCAGTCGTGTATGTATGAAAATAAATAATTCTTTTTTTATTTGTTTTTACCGGCTGAACACCTGACAGAAAAATTTAATATGGCAGGTTTGCAAACGGACGATCAATCCGTTCGCCGCTGTCAGCCATATTTATGATGCGGTTCATCTCGTTGATCACAGCTTGCAATGACGGAGGAATCGCAGAATCTTCGGCAATCACGGTCTTGCCATGATAGCTGATAGTATACCGGAAATAATCGGTAGTCCCGCGCCGGGCAGAATAATTTCCCTGCAACATGGAGAACTGCGCCTCATTAAAGATTCCGGTAATCCGTTCAAGCTCGCTCTGGTTTAACGCAATCTCTGTGCTGACAGTTTTTCGTGATATGACTGCAACCCCGTTATCAAAAATTACAAGCCGATCATCTGAACCAGCGATACCTCCGGCACGCTGATAATCGACAAATACCGCAGGAGGTATGGGGCGCGATACGGATGGCGTCCTGACTCCAAGACACCCGGATATCGCTACTGCTGCCAGAAGCACGACCATAAAAGCCACTATCCATTTCCTGATAATTATCCCTCCACTGCCAGTAAATTTACCCAATGATATCCTGGTTTACAGCTGTACTACATCTGCCTTGACAGGCTTTCCTGTGGTTTTGCGCCCGGTGACGTCTTCTAATACATTGATGAGATTGTCAAGCTTTTCATTTTTAAACGTTTCCCTGAAGGCATGCAGCTCTGCGCCATTCATGATCATGATCCCTTTTTTCTTCATGGGGAGCCCGTTTTCTCCGATTGGGTTGATGTCAATGGCAAGGGAGGCAGCTCTGTTCTTGTACGGGGGGAGCCGGATGATAGAGACACCATTAACTGAGGTGTTCTTGCGTTCCCAGTCCTGTCCAGATTCAACAAATTCCTTAAGACTTTCAGCTAGTTCCATAAGAACAACTTTTGATTTATATATTAAAAGGCTATCCATTCTTATCCGGACCCGGCAAGTACCATTGTATGCCATCGCGCGTTATTGCAGGGAAAATTCCCCGGCTTTTTTGTAAGTATAGCAGCCTGGTACCATATATGGATTGAACAACAGACGTTACGATATATCTCCATGCCAAAAATCTCCCTTTCGGCTGACCTGCCATTCTCTCTTGACCAGACGCTGGGATGTGGTCAGGTATTCCGCTGGGAGCGGACAGAAGAAGGGTGGTGGTACGGTGTAGTAGGTGGCAGGGTTATTAAGATCCGACAGGATGAATCGAATCTGATCTTTGAAGGAGCGAAAACCGCATTCATCAGTCACTATTTTTCCCTGGATCTCGATCTGGAGCAGGTAATAAAAACCATTGACCAGGATCAGTTCATCCATGCAGCGATCAGCAGGTGCACCGGACTTCGTCTGGTCCGGCAGCCGCCATGGGAGTGCACGGTCTCTTATATCTGCTCTACGAACTCCAACATTCCCACGATCCGACGCAGGATTGCTTTTATCGCGGAGCGGTTCGGAAAAGTGATCGAATTCGAGGGGAAGAAATATTACACATTTCCCGATCCCTCATCTATCTCCTATGAAGGAAATGACGGGCTGACGGAGTGCATGCTGGGCTACCGCCAGCCCTATGTTTTTCGTACTTCCTGTTCGGTCACTGATGAGAAACAGTGGGAGGAGACGATCCGAAGGCTCCCGTACGAGGATGCCCGCAAAGAACTGATGAAACTGCATGGAGTGGGCCCTAAAGCTGCCGACTGCATCCTGCTCTTTTCATTCCAGAAGTACGAGGCGTTCCCGGTCGATGTCTGGATCCGTAGGATAATGCAACAGAACTATATCAAAACCCTGGATCTTAAAGCCGGGCTCACCAACCGGGATTACGATACAATTCGCCGGTTTGCCCGGAAGCATTTCGGGGAATACTGCGGGTATGCGCAGGAGTATTTGTATGCGGCAAGGGAGGGATGATCATACGCGTAGCAATAACGGGCTCGCAGGGATGGACAAGCACCCCTGCTTCGCCAGATTTGGTTTAAGCTTAAAAACGTTAAGAGAAAGATCAACCAACTTCTCTGTGGCAGGAGTGTCCCCCTCTGGGGCAGCGGAGTTCTCTTAATCATTTCTTCTTTTTTAAAAGAAATTTATCACTTTTTTTCTTGAGACAATTGCCAAAAATCCGGAATATAAAAAAAAATTATCTGAACATTTTCGTGAAGGTTCTTTCAGATTTTTCCCGCAATCTCCTCCTCACTGCTATCAGGACTATAACAAGAAACCACCCTCACCCACTATTATCCCCCATCTCCACAATGTAAGTATATTCACATTGAGACGATCCAGTCAAACAAAAAATTATAATGACTCATCGATCCTGTATCAGTCTCCCTTGTATGAAGTTAATTGCAAAGCGGGAAAGGCTCTCAGTGGAGATACACCCGGGAACCACATCGTGAAAAGGCATTAACGAGGTTATCCTGAAAATTGTGAGAGCCAGCGCTTTTAGTGTTGGTAAACTATCTTTAAAGCAAAAAATCAGGTAACAACCGTTTATATATCTTCATAGGGGACAAATTAAAATAGACGAATGCCCGTGTCGATAAACTGCGAATTAAGGTTTGCAAAGGAGGTTGTTGCATAACTCGAAAAAAATAACCCATTTGTACAATCGGTATTGGAGATTATGCATTCGGGCGAAAATGCGGGGATATTTCTGACCTCAATTGGCACAATAGTACAATCGAAAATAGTCATGCAACAGCCTCAAAGAGTCGGATAATAAAATAGGATTGTTGCTCCAATGTCCGAAATGAATACTCACAATAAGCCGGTTCAGGGAAATGATATTACAGAAAATCAATTTTTTCAACGGCTGACCGTGATCTGTGGAATCGGCACAATATTCATCAGCATCCTAGAATTTGTAATTCTATTCCTGAACATTCCCCTGTACGATTTTTTATATCCAGATTATAAGAGCATGGCGTTTTCGGCGGCACTTATCTATATTATTTTAGGTTTAGTACTTGCCATTCACGCGGTAAAACCGTTCCAGGGGTTGATAAAAACCGGCATTAAGGCAGTGCTTATAGTCATTGCACTCTTCGCACTCATCGAATGTCTCTTCAATATGCAGGGCAGTCATTTCATTGTAGAAACCTGGTTATTGCAGGCCGGGACAATAATTCTTGCCAGTCCTCTCTCTTACATATCACCCATATCTGCCGCATTGGTAATACCTGCATCCATCGCCTTGATTCTGATGTTGAACATTTCTGACCCATCAAATCTGCACAAAAAGACCCTGAATGCAATTGGCATTATCGGGGTAGTTATATTTCTTGTCAGTTTCACTTTTTTCCTGAGTTATATCTATGACAACCCGTTCCTGTACGACACCCCCATTCTTCCTGTTGCCCCGGGATCAGTACTGGCATTACTCTTCTTCAGCGTGGGACTCGTTACCCTCTCCGGGCCAACTGCAATCCCCCTTATTTATTTTTCAGGCCCATCGACAAATGCCCGGCTTTTACGCGTCTTCATCCCCCTTGTCATCATCATCATATTTCTCCAGAATTATCTTGAGATGACGATTTTCTCGATCTATAAATTTAATATGGCAATATTAGTCGCAGTATTTTTCGTAGGAGTCGCCATCGTCACAACCTTTGTCGTTATCCGGGCATCCAGGTCTATTGGTGATGCCATTGATAGCGCAGAACAAAAAAGAATAATGGCAGAGATTGCGCTAAAAGAGAGTGAAGAGCGTTTCCGCTCTTTTGTGGAAAATGCCAATGACATTGTTTATTCTCTGACCCCGGATGGTATTTTTACCTATGTCTCTCCCTACTGGACAGAAGTGCTGGGGCACAGGTCCGATGAAGTCATCGGTCAGTCAATAAAGGTCTTTGTGCACCCGGATGATCTTTACCATATTCGTGAATTCCTGCGACAGACAATCCTGAAGGAAAAAAAGATAAGCGGGGTCGAATACCGGGTGCAACACAAGGACGGTACATGGCAATGGCATACCACGAATGCTACGATCATGCACGACAGTGAGGGCAAAATTGTTTCACTTATGGGTATTGCCCGCAATATCACCCAGCGTAAACAGACTGAACTGGCGCTGCACGACGCAAATAAAAAATTGAACCTCCTTTCTCATATTACCCGGCATGACATCAAGAACCAGCTCACGGCGCTCATGGCATATATTGAACTCTGCAAGGACTCCCTTAACAACCCAGAAGAACTGGCAGAATATATCGGTAAGCAGCAGCAAATCGCTGACTTAATTGATAGTCAGATTAACTTTACTCGTTACTATGAAGAAATAGGGATGAAAGATCCGTTATGGCAAAACTTTAGTGAGTTAATACGAGAGTCGGCGACCACTCTTCCTATGAGAAATATCCTGGTTGATGTCGACCGGAACGATCTCGAAATATTTGCAGACCCGCTTTTTAAGAAGGTCTTCTATAACCTCATCGATAATTCACTCCGCTACGGGGGCAACAAGATGACCATTATTCGGGTCTCATCCTCTACATCCGAAAATGAACTCACCATCGTCTGCGAGGATGATGGTGCAGGAATTTCAGATGACGATAAAAAACGTCTCTTCACGCGAGGCTTTGGCAGGAACACCGGTTTCGGGTTGTACCTCTCACGGGAGATATTAGCAATTACCGGCATCACTATCACCGAAAACGGTACACCCGGCAAAGGCGCACGGTTCGAGATTATTGTGCCGAAAAGGATGTGGCAGTTCAGAGATATTGGGCAAAATTAGAAATTTCCTTGATCATTTTGGTATCTTTGGTGTCAGGTTATTTTTTTTATGAAAAACACTTATCGCCACCAACTATCTAATCGAAAGACTGAAAGAAAGATGTTTAGATGTGAAAAGAGGTATGTCCTGGGCGGGACTTTTACCTTTTTGCTTTAATCACAATCAATTGTGTGTTATTAAAAAAAAAAGAGAACTTACGTTCCGATATCCCAGCTGCACTGGTATTTCTTCTGCTCTTTTGACTGCACATCTATGGAAAGCCCGAGCGAGGAGAGCTTGAGATTTGCGACCTGCTCATCGATCTCCTGCGGGACTTCATACACTCCACCCTTGAGTTTTTTGCCGTTTTTGGCAATGTACCGGGTGCAGAGCGCCTGAAGAGCGAAACTTAAGTCCATGACCTCGATCGGGTGGCCCATGCCTTTGGGTGTTGCAAGGTTTACAAGCCTGCCCTCGGCGAGCACATGTACCACTTTTCCTTTGAGCATGAACGTCTCGATGCCATCGCGCTGGATGACCTTGTCCGCATTCTTATGGAGCCATTCGATATCGATCTCTACATTGAAATGACCGGCATTGGACAGGATCGCGCCCTCTTTGAGTTTCTTGAAGTGCCGCTGGTTGATCACTGCCATGTTGCCTGTTGTGGTGATGAAGATGTCCCCGAGCGCCGCAGCCTCGTCCATGGTCATGACCATATACCCGTCCATGTGCGCCTCAAGCGCCCGCCGGGAATCGATCTCGGTCACGATGACCTTGGCCCCAAGCCCGTGCGCCTTCCTTGCAAGACCCCGCCCGCAGTACCCGTAACCGGCAACGACCACATACTTGCCGGCAATCAGGGTGTTGGTCGTGATCATGATAGAGGTGAGCGCACTCTCTCCGGTCCCGTGGACATTGTCAAAGAACCGCTTCATGGGCGTATCGTTTACCGCGATGACCGGAAACTCAAGTTTGCCTTCTGCTGCCATGGCACGAAGCCGGTGGATACCCGTGGTTGTCTCCTCGCAGCCGCCGATGATGGTTTTTATGAGATTGCGGCGCTTTGTGTGGATGTAGTGGATCAGGTCCATACCATCGTCGATGGTGATGACCGGTTTTGCATCCAGTACGAGATCGATTGCTGCATAGTATTCCTCCACAGAGCAGGCGCGCTTTGCATAACAGTGAACATTTTTAACCGAGTTCAACGCCTCTGCCACATCATCCTGCGTGGAGAGCGGGTTGCAGCCGGTGATATGCACAACAGCCCCGCCCGCAGCAAGCGTTGAGACGAGATTTGCGGTCTTGGCCTCGACATGGAGCGCCATACCGATTGTCATGCCTGCGAACGGTTTTTCCTTGACAAACTGTTTTTTTATGGCTGCGAGCACCGGCATGTACTGCGCCGCCCATTCGATCTTCAGCTTTCCTGAGCTCATGAACTTCCTCGTATGGGAAGGCCGTATAGCAGGCCCGCCCGGATAATGACTACCCTATGAATAGGCACGGCAAGTTACATAAAAACTCCGTGGCCGGCAAACGGAGTGGAAACATAGATAGTATCCGCCACCCAAGCTATATTCAATGGTGCTCACACGAAGGATCATACCCTGCCTTGATCTCAAGGATGGCAGGGTGGTCAAAGGGACGAATTTTCTCGGTCTGCGGGATGCCGGTGACCCGGTAGAACTTGCCGAACGGTACAATGAGCAGGGCGCAGATGAAGTGGTATTTTTAGACATCACCGCATCGGTGGAAAAACGGGGCATTATCATCGATCTGATCAAACGGGCAGCAGACCAGCTCCTCCTCCCGCTGACGGTCGGCGGGGGTATCCGTTCCACAGACGATATCCAGCAGATCCTCCGGGCCGGAGCCGATAAAGTGGGTATGAACACCAGCGCCGTGCATGATCCCACCCTGATCACCCGGGGTGCAGAAGCATTCGGCACACAGTGTATCGTGGTCGCTATAGACGTACGCCGGAATTTCACCCCGAACGAAAAGGCAACCCCCGTGTATCTCGAAGACGGGAGGAAGTGCTGGTATGAAGTGGTTATCTACGGGGGCAGCAAACCGACAGGTATCGATGCAGTCGCGTGGGCAACAGAGGCAGAGGAACGGGGTGCGGGAGAGATCCTGCTGACAAGCATGGAGACCGATGGTACGAAGAACGGGTTTGATATCCCCATAACCTCCGCAATCTCCGATGCTGCCGGTATCCCGGTGATCGCGAGCGGTGGTGTCGGGACCCTTGAACATTTCTACGACGGGTTCACAAAAGGAAAAGCCGATGCCTGCCTTGCGGCAAGCGTCTTCCACTACGGCGAATTTACGATTAAAGAGGTAAAAGAGTATCTCAGAGGGCGGGATATCCCGGTACGGCTCTGAGATCGAACTCGAACGCGGCAACGGAGTGCTCGAGTTCAAACGCGTTTAACACGGCGGGATGGATCTCGCCAAAGACGCCAATCTTTTTTCCGGCTACGATGATATCGCCCCTGCGCCCTTCAATAAATGCCGGGTCTTCGGATTCCTTCACGGTATAATCAATGGAGAGCTCGTGGAGCACGGCATCAGCTGATGCGTAGGCTTCCGAGAAGTCCGCGTCCGGATGCGTGCTGACCCCGGATGCCTGCTGGTAAGTGAGGCAGGTGTCCACCACATCACCCACGGTAAAGAGGCGTTGCGGGAGTTCGCGGTGCCGGTTCAGGGTTAAAAATTCGAGGAGCAGGGGAAGGATCTCGGTCCTGACCACCGTGTTCTCGATGCTGATCGGATGCATGACATGGAGTACGCCGTTCTTCTCCTCCCGCTGCATCTTCCGGTAGAGCACGTCCTCGCTTGTCAGGGTAAACGGCATCACTTCGAGATAACCCAAGCCGCAGAAGACCTCGCGGGCAAGGGCAGCATTGACCTGCACAGGATGGGGTTTTCCCACAGTGAAGGTCTTTGGAGCCATGTCCGTTATCTTATCGTAACCGTACGCGATTGCCACGTCCTCAAAGAGGTCCCAGTCATGCATGATGTCGGCCCGGTAACAGGGCACCTGCACGTTTAACTTGTCTGCGCCCGCAGGTTCGGCACCGAACCGCATCTTCCGGAGAAGCTCTGCCATCGTGGCTGCGGTCAGCTCAATCCCGAGAAGCCGGGAGCACTCGTTCACGCTCACTGTCCGCTCTACGGGAGCAAGGGTAGGGGTCTGCATGCCGCCGATCTCAACACTCCCTATGGTCGCGCCTGCCTCTGCCATCGCTGTGCAGATGATGTTGACGGCAACGCCGACCGCCCGTTTGTCGGTGCCGGTTGTATCGAGAAGGATATTCTTCGTATCAAGGGTCACCCGCGTCCGCTCGCCGTTGATGATCGGGGGAAACGAGAGGACATGGTCGTCTTTGTCCACTATCAGCGGGAAGAGGGGAAAGTCCCTGATGATCTTCGCATAGTCCCTGCCCTTCGGGTGCTTTTCGAGGATCTCGTCCATGGTCATCTCTTCAGTATAATCGAGCGGGATGAACTTCCGGCTCCGCGGCGAGGCAATGTACCGGAACGGGGGCTTGACCGTGTCGAGGTCGTGGATGCCGATCGCCACCTTGCTCCTGCCCCTGCCGACCGCCCAGTGGAGCGACTCCTGCAGGGACATGATGCTCTGAATTGACTCGTCATCGAACGAGACCCCACGGATGACCGCTGCACCGAGCACCGGGCGGATATTTGCCAGCATGGGATCCACAGTGAACGAGATTCCCGATGGCTTTACCGGGTACACAGACAGTCCGGTCTCGATCCCGAGGTAGCCCCGCATGGCCCGGGCCACGCCTTCCGGTGAGAAGAGGTCGGGGCGGTCCGGGAAGAACTCCACGTCTGCGTGATCTTCTTCGATCCGCTCCACATCAGAGCCGATGAAGGCGACCTTATCGAGGATCGTCTTTTTGTCTGTACGGGTGAGCCGCTCAAGATACTTGTAGGGGAGGGTGATGACAGCCATTTCAGATACCTCCCTTCGTGTGGCGCAAAGCAGGTGTTTTACGGAGGAACGCCACGTCGCTCTTATGCAGGTAGCGGAGGTCCTTGAGACCGAGACGGAGCATCGCGATCCGGCTCACGCCAAGTCCCCATGCAAGGACGGGATAGTTGATCCCGAGCGGGGCGGTAACTTCCTCACGGAAGATACCGGCACCGCCCATCTCGATCCAGCCGATGCCCTCGACATAGACCTCGGCATCGAGGCTCGGCTCTGTGTACGGGTAGTACGAGGGTTTGAACCGCACGCCCTCAAAGCCCATCCGGTGGTAGAACTCGCGGAGGATCCCGAGCAGGTTGCCAAACGTGACTCCCTCGTCCATCACAATCCCTTCGAGCTGCTCGAACTCGGCAAGGTGAGTGGTGTCGATCGTTTCGCGCCGGTAGACCCTGCCGATGCAGAAAGCCTTGACGGGGGGGTTTGGGTTTCTCGCGAGGTGCTGGATAGAGACACTCGTGGTGTGGGTCCTGAGCACGCACTGCTCCGCCTTCTCCTCTTTCCAGATTCCGCCCCAGCCGGTCGACGAGGTCTCGCCGCCGCACTCGTGCATTGCCTTCACCTTCTCGTATCCCGGCGGGAGCGGGAGGGTCTCTCTGAGATAGAACGTGTCCTGCATCTCGCGGGCCGGGTGATCCTGCGGCTGGAAGAGGGCGTCAAAGTTCCAGTAGGATTGCTGAACGATGCCGCCATAGAGTTCAATAAATCCCATCTCTAGGAGGATCTCCCGCATCTCGGCGATGATCCGCTGGTAGGGGTGGATCTTGCCGGGGTACGCCTTCTTCGGGAGTTTTGTCACATCGTACTTGCGGAGGTTTGCGGTTTTCCATGCGCCGGAGAGTATCTGCTCGCGGGTAAGGGTACCGGTCTCCTCGCGGAGGTCGAGACCTTTTTTGACGAGCGCGAGTCCTTCGTTTGTGATGGCGATCTTATACTGGACGGTTTCGGACTCTTGCAGTATCCCGCGCCTGATGAGTTCCTTCGTTCTCTGGTCAGCGGCAGAAGGGTTTTTCAAGGAGGCTTCATCCGCATCCGTAGAGGCACCCGGTGTTTTTGTAACGGAGGTGCCATCGACTTTCACGAGTCCCTTCTTCCGCAGTTGGCCAAATCCGATCTTGAACGCGTTGTGCTTCTGGAGATCGGCAAGCGTAGTTCCCGGCAGGATAAAACGGAGGAGCTGTGTTTCAGGAAGCCCGTTCTGTGCATACTCCTTCCCCTCATCCGTGTATACAAACTCCTTTGCCACAACCCGCTCAACAGTCGCAAGCCCCTTGTCCCCGGCAAGGTGCGCCCACTGCACCACTGCTTCAGGAGTCGCATCCAGCAGGCCCGCGAGATGCGGGGCATCTGCTCTCTTCTCACTTTCCAGTATCGCCAGCAGCCGTTTCTCGTTCTGCGTCAGTTCCGCCATCTCACACCTCAATCCTGTCTGAAGCTGCGTCCATCTTCTCCTTAAAGTCGTGCAGGAACGCAACAACGCGCTCTGCCGTCTCTTTCTTGCACTGGCCGCAGGTGATCTCGCCACCAGTGCATTTCCTCCGGATCTCTGCCAGATCCGCATCATCGGTCACCATGTGGAAGAGATTGAGCAGGTAGAGCGAGCACTTGTCAGGTTCGCCGCCGAGCCGCTTCTGTTCTTCCAAAGTCGCCCTCCCGCCCGTGATCCCGCTCATCACTTTCTTTCTCACGACCGCCTCCGGCTCGTAAAACGAGATGATGCTCTCAGGGATACTGCTGGACATCTTGCCGCCCATGAGCCCCGGCATGAAGATGTGGTAGGTGGAAGAAGGCGTGTAAAACGCAAAACCGCCGTGAGCCCGTTCAATCTCCCGCACTTTCGCACTCACGTCAGCGCACTGCGCACCTTTGATATCCACGTGGCCTTCGTATTTTTTCGCGTGCGGGAATGCCTGTTTCACCGCTTCGAGCGCTGCTTCCGGCGCATTCTTGGACCGGACGCTGATGTACCCGTCGCGCTCCTCTGTAGTGAACATCCGCATCTTGTGGGCAATCCCACGGGTGAGCCGGATATGCGGGTCCTGGTCGACACCGACCGGCACGAGCGTAGGCGCGGGCTCCCGGTCAATCTGGGGATACAGGATATCGGCTACCTGCATGATCACGCTGTCCGCATGGGCCAGATCGGTCTCTGGCGAGAATCCGTAAATCGCGGCGAGTTCCGAGAAGTTCACCTTTGTTGCCGCTTCGAACGCGAGATCCTTGAGCCGGTCGTTTTTACTCTGGAAATACGTGGTGCCTTCAAACCCGAGCGCGTACAGGCAGGCGAGATACTCTTTGCCGTATTCCCGGCACTTCTCCCATGACATGTCCCGGACCGCATGTGCCTCCCGGTCGGCGATGGTCACGTACCCGTTACCACCCTGCTGCACATGCCAGACCACTTCCTTCATCACCATCAGGTGACCGAGATGCGGGTGGCCGCTCGGCATGAACCCGGTGAGAATATGAAAAGGCGTGCGGTTGCGAATCGCACTCGCTATCGGGCGGTAGTCCCGATGCCCGACAACAATATTCCGCCGCATAAAATACGGGACTGAAGGGAGCTCGGAAAGAATGGGGGCGATAGGCTCGATACCAAAATCGGCAAATGTCTTCTCAATATCGAGCGACGGTGTACTTGACCAGGGATTGATCTGCGTTTCTTGCATGAAAGGTGCTCACAGTTTGATTCGTGCAAATTCCACGAATTGAATTCCGTTAGTATGTACAGCGCCAAACAACATCTTCTTTTTGACACTGTGCGCCATCCGGACCGAGCGCGAGATTGCGCTCATGGGGAGCGCAGCATCTTGCTCCACCGCATGTACCAGCAGATCGGAATGCACGTTCTTGCCGCAGTAGACCCGGAAGTGGTGGCCGAACTTGTAGCCGGTCCGTGGTGTATAATCGTGCGACCGGAGTTCTGTATACACCTTGTCCTTCTCGGCAAGTTCCGGGTCATTCTCACGGGCCAGTTCAAAAAACTCCGGATTAGTAACATGAGCATCTCCTTTCCGAAGCTCGATCATGCCTTTTCCCATGAGATAGAGCAGCTCAACCGGAGAAAGCATGAGCCGTTCATCATCAAGGCGCTTTCCAAAACCCGATACCTCGAGATCGGACGGGGGACTGATCCTGACCATGGCCGATTTTCCGATAAGAACAGCTTCATGTTTCGAGAGGGGTGTTAACGGAGTGCAGGCATCTGCCAGTACCTGCAGCTTGATCTCGTAATAGGTGAGCTCCTCTTCGTCATCGACAACCGCAAGCACGTACTGTTTGCGCATGTTGCGGGACGCAACTACCTCTTCTATCAGTTTGGTAAACCTGATGGGATCGCGTTCCGAGAGCACGCGGACTAAATAGAGGGATTCACCGGTGCCGGGTTTCTCACCGCGCCGGAACACTCTGAAATCATGCGGGCCGGTCTGGACCACATACCCCCGTTCGCGGAGGTCACGGTACACTAAAAAACTCCGCAGGAAATTGCGTTCACTGGCAAACTCCGAAAACAGGGTATCAAACGTATATCCATCTAAGGTGATCTTCTGGCGGTGAATGAGATAGAGCGCCTCCTGGGGTGCAAGTTTCACGCCATCTTTTTCCAGGCGCCCGTACCCGCTCTGCTCGTAGAGCACACGCCCTTCCTTTCCCACCCGCACCGCAGTGCCATCAAATGTTGCCTTCACTGCCGGATATATTGTGTTTAAGTGATAATTAAGGGCACTCTGAACGCCCCGCACTTATAGCAGAATCTGTGGGCCATGTTTGCATGAGCATGGTTACCGGAGAGGAAAATTGTACCAGGGTTTACCGGGCAAGGTTACGGACTGCCAAAATATTCCCGCGGTCGTCCCTGCGATCATCAACAGGAGTCTCGCAGACCAGTGGCAGATCCTTAAAGGCCGGATGATGGAGTATGCGCCGGAACCCATCCTGACCAATAAAGCCCATACCGATATGCTCATGCCGGTCAAGTCCGCTTCCCTTATCGCCTTTCGTATCGTTCAGGTGAACAAGCTTTAAGTTCCTGATTCCCACTTGTTCATCGAACTGTGCGAGAGTGTCTGCGATCCCCTCATCCGTCCTCAGTTCGTACCCTGCCGCAAATGCATGGCAGGTGTCAAAGCAGATACCGATCCGCTCTGGTGCATCAAGCCCATCCATGATCCCCCTGATGTGCTCAAAACTGCTCCCTACGCTGTTCTTCTCGCCCGCAGTGTTCTCAAGGAGCAGCATCACGGAATTGTCTGATTCGTCAATGGCAGTGTTGATCGCCCGGATGACCCGCGCCCGTCCGCCTGCGATGCCATCACCGAGGTGGTGGCCGAGATGCGTCACAAGATAGGGTATGCCCAACTTATCGCAGCGGTCAAGTTCAGCTGCAAGTGCCGGTACGGATTTTTCATAGATCTCCGGTTTGGGTGAGGCGAGGTTCGGCAGATAGGGCATGTGGTCAACGGGAATGATGCCGGTGGCCTTGATCTTTGCCCGGTAGTTATCACAATCCTCATCAGATAGTGACTTGTATGCCCAGCCCCGGGGATTTCTTGAGAACTGCTGAAAGACATCGCAGCCAGCATCCTTTGCACGATCCACCGCGAGATCGAGCGAGCCTGCTATTGAAACATGGACTCCGACACGAACCATTTCAACACCGTTTTGTATGCATCTTGGTTCGGGGCGGATCTATGATAAGGTTGTGATCGTACCTGGCCGGGGATGCCGGGAAGTTATAAGAAAAAGGGAATATGATCCTGCCGGCGTTTTTGGATTATCTCATGATGCGTAGTGCAACAAACCCGACTGCTACGAGTGCGACAAATACACCAACCGGGGATTTGATGGGTTCCGGCGCTGCGGGTGATGCACTGGCCGTAGTACCGGGTGCAGGATTCTCACTCATAGAGAGAGTGCCTGACCGGGAACCAGACTGGCTGCACTGCGCATTCACCCAAATCTCTCCGCTGCTCCCTTTGAGCTGCGGGAGATTGTACCGGTAGGTGAATGATGATCGGTCCGGCTGGCTGGTGTAGGACTTGTCGATGAGCACGGTATCACCCTGTTTCACCGTCACCTGTTTCACGTAATGTGTTTTAGGATCGTCGATCTGGTGGGTGATGGTGACAATAAGGTCTCCGGTATTCTGGTCATAAGTCATCGCTGCATCACTTGGGGGGTGCGCAAGAGCACCCCCGCTCAGCACAGCAAGGCTGACCAGTGCCAGAACGAGTGTCCTTAACGCCGGAACCGCACAGGAGACGAATGCGATCTATCCTGCATAGTAGTTCGCCTCCAGAGTTCCGGCAGTGCGCTATGTGAGGGAGCATGGTGTTATCACCAATAAAGCGTACCGTGAACTTACCAGAGTGATTGACCGGACGGCTCTGCGAGATCTGAATGATCTTTGTATGAGGGGCATTTTCTCGAAACAGGGTAAGAAGGGACGGGCTACTGAGTATGTCATGGTGAAAAAGAATCCCGACAATCCCTACATTAACCCGAAGTGAGAGTCTTGCTTCGCCGTGCTCGCCCCAGATCCGCGACCGACTCCCCTCTTATTCCAGGTCAAAACCATGTTTTTCAGACACCCCCCGGAAAAAATGACCCCCATATTTCATGTTTTAACAGCGTTTCTCATGTCAGATGTCACAAAGTAGGTGGAAAAACAAAACGCGATTTAAAGGGCCTTGGCAACCTTCGTTTTTTAAGCCCATTCCAGCCGTATTTTGGCAAACAGGGCGAGATGTATGGACTTATTTTCACATTCCGGAACCCGACGGCTTTACAGGGGTTTTCCGGACTGGAAACCGGCAATCGGAGCCCAATCTGGGCTTGTTTCCCCCCCTCCCAACAGTACCCCGATGAGAAGGATATCAGCCGACAAAAAGCAAACAAAAAACGAAGAGAAAAAGGAGTGAAACAGAGATGGAATCTCACCCTTCTATTCATGGTCCGGACGAACCAATAACCCCCACCACCTGCTGCACCGAGACCGGGTCGAGAACTTTTGCCAGCACGAGCCCGACCATCACGACGAACAACGACCAGAAAACTTTCTTCACCTGCTCATTCTTCCCGAACGCTTCAATCACAACATCCACGTCAGCATGCAGCCCGCGTTGAATCAGCTTCGGAAGAAAAACAAACAGCGGAAGGAACAGTATCGCAGCGCTGATGAACGCAAGCGTGATCTCGGTCCGGCCAGCAAGGAAGCACCCGATCGGAACCACAAACATACCAGCCAGCACCGCAGCCATCCTGACCTCCCCGAACCAGAAGTAATGCCGCTTATCGGAATAGTTCAATCGCTCTGCATCTGTCAGCGCGGAGAGATCGAAGATGCCAAGAGTGTTCAGCATCCCGTACCAAACCGCGTGCGTCTCCTCCGGGTCAGCAACGAGACCAAGGAACAGCACCGCGATCGGCAAGATGAGAAGGATGAGAGGAAGATGGGCCAGCACAAAGACCAGCCCGAGCAGGACACCGGTCCCGCAGATGGCGGCCCGGGTCTGCAACTCATTCTCGAACATCGGGATTCTCCGCAATCCGGATCTCGAACACCGGGCTTAAGTATCCTCCATTCTCCGGGCTGAAATCCCGGACCCGCCCCATCTGGGCAAACTTGCGCCGACCGGTCCGTATCTGAATCGTATGGGTGCCAGGTGAACGCGGGTAAACCCGGCGACCGTCAATGTCGTGCATCTCCTCATACGGCGGAATGTCGAACCAGTCCGGCCAGAACCGGACGCCTCGCGGGATATCCGTTCCCCGGCGCAGGTCTTGCATCCGCATCGGTGAGAGGTTGTCATAGATTACATCGATGATCAAATTCTCATCGCCCTCCTCCGGGCGCAGGTCCAATTCATAGAAGATGGGATTGCGCCTCACTTCGTCACGGGTAAGAGGCTTATCCAAGGTGAGCGGTTCGAGCCCGCTAAATTTGCCACGGTACAGACCGGTCACGGTTGCGACCGGCTGTGTTCTCATTTCAGTTTCCATGATAGTTCTCCTTGTGTCGTTCGTGTTCGCTCCGGAGTTTCTTGAACTCCTCAACGATCTCATCATATTTGCCGATCTTCTGATGGATGGCAAACAGCACGGGATACAGCGGGAGCACAACTCCAAGAAGAATCCCTAATGTTTCAGTGTCCATAACGGTCCTCCGCACAAAGACGAGAGGACCAAAAAGAGAGGGGACCAGGAAGGTCTCCTCCCCTCCAGGTCTTATCGTCTGGCGATTCTAGGCGAGGGTCGCCACGGTGTCTGCCCAGGCTTCGACATTTGTCCGGATGGCTTCATCCGAATAGGATGTGAGGGTTAAGCGTTTGCGGCTGAAAGTCACATTGAACAGTTCACCGTTTGCGTCGTGGCACCTCAAGGTCGCGCTGTATGTCTCATTGTCAGCGTCACGGACCGCAGAACCACCGTGTGCAGTGATGAGTGCGGCGCTTGCGGCAAGCGCTGCTGCCCCTGCGGTGAATCCGTCAATGGTGCCGAACTTGCTGGAGTCGGTGCCGACTGTCTTTGCTTCGGTGTCCTGGTAGACGACCTTCACCGTGTAGCTCTCCCGGGTCTTTTCGACCGGGTCGTGGGTTACACCGGCAGTCATATACGATACACACGCAAACGGGTTGTCGGTGATAACCGACTGCACGATTGAGTTGAACGTTGCTACGTCTGCAATCTGGCTCTCAAGTGTGCGAATTGCGCTTTTGGTTTCTGAGCTCTGTACGAAATCTGCCATAAATTTTCTCCCACCCTTGGGCCCTCGGGCTATATTCTCATATTACTCACAGTGATATAAGCGTGACTTGATGATGAGTGAAGGTGATTTGAAAATGAGGGGATTTCTGGAGGGGAAAGGTGAGGAAATTGTTTGTTGGGTTTTGTTGAAGAGTTGACTTTTTTTTAAAAAAAATAAGTGCCTAAACCTTTTTTGATTCAGAGACCATGATTAATTATTAGTGGGATCAACGGGTTCACCGCAGAAACCCGCCCGGCCCGGATGGCGGCTGCTGGTGAAGATTGAGCATTATCGTATCAAGGCAAATAAAATACTGAGGGCAACGAAGTGATGGAAACCGCAGCGACAAAGACATTGATTGCACAGGGCGAATCCCTTGAACGGGAATTCAAATCGGATTTGCGCCGGGAGTTCACTGACAAGGAAATCTATGATGAGATCGTGGCTCTGGCAAATACCAATGGGGGTGTGCTGCTGATCGGTGTCGAGGATGACAGGAACATCACCGGCTCGCGGCCACGTCACGGTAAATCAACCGATGTCAATAAACTGAAATCCGCAATTTTCCACAATACCGTGCCCAACATTAATACTAGAGTTTCTGTCGTCTCTCACCCCAAGGGAAATATTCTCGTCATTGAGGTGGAACGATACCCGGATATCTGTTCCACAACTTCAGGAAAAACACTCCGACGTGCAATCGGGGCCGACGGGAAACCCCAGACCGTTCCGTTCTATGCAAGGGATCAGATCTCCCGAAGAGTGGATCTCGGACTCCTTGATTTCTCTGCACAGTCAGTGGACACAGCAACATTCGATGATTTTGATCCTCTTGAATTTGAACGGATTCGCCAGACTATCACCAAACTCACGGGGGACAGGACACTTCTCGAACTCTCCAACGAAGAGCTTGCAAAAGCCCTGCGTCTCGTAGAGACTCGTAACGAAGCACTCGTACCGAATGTTGCGGGACTTCTTCTTCTGGGTCGCCTTACGTCAATCCAGCAGTTTTTACCCACCCATGCAGTGCATTTTCAGGTGCTTGACATCCAGGGAGATGTGCGGGTGAATGATGCATTCCATGAGCCCATTGTAAAAATTATCGAGGCGATTGAATCCCGGTTTAAGGCACGGAACGATGAGCGTGAAAAGATCGTGGGACTCTTACGGTACCCGATACCGGATTATTCGCCCCTTGGATTTCGCGAGGCGGTCAACAATGCCCTTCTTCACCGGGATTACAGCCGCATGGAGAGCATCTACATCCAGTGGCAGCACAATCATATCCTCATTACAAATCCCGGCGGGTTCCCTGAAGGTATCACTGCCGAGAACATCCTTGTCCATGAACCCAAACCCCGGAACACCCGGCTTGCAGAAGCGTTTAAGCGGATTGGGATAACGGACCAGACCGGTCGTGGGGTAGACAAAATTTACATGGGGCAGGTCCGGTACGGAAGACCGCCTCCGGATTATTCACGGAGTGACAATGCTGCGGTACGCGTTGTTATACCGGGTGGGGAGTCGTCACTGGATTTTGCCGCATTCATCTTTGAGGAGGAGCGAAACGGGAAGGTCTTCTCACTCGATGATCTGCTGGTCATGAACGAATTGTACTATGACCGTCGCATAGATGCCCCAACGGCTGGGAAATTAATCCAGAAGGGAACGCCTGAAGCTCGCAGGGTTCTTGAACACCTGCACGAACTCGGGCTCGTGGAAGGACGCGGGGAGCGGGGCGGGCGAGTGTATCATCTGCCTGCATCGCTCTACAAACGGTTCCATATGAAAGCAGAATATGTTCGGGCGAAGGGATTCGAGCTGCTCCAGCAGGAGCAGATGATTATCGAGTACGTGAAGGAGCACGGGACCATAAGGAGATCTGAAGTAGCGGATCTCTGTAAAATCAATGACGTTCAGGCTAAACACCTGCTTCGCCGCATCACCGGAAAATATTCGCAATTCCAGCAGAAAGGAGTCAAACGAGGGACCCATTATGTGTGGGTGGATTAACCGGTTTAATCGTAATGTCCATTAGTTATGGACATGTCCATAACCATGTCCCCGCAATATGGACATGTCCATAATGTGTCCATAATTATGTTTTCATCATTAGCTTAGATTCAAACGTTTCGTATTTTTCGCCCGATTTTTATGACGTGATATTTTGAAAATTATCGATGTTGACAGCAATAGAAAAATTTATGGGCGCGCCCATTTCTGTGCCCATAATTACCATACAAAGTGGATCTCTTGACCGTCACCCCCCTCCCGTAACAATGCTCGCACAACTTCACCCCGGTTTCCCGGTCAATCCAATCAGCTCTCACCAGCCCGCAGACCGAGCACTTCCTCTCCCACCAACCAGAAGATCAACAACAAGAAAAAGGAAGAGAGCCCTAACTCAGTACAAAGCTCTGATGCCCTCCGCTCATGACCCTCCACGAATCCGACACTCTTGAATTTTTAAAAATCCCTCTCCCTCATCGAGCCCGCGCTTAAATCCATATGCGGGTTCCTCAACCATCATGGCGGCGTCATCTCGTTTGGCAGGACCAACACCGGGGCAATTGTCGGCGTAGATCCCGCCGATCACTCGCTCCGCAAACTCTCCCAACAAATCACATCCCGGATAAAACCGGAGATCACACCGGATATCCGCGTCATCGAAGAAGAGGGAAAACACCTGATCGTTGTCACGGTCCTGGAGGGAATCAGCAAACCGTATTATCTTGACGGCATCGCGTATATGCGGACAGGAACCGAGAACCGGGTCGTACCACCCGACGAAATCAAGCGGATGATCCTCTCCATCAGCCAGCCCCCGTGGGATCGGGAAATTTGCCCTGGCGCAACGATTGATGATATCGATGCTGCCATTGTTTACAATTTTCTTGCAAAGGCAAAAGACGAACGCCGCCACGATACCGACGCAAGCGCATCCGTTTCCAGCATCCTCAAAAAACTCCACCTGCTCAAAAACGGAGTGCCTACAGAGGTCGTTGCACAGACCGACTGAAAAGTCCCCTACCGTCATAGCCCCCACAATCCCCTCAAACAGATGAAATCTGACAAAACCTCATGAAACCAACCGAACAAATTTGAAATAAAAACTCGGCGTTCGAACATATTTAAACATAGTATTCGAGATCTCGCATCAATGGAATCCTGCTCACAAATGGCTTGTAAGCAAGGGGGTAAAGGCTTAGTAATATATCTGAGAAAATAATATTAATATGGGATGAATGCACCCG
>JAUSBW010000215.1 GCA_030651815.1 Methanoregula sp.
CTCTGTTTCACCGGATGTTGTAAGAATCATTTGATACAGAGATTTACTGTTCCAGAAGTTTCTTGATTTATGTAATCGTTCCAGCTCAGCTCGCAATCGACATGCGAGACGACCCGCCCATTATTTCTCACGGAAGATGTCCATGGGAAGTACCCGTCCTTTTTTTGTCTTATCAAAGCCATGATCGAAACTGACAATAGTGAGATCATGACGCTCTGCAACAGCATACTGGTATGCATCATCGAAATCCAGATGATATTCATTAGCACATTTGACAATCCTTGGATAATCCGGAAGATCCAGTGAAGCCACCCGCAGACCGCTCATTCCCATATCTTCGTTGACCAGCTTGATGAACGGGCCCGGGTTTTTCTCTCTAAAATATATGATCCCTATTGAGAAGAGAGAGAAATCGCTCACAAAAAGGGAAGAGAAATCAGCCCGGTTGAAAAAATCCTTGACTTCGGCAGCTTTTTCCTGTCCCAGCATAACCTCAAGGAAAATATTTGTATCGACAAGAAACATCAGTTCCACCAGTCAAGGACTTTATGCTGGAGCTGAACGGACGTATACTTGTCTTTTAAGTGAGCAAGGCTCCCTTCCCATTCAAACGTAAATTTTTGTGTGCCTGTTTTGTTTGAGCGCTGTTCAAGATTGTTGATATATCCAATTACTTCTTTCTGGAGATCCGGGGGCATATTACGGATTTTTGCTACAACAGAATCTATAGCAGAAGACATAGTTCATACATTCATTGTTTGTGCAATATTACAAAGTTTTCGTACGGGGGGATCTTGTCATCGCTCCAGTTGGAAGATTATCCATTCTCTTGATAGCCGGTGTCGCGATCCGGTGCACATCGATGAGAAGAGGCAGAGAACTTCTTAAACAGTTAAAAAACTGTATCTGTCCCGTGACCCGTAGAATAGGAGGACCAAAAAATTTATTTCACCGCTACAATCCCCGTATTCCGGCTCACCAGCACATTATACGCATCGTGCTTTAAGTTGTGCCGCACGAGCACACTCTCAATCTCAAGAATTGACCCGTACGGTGCCGACACGATCGCCTCATTCTCCGGTGTGACATGATAGGCAGGCACCACTGCATACACGGGAGTATCTGCCGTGCCATCACAGAGCTTGAACACCATCGTCTTTGCATCGCCCAGATTTCCTGACATCTTGGCAGCAATGAGA
>JAUSBW010000224.1 GCA_030651815.1 Methanoregula sp.
AAATGTAAGGGAGCCTACCCCTTTCGTGAGTCGCACGTCCGGCTTGTCAGGGTCTCGCCGGGCAGATTACCCGACTCTGGATTTTCCGGTAATCGATCCGCTACGGGGCGCCCCTATCAAATATCCGGTAGAGCGCCCTCATTTTTTACAATGATGGTCGCCGCCGCCCACGGAGGGACGCCCCCGCGGCGGTTTTGGACCCTGATAAAAATGAAACCCCCTGCCCCTGCGATAATCGCGACCACAGCCTCTCTTTTTCTGGTTACTATTTGTCCCTGCTCCTGATGGGGGTCGCCCGGTCACTTCATCATTACCTCGTCGGGCAAATTACCGGGCTTAAGGATTTTTCATACGCAGGCTACCCTCCTGCGCATTTCTTCCGGCCTTTGCCATCACACGAAGGCATATAACCTTACTCAGATAAAACACCACGACAAGTTTGGTGAATTCAACCGGATTGTAAACTGCTGAATGGTCCATTATCATTTTTGTACAGATTGTGAATATATCAAAAACAAAATGGTTTTTAGGACTCAATAGATCGGCAGTGAAAGAAATGTCATGCCCGGCCCGGTTCAACCCGCGGAAAGGGAAGTGGATTCCGGTAACCGGGGTGAATCCGCACAAATGTCCGCTGAATGAAAATTTTATGCGGATATGTTGGTTCTATGCAGCAGAAAACTCAAGACAAAAGATCATCAGTCAGGTAAATGTGAATGCAGGAAATTGAAAAACTAAAAGTCCTCCAGTCTGAACGTGAATCGTTCAAAATACGAACGAAACAGAGAGAGCAGGAGAAGAAAGCGGAAAACCAGACCGAAACCACCTGCCCGGAGTGTGGCAGCCGCGTGCTTGTCCACGACCGTGAGCGGGCAGAACTGGTCTGCCAGAGTTGCGGGCTTGTGATTGATGACGAGTTCATTGACCGCGGTCCCGAGTGGCGTGCGTTCGATGCCGAACAGCGGAATAAACGGGCCCGTACCGGTGCACCGATGACCCTCACTATCCACGACAAGGGTCTCTCCACTATGATCGACTGGCGCAACAAGGACTCGTACGGCAGGTCGATCTCCACCAAGAACCGGGCCCAGCTCTACCGTCTCCGCAAGTGGCAGCGCCGGATCCGTGTCAGCAATGCGACCGAGCGGAACCTGGCGTTCGCACTCTCGGAACTGGACCGGATGGCTTCTGCACTTGGCCTGCCGCGGAACATCCGCGAGAGCTCCGCTGTGGTGTACCGTGACGCAGTTGACAAGAACCTGATCCGCGGCCGGAGCATCGAAGGCGTTGCTGCAGCAGCGCTCTATGCCGCCTGCCGACAGTGCAGCGTGCCCCGCACGCTCGATGAGATTGCAGAAGTCTCCCGTGTATCGAGAAAAGAGATCGGCAGAACCTTCAGGTTCATCTCCCGTGAGCTGAGTTTAAGGCTCATGCCGACCTCACCGATGGACTATGTGCCCCGGTTCTGTTCGGGCCTCACCCTCAAAGGAGAAGTCCAGAGCCGGACCATCGAGATCCTCCGGCTGGCTACAGAACATGAACTGACTAGCGGCAAGGGGCCGACCGGTGTCGCGGCAGCGGCGATCTACATCGCCTCCATCCTCAGCGGAGAGCGGCGCACCCAGCGCGAAGTAGCGGAAGTTGCTGGCGTGACCGAGGTCACCATAAGGAACCGGTACAAGGAACTTGCAGAAAAACTGAATATCGAGATCATTCTCTGATCCCGGTCTCTTTTTAAAATATTTTTCCAGCGTCAAAATGAATTCTGTCTTTCCTTTGCGGAGTTTTCCCCCCCCCACGCTCTCCAAGGGTCGCTCGGCTGCATCGTCAGGGCCTCGCTGGGCAGATTACCGGCACCGGGATTTTTCCGGTAATTGAGCCGGTTCAAAGGCGCCTTTATTCAGATATCCCGGTAGTGTGCCCTCATTTTCCAATCGCGAATAGAATCCCTTTTTCGTACTATCCAAAAAATATTTCATCTATCGATGCAGTATTTTCAATCTGACGCGGTTTACTTTACACTGGAGACCCCGGACCGGAGAAAAAATGACCGAAGATTTACCGATACAAGAGGAACTGATACAGGATCTCCTTGCCCGTCTCTCGGGAAAAGGAAAGCAGGGCAGGGAGACAGCAATAGAAGCACTGGCCATCAGCACAGAAGACGATGACTGGAGACCTGACGAGCTGATACGGCAGGGCGGCATTGAGATCATCCGGAACCTGCTCGGGGAAAAGAACCCGCATATTGTCCTTTCTGCCCTGGAGATCATTATTGCCATTGCGGCATCCGGTCATGAAGAAGAGCTTATCAGTGACGGAGTAATCGCATGCCTCGATACCCTGCAGGACAGCAGGAATCCCGCGATCCAGAATAAAGTACGGGAGGCGCTTTCCCTTCTCCAGCCCGAAGTGGAGGAAGTGATCACGTCAAAACCCCAGGATGATTATTAAATCCCCTTTTTGAACGGGCATAGGGAGCATCGTGTGTAAAATTCTCCCCGATCCTCACCACCGGGGTACCGCTCTCTGCTATTATAGCTTCCGGTCGGCCATTCCCCCCGCTTGCCTGTGCCTCCACTATTATCGGCCCAAACCTCGTCCCTCCACTCAGGGTTGCGATTTCTCCCACTTCCTTTCGTAGTCGCCCGGCCGCCCCATCGGGGCCTCGCTGGGCAGATTACCGGCATCGGGATTTTTCCGGTAATTGAGCCGCCGCAGGGCGCCCTTCGATCTGTAGAGTGTCCTCATTTTTTAATCGCGATGAACGCTGCCGCCCCATAAGGGATGCCCCCGCGGTGGTTCTGGTTCCTGACAAAAATGAACCGTCTTGCCCCGCCGTGCCTCAAAGAGGCCCTGAGGCGGGGAAGTCTCGCGAGATCACAAACACTCCGGGAATTTTCCGGAAATGGGGGTGGGTACCCTCTCCAAAAAATGATGGGGAGCCGCCTACCCCCTGTTACGATCTGAGTGGGAAGGGAGTCGGGGCTGACCCTCCATGGACTTGTGGGGACAGTCGAAGGCTGTGAAGAAGTGATAACATCGATTGTGGCAGCAGCCATCGCAATTCAAAAATAATTTTGTGTGCGTTGAAAATTTAAAAAAAAAGTTATTTGCTGATGGGAGACTCGTTTGTCCCGAGGAAGAACAGTGCATTCTCCCCGTACTGGATCGGGGCATACTTGGATCCGAAATGCGGAACACCTTTGAACCGCACCAGCCACGAACCGTTGATCTGCCCGGCCATCCGGACCGAGATCGGATCGGGAGTCAGGATATCTGCTGTACCCTCAACGAGCATGACATCCTTATGGATGCCGGACAAGTTGTCCCAGGAGCCGTTCCATGCAAGGTTTGCCTGTGCCTCCCGACGTACACCTGCAGATTGGGAGGGGCTGGCATTGACCAGTTCATTGAGCCCAAGCAGGAGTTTTGTCTCGGGAAGCCTGATGCTGTAGGTCACCGAATCCAGGACCAGTTTCTTTACCCGCTCAGGATGATCGATTACCAGCTGCTGGGCGGTCGAGGAACCCATGGAAACCCCGTACACATGCATGCTGTCATACCCAAGAGCGGTTATCAGTCCTGCGGCATCGTCGGAGTACTGGGAAAGAACGGGTGTCGAATTATTGTCGCTGCTGTATCCCATCCCCCGGGGGTCGTAGGTATAGACATGGTATTTCGTTGCAAGGATCCCGATAAAAGTCACATTCCATTCATCCATGGTACCGCTAAATCCCGTGATCATCAGGAGCGGTTCACCGTACCCGAATTCACGGTATCCGAACTTCACCCCGTTGACCTCTTTATACTGGACAGGTGTTGCATTAATGGATACAGCCGGATAGTTCTGCAGTGATGCCTGCGGAGCCGGGGGCTGGCTGGTGTTGGAGGTACCGGTAGTACCGGTGCACCCTGCTGCGAGAATGAGGCAGAGGGTGATGGCAATTGCCAGGGTTAATATCAGGTTCTTGTTCATGAACGATCCTCATATTCAGTTTCTGCACATCTGAAACTGGGTTTATACCTGTTTATACGGAACGTACATTAATTTTCGTAAATTTTCCTGGTAGGCGATCTCCCTTCCCGCAATTTTTTTATTCAGGGGTCACTCCTGACGATCTTGTTTCAAGCCGTCAGCCCGCATCAACCGCCCGGCCCGTGCCCGAGAAGGTGTCTGTTCAGGATTCCCCATATTTGGCAACTAGCCAACACAAGCCCAAAAAGGGGGTTTCCTTCATTTCCCCCTACCTTACATCGATCCGGCCAGAGATTTGCCTCTCAAAAGCGTCTATTAGCGTTCTATGAGAGCCCGCAAAATGCGTATTTTGGCGTAAAAGCGGCGTATTACGGTTCTGTCGAAAAATCCAGTGATTTCACCATTTTTTCATGATGATACTAAATAAATAAACAAAAAGTCAGTGTGATTATTATTCGCAACCGTTTTTTTTATCGAGATCCGTCCCCAAGGGTCAAATTATCATCGACAGAT
>JAUSBW010000227.1 GCA_030651815.1 Methanoregula sp.
AACTGTGCTCATGCCGCCAAAGTACTTACCGGTCTGGACATCGTTTGCCTGTATACTGTGGGGCTTAAACGGATCCGTATTCGCCCAGATTACTTTAGTACCAACCTTGACATATGCTGTTGCACCGGGGACAATCGTCAAGTCCTGGGTAAATGTAATGGTATATGTTGGCACCGGAGTTGGTGTCGCAGTTGGTGTTGCGGTCACATTTGCAGTCTTGTCCACAACTACAATAATAATTTCCTTTGTAGGTTCCGGGGTTGGGGGAACTACCACAGCGGTTGGGACCTCAGTAGGTACCGGGGTGGCCACAGGTGCTGCAGGCTGGGATGTGCATCCCGCGATCAGGATCCCGATGAACAGGATTGCAAGACCCAAATAGAAAATTTTTGATCACTATCTCCATTTTTCCCTCCACCCAATTCTTCCAAATCAAAACCCATTTTTAAAAATCTCGATTCTACCGCCCCGAAAAGAATAAATAGTATAGTGACCAATTGATCACTATGACTTGGATTCGCCGAGTAAAAAGAGGGAATCAGTACTATTTGTACGAAGTAACAAGTGTCTTGGAAAATGGAAAAGTCAAACAAAAACTTATCCAATACCTGGGTGTTGAAGGAGATGAGTATAAAGTTCCAAAACCCAAGTCGAAACGAATTATCCCCGACAAAATTTATCCTGAACGCAGTTTAAGAGCGGGCGATGTCACTCTGCTTTGGAAAATCGCTGAAACTCTCGACATTGTAAAAATATTAGACCGTGTTATTATGGGTGTTGAGGACGTGAAAGGCCCCTCTCCGGGAAAATATCTCACAGTCTGGGCGATAAATCGGATTTTGGATCCTGATAGTGCAACACAACTTGAACCATGGGTTCGTACAACCACATTACCAGGCCTTGCAGGAATGGAGCCATCGGACTTCACAAAGGATGCGTTCCTGCGGACCCTGGATTCAATCTGTTCAGAATCGAAGCGAATTCAACACATCATAACCCACATCCCTACTATCGAAGACCAACTCTACCAAAAATGGCGAACTATCCATCCCCTCCCCGTTCAAACTCCTGAAACAATTGCATTTGACCTCACAGCAATTCCCACTTTTGGAAAAACGTGTACATTAGCCGAACCCGGTCATAAAAGTAGCGAAACCCATCAACTTCAGATCAATATGTCTGTCGTAACCTCAAAATTTGACTCATATCCACTCGCTCATTTTATCCATCCCGGTAGTTTTCATTCTATCACGACGATCCCCCATTTGTTAATCCGTCTCAAGGAACTTGAACTCGCCCCAGGTACCATCGTTTGGGATCGGGGTTACACTTCACAAGACCAGATTCAAAAGGTTGAGAAAGACGAGTGGAAGATCATATGCGGTGTTCCAAAGAGAGAGAAAGAAATCAAAAAAATTATATCAGAAATTGATCCGCCGTTTGAACCTGATTTTTTAGTCCCGTGTAAATGCATGAATATCTGTGCTGTTAAAGTGGATAGACCGATTTTTGATACTGAAGGTTCAGTGGTTGTTTACAAAAATATCGACCGTCAAAAAAATGACCTCCGACATAGAGTTGTTGAGTTGGCAGAACTCCAAAAGGGATTAGTGGAGATGCAGAAATCCTGTAAATCGAAGAAACCTGAAGACCTGAAAGATGCGGTAGATTCGTTGTTAACTGGCAATCAGAAATTTTTCAAAGTGGTAATAAGTTCTGACGGAAATTTGCCGAAATTGACATGGGAACTGGATAGAGATGCACTTGCAAATGCCGAACGGAGGGATGGGAAATATTTGCTCTATGCGTCTGACCCGAAGTTGACAGCTACTGAAATTGTGCAAGCGTATTTTGAAAGAGCATTTATTGAGGATGTATTCTATGATTTGAAATCTTTTGAGGAGATTGCCCCGGTTCGGCACAGACTTGAAACGAGAGTTCTGGGCATTATGTTTGTATGCACACTGGCGTTAAGGTTGAAAGTTGCGTTAAGAACTATGATGACAAGTGTGAAATCAGAAAAAAAATGGAGCCCGGAGACGCTTTTGAAAAAATTGCAACGTTTTGAGCAGGTTGACTTTCATATCGGCGATGATGTGGATGTACGGTTTGTCAATCTTCAGCAAAAGACAAATGATGTTTTGGATGATATTGGGATGTCGCATCTATTTGAGCGTAAGACTTGTACGACATAGTGATCAACATTGCGCTATTTGGGTTTCTAAGTAGGTGCATTCCTCAAATCGGACGGATTATGTCTGCAGATAAGTATGAATCACAATATTGAACATCTGAAACCACAGATTTCAAATACGGGATGCGATGAATAAGACTGTTTTTTTCTGTGGGTTTATTCTGTTCTTGTTACTCGTCTGTCCTACGGCAACAGCGTATGATGATCGTGCAGTGCAGTATTACAATGAAGGTGTGAATTTTTCTGAACTCGGTCAGTATTCAGAAGCCCTCATATCGTTTGATAAGGCAATAGCCATCGACAAAAATGACGACGATGCGTGGTACAATCGCGGAGTCGTGCTGAATAATCTCTATCTGTATTCAGAAGCAGTTGCTTCATATGACAAGGCGCTTGTCCTCAACCCGGATTATTCCGATGCGTGGCGGAACCGCGGAGTCGCGCTGGGTAATCTTGCTATGTATCAAGAAGCAGTTGACTCTTATGACAAGGCAATTGCCATCGACCAAAATGACGTCGATACGTGGTACAACCGCGGATTCGCGCTAGGGAAACTCGGTCAGTTTTCAAAAGCGATCGCCTCGTATGACAAGGCGCTTGCCCTCAACCCGGATTACGCCGATGCGTGGCGGAACCGCGGAATTGCGCTGGGTAATCTCGCTATGTATTCAGAAGCAGTTGGTTCTTATTACAATGCAATCGCCTCTTATTACAAAGCAATTGTCCCCGAGCCCAAGAACACCGGTGTGAAACAGAACCCGGAAACCACACTCAAAAAACAAACTCAACCTGCCCCGCTCTTGTATGCACCGGTAAGTGCAATCGTTCTGATGGCAGGAATTGCAGTATGGGGTCGGCGCCGGGATCCCCCTCGTAAGTGAATTGAGGTCTCCCCACCCTAAAGGATGGGGCTTCCAGTATGTTGTTGGCATTCATATTTCCTTCTTTTTCAGTTGCGCGTTTTCTTTTCTTACAATCTTGTCTTTTGGGGTCTCTTCCAATGTCACTTGATTAT
>JAUSBW010000043.1 GCA_030651815.1 Methanoregula sp.
ACCTTCGATTCATTCTGGCTCTCCACACAATTGTTAGCGGCTGATAGGAGCGGTACCTTACAAAGAGGGAGGCACTTCATCCCCGCCATAAATAGCGGGGTCTTCCCGTGCCCCCTCTTATCTCCCGAACCGGAGATAAAACATGGCGGATCATAAAACGACCGCGAGAAACTCCCCCCATCGGGGGAAAAAAGTGTGCAGTCCCGCCATCCGGATTACTACGGACAGCAGGTGACCGCGTGCAAAAAATATGGATGAAGTTTAAGCGTTCTTCATCTTGGCTTTTGCTACAAAGCCATCTTTGCCAATGTAATACATGTGGCCTTTCTCTTTTGCGATCTTTTCAGTGCCGACTTTCTTCTTCTTGCCGGTCTTGTTGTGCTTCATCGGGGCTGCCCAGACGTACCCATCCTTACCGATGAAGTACAGGTAACCCTTTTCGCGTAGGATTTTTTCCTTTCCAATTTTGGTTCCCATTTAAACACCTCAAAACCACAATCGGGTTTTGATAATGAAAGGTGACGCCTGATAATATAAAAGGTTTCCGTCGGAGCCCGTCGAAGTCTGGATTTTTACCATATATTTGCGCGTATTTTTGGCATTGAGGCGCACTATTCATCCCGTTTAAATAACCCCTTAAAACCGGTCATTTGGGCCAATTCAGGGCACGAACTGGTTGATTCCAGGTCTTCGGGGTAACAAATACCGGATGCAGAAGCGCAGTCCGGGGGGATTACCGGGGGTACCTGACGGCAGGGTGCGGCAAGGTTATTTAAGATTCATGACGGGGCGTATTCCGGGAGGGGCGGTACGGTGACCGCAAGGGGCATTGCAGAACCCCTCACACGTTTTCTGATTTTACGCTCAGTGTCCCGCCAGATATTTCATTACCTGATATTTCCTGCTCCTGCGGCAGGCATCAGACATGACATCCTGCACAGTTACCCAATGATCGCATAGGGTGTAATGATGAACGGGACCGTACGGGTCAGGGGAAGGATCTCCCCGTTTTCCGGAGCGATGGTCAATGTGAACTGCTGGTAAGGAGCTGCATGCCCCGCTGGACAGACAAGGAGCGTGAACTGTTCAGTATCTTCAAGGAACAGATCCTGATCCGCACCTTTCAGAGGGACAAAATTTGCCTTATTCGTAATCGTCCAGTTCGGGCATATCAACACGGGTGTCTGCACAAGGGAGAGCGTTTCCTGATCAGTCCCACTCACCCAGAGCACCGATGCATGACCCATATCGATATACCCGGTTGTCATCATAAACGGCTGGATCGTCAGTACATACGCACCCAGCATCGCCGGATTTTGTGTTTTAAACCGGACCGGAACACCATTTATTGTTCCATCAACTGCAGGATACCCCGACATGCCCCCGGGATCGGTGATCAGATTGCTCATCGCCACCACTGTATTAGTAATCATGCCTTGTTTTTGTTTTTGCTGCGCTCCCACAGGAGGCATTTTACCGTGCGACACTTCTGCGTACCCGATATAACCGATGACCAGTACTGCAACAACCAGCAGTATGACGATTTCAAGTCCTGTCAATGCATTTTCTTTGGCGTGTAATTGTCCCTTGTGTCGTATCATTTTAGTCCCCCCTCAATCAGTGCACCCTTCGATCGACCAGCCGTTTCGGGCGATCCTTCAGGGTATAGAAATCAAGCCCGCGGGGTCCGGTAAAATTGAATTCGATCTGGAATGAACCCTCATGGTAGTGCTCCGCAATCAGTGATTTGTATTTGAGGAACCGGGAAACGAACCGATCTTCTACCAGTTTGCGATCACAGCGTGCCGGATCAAAGCACTCAAGGTTCACCCGCAACACCACTTTTCCTGGTACATCCCCATCATATACAGATGCTTCGTATTCACCGGTTACATGTGCCATGTTCTCGGACTGGAAGACTGCTGCTTCTATGTCAGTCCGGTTAAAGGGATTCCCAAATGCCCAGAGAGTTTCTGCCTCCCGCTCTGGATTGACTATCCGCATATGGGTTCTCCCGCACCCGCACTGCTCGCGTGAGAGGACTACTGTTGTATCATCAGTATCATAATTGATCAGCAGCATCCCGCTCTTCCCGCCAACCGGCAGCAACGTGGTTAGCACGCCCCTCCCACACTCGCCATCTTTTACAAACGACTTCATCTGGGGATCGTATACATCAAGGTGGACAAGATCTTCAGGAACATGAAGCCCTGAAAGTTGCGTACATTCGCCGCACATTGTTCCTTCTGTACTGCCATAAGTATTGTAGACAGGCACCCCCCACATTTCGGAAAGGTAGGCACGGGACTCATCAGCAAAACTCTCGCCACCTGCAACAAGTTTGTCTATCATTGTGTCAGAAGTTTTCATCCCCTCAGCAGAAAGACGCCGTGCGAGCCTGAGCAGTTTGAACACACTTCCGACAATCGCGGTGGGTTTGTAACTTTTCAGTATACGGGATTCGAAGGTACATTTACCAATGGGAATAATTCCCATGCCGATTTTTTGTGCAGCGATAGTCATGGTGTTTGCCCCCACATTCATGCCGTAAGAGGCGCAGACTACGATCCGGTCCTTCTCTGAAAAACCCTGCGAAACAAAACTTCTTGCATACTTCTCCGCGTACCGCTTCCAGTCATCCCATGTGAGGAAAAAACCTTTGGGTGTACCGCTAGTGCCGCTCGTCTCCTGTATGGAAAATACATTGTTCCAGTCTGTGGACAGGAACTCAAATTCCGGCGTGATCGGGGGCTGGTGTTCCCGTATGGTTTTTCCGGAGATTATTGGGAGATTGAGCAGATCCTCATGAACCCGGACTTTCGCAGGATTGATATTGTTCTCTTTGAACCAGTGCCGGTAAAAGGGAGAATGTTCAGCGGCATACTGGACTGTGTAGCGAACTCGTTCATCGATAAGAGCATCGAGATCGCTACGACTCAAAGTTTCGACTTCCGGAGAAAAGTACGATCCCACGAGCATGAGAGAGAATTATGGCAGGTATGGTTTATAGATTGCGAAGTCTCCCCGGATTACCATGTCACCATCGTTTTTTGGATTGTAACATCACCAAATCATGATTCTATGTTTGTGTTCCGCAAGAGAGGTGAGAGTTATATACCGGATGCAGGGTGACCGGGAGATTGAAACTATGCTCTGAATTTATCGTCTGCAACAACCCATGTGAAAGAGCATTGCATGTACTTCCATCTCATCCTCACTGACGAATGTAACCTCTGCTGCAGGTACTGCCGGGCAAAGGCATTCGAGGTACTGGAAGAGAGCGATGATGAAACCGCACCAAGGATTGACATCGATCCCAACCTTCCCCGGGATCTTGATTTCGATCTGGGTCTGCTCTATACATTCCTGCAAAAAGATCCCGCATCCACACTCACATTCTATGGAGGAGAACCGCTCATGCGTGCGGATCTGATCGATCGGATTGTGCGTGAGGCACCGGTGCAAAGGTTCATGATCCAGACCAACGGGATGCTGCTGGACCGGCTCGAACCAGAGATCGTGAACCGGTTTTCCACAATACTTGTCTCACTTGACGGCGGAGAAGCACTGACCGATGGTAACCGGGGGACGGGAGTGTACCGGAAGGTAATGGAAAATATCGGAAAGATACGGGAGGAGGGATACACCGGGGAACTCATCGCACGGATGGCAGTTACCGAGAGAACCAATATCGCAGAATCAGTCCACTGGCTTTCTCATAACCCTGACTATTCGTTCTCTTCCATCCACTGGCAGCTGGATGCAAATTTCGCCGGGGATTTTTCCCAACGCCCGTTTGCTGACTGGGTGACCACAAGTTATAATCCGGGCATCCACACACTGGTTGCAGACTGGATCGAACATATGGATGCTACGGGGGAAGTACTGCGATGGTATCCCTTCCTTGACCCAATGGAAGACTTGCTGCTGAGCAAAAAAAGCCTGCTCCGGTGTGGGTCCGGTTACGCAAACTACAGCATCATGACCGATGGGCACATCGCACCCTGCCCGGTAATGATTGGAATGAAAGATTACTATGTGGGACATATCCGGACAGCAGATCCACTACATCTCGACAGGGTTTTTGTCAACGGAGAATGTACGTCATGCCGGATACGCGATTTCTGCGGGGGACGGTGCCTGTACTCCAATATCACAAAACCGTGGAACATGACGGAACGAAAAACTGTCTGCGGTACCGTGGAAAACCTCTGCACCGCTCTTACAAAAGCCATTCCCCGCGTCCGGGCTTTAATTGAGGATGGTACCATTGCTCCTGACGCATTTGCACACGAGAAATTCAACGGGTGCGAGATCATCCCGTGATTATTAACGGGACTCCGGTTACGGAGACCGGTTTACATTTTGACCCGTGTAACTTTAAAACTCCTCAATAAGTACCTTTTTTAAACAAGCATCAGGAGTAAAACTCATCTCTGGATTGCACTAATACTAACATCCGTGGCAGAATCATGGAAAGATGCAAAAGACCGTGCTCAAAAAGAAGCACTCCCGCAGGTCTATCATGACTGCGATGTGAATACCTATGGTGCGTGCAATGCCGGGGAGCGGCAGGGGTCATTCAAGAGGGGCGTATTTACCGAACATCGCTGCCTGTGTATGCCAGCCTACCTGACCGTTGAAGAACTCGAGGAAAAAGAGAAGAAATTCCGTTCGGAAAACCCGGACGGGTAACAATGTCATTACTTTTTTCGGACTTCATGCCGGAACCGTTGCATGATATCATACATCATCAGCCGGAACTCGGCACCGATATCTTCCCACGATTTTACATTTAAAACCGGTTCTTCGAGAGGGATATTTTTTATCTCGTGAACAACCTGGCACTCTCCTTCCTTTTCGGGCGGGGGTCCCCAGCAGAGCTTGCGCATAATTTCGAAGTACCCGCTGACAAGCACGATAATGAAGACGATCGGGATGATAACAAAAGAGAGCACCCAGACAAACGAGTAGAGGCTTGTTACCGCAACAGTATCAACCCACTGGAAAATATGAAGCAGGAGCGCGATGACAAAGACGCTGCCAATAGCCCTGATGATAGGCGCAGGAAGATTGAGAGGGAATGGGAATGCAAAGAAGATGTCGCCAACCAGCAGGATAATCGAAATGAGCATCAGCAGCCAGAAGTTCTCATTCAGAAACAATACACCGGTGCGGTAGATCGGGCTTGATACGTAATAGGTAAGGATGTTTGCCAGCACGACTACTATCAGGAAACAGATGATCCCGATCATCCGCGAGACAAACACCGAGCTTAAGGATTCATTCCGACAGAACCTCATTTTCCGGCCTCCACGATGCTGAATAAGATTGGTCAAAGACTCTATAAAGATTCCCGCACGGGTGCTGCCGCCATAGCAGAACGTATCAGCCGGACATACGATTCATCGGTATGCAGGTCAACTACAAGCGGTACGGGCTCTACCTGCTCAGGTATCAGGCAAGCACTCCTATACTCACCGGAGTGGGTATTCTTCTCGCGTCCATGGGCCAGTGGGTTGCAGCCATTGTCGCAAACCTGATAGGAGGGCTGATCTTCTTCTGGGTGGACCAGTTCATCTTCACATCACAGAGTCTCGCTGCGCAATGGGAAGTTAAGGAGATTATCACATATGTGGACTACGGCAGGGTTGCCCGCGGGTACCGGCTGGTGCGATCGGGAGAATATGACAGGACGCACGACCGCGAACCTGAGTTCAGATGCGAGGAATGCTCACAGAAAAAGATTGAAAAGCTTAAAGAAAGATGGGTAAAGATCCATTGAACAGAACCTTCATATTCTGATTTTTTGTTTCTTTTCCGGGCCTGATCTCCTGAGCATTTTTTGCCGGGTCGTTTTTCCTTTAACCTGTGCAGGATCGCAGCTCGTCCTTATACCCATTTACAGTTCTATGTTGCCGGGTGAATATCCACGGTCTGCAGGGATTTCCGGTACCGTTTTTATACTCTTCCTGTACGAATGACCGTTCCATGCGCTCTTTACTTCCCGCAAGTAAAATGTTAATAAAAACACATCAATAACCAAACGATTACAACAATGTATAAATATGTACAAAGTAGACCATAATTCATGCAACTGCCAGGGAATCGGCAGCTGATGGTATGGTGATGCCAATGGGATGGAAACTGCTCCTATGAAACAGCAACTGAATTTTAATCTTGGACTGAATGAATACCTGACCGCAGTAAAAGACCAGCCAAAACCGTTAATCATCCCGCTCTGTGCCGAGCTGCCTTTGCCGGACATCTCGCCGCTGGATGTATACACCGGAACCCGGAACGGTTGCGGGTTCCTGCTCGAATCAATGGAAGGCAGCGAGAAGATTGCCCGTTATTCCTATATCGGGATCGATCCCGAGTTCGTGATCACAATAGGTAAGACCGTGGAAGTACGGGGCAATGAACGGTTTACTGCGATTGCAAAAGAACCTGAGGGTGAAACCCCGGTTGATAAAATCAAGTCGATCCTCTCCCGGTTCTGCTACGTGAACGTGAAGGCCCCCCGGTTCTTCGGGGGCATGGTCGGTTACTTTGCGTACGACTGCGTGTACTCGCTCTTTGAGAAAGTACGCGAGGGGCACAACGGCGTCCCGCCTGCTGCCGGGAACCGTGCCCGTGAAGATCACGACGCCAGTTTTATGCTCACCAAGGACTGCATAGTCTTCGATCATGCTGAACGGAAACTCTTCATCTTCTCCAGCCCGTTTCTCACCTACGAATCCGATATGAAAGAAGAATATGAACAGAGCATTTTGAAGATCCGGGCGCTGGTTGATCATATTGCATACCTTGCATCGGGTAAGAGTGCGAGTGAAACGTTAAAACAGGTGAGCGGTAAAAAGCCGGAGTATATCCCGTCAGTATCGCAGGATGCATTTGAGCAGTCCGTAAAACGGGTAAAAGAGCACATTGTCGCGGGGGACATCTTTCAGGCAGTGATCTCGCGCAGGATGGAGTGTGCGGTAAAAAACGATCCGTTCGCGATCTATGCAGCACTCCGGGAGATCAACCCGAGCCCGTACATGTATTATCTTGATTTCGGAGATGAGCAGGTGATAGGCGCGAGTCCCGAGATGCTCGTGCGGGTGGAGAAACGACGGGTAACCACCGTGCCAATCGCCGGTACCCGCCCACGGGGACGCGATGCCCGTGAGGATGCACAGCTGGCACAGGAGCTTCTCGATGATCCCAAAGAGCGGTCCGAGCACACAATGCTTGTCGATCTGGCAAGAAACGATCTGGGACGGGTGTGCCGGTTCGGTTCTGTTGAAGTCGGAGAATTCATGGGTATAGAGAAGTTCTCCCATGTCCAGCATATCGTCTCCACGGTCAATGGCATTCTTAAAGATAACCTGGATTGTTATGATGCATTCAAATCCTGTTTTCCTGCCGGAACGGTATCAGGCGCACCTAAAATCCGGGCAATGCAGATCATCAGCGAGGAAGAGACGCAGAATCGCGGGCTCTATGCCGGGGCTGTCGGGTATATAGGATTTGACCGGAATCTCGAGTTCGCGATTGCGATCCGTACGGTAATTGTCCGCAATGGGCGGGCATACGTGCAGGTGGGAGCGGGGATTGTCGCTGATTCAGTCCCGGCTAATGAATGGAAAGAGACCGAGAGCAAGGCATCGGCGATGCTGCGGGCGATCGAACGGGCAGGTGTTTCATCATGAAAGTCCTGATCGTGGACTGCTACGACAGTTTCACCTTCAACCTCTACCAGCAGGTCGGTAAACTCGGCGGCAATCCGGTGGTCATGACCTGCGACACACCGCTTGAACAGCTTAAAAAGTGCGGGTGCGACCGGATCATCCTCTCACCCGGACCGGGAACACCCCATGATTCCGGTGTCTGCCTGGAAGTGTTAGATACGATGAGCAGGACGATTCCAACATTGGGGGTCTGTCTCGGGCACCAGGCGATCTGCACAGCGTTTGGGGGGGAAGTCGTCAGGGCGGGTCACCTGATGCATGGCAAGACCTCAACAATACAACATGACGGGCAGGGTATTTTTTCCGGAATCCCCACGCCATTTACCGCAACACGGTACCACTCGCTGGTTGCCCAAAAAGACTCCCTGCCTGCAGAACTGCAGGTCTCTGCCACCAGCCTCGACGATCATTACGTGATGGGAGTCCGGCATACCCGGTACCCGATCGAAGGGGTCCAGTTCCATCCGGAGAGTGTCCTGTCGCAGGAAGGCGACAGGATTATCCGGAATTTTCTTGACGGCAAAGGGGGGACATCATGATGTTTAAAGAGACGCTCACAAAACTTGCAGCACGGCAGGATCTTACCCCCGCAGAAGCTGCAGGAGTGATGAGCCTGATCATGGAAGGGAAGGCCTCGCAGGCACAGATCGGTGCATTTCTCCTTGCACTGCATATGAAAGGCGAAACTGCAGAAGAGATCGCCGCGTTTGCCCGGGTAATGAGGGATCATGCGATCACGGTGCAACCGGTAACCGACAGGATGCTCGTCGACACCTGCGGTACCGGAGGAGATGGGGCACAGACGTTCAACATCAGCACCGCTTCAGCCTTTGTTGCTGCGGGTGCAGGTTGCCCTGTGGTCAAACACGGCAACCGGGGCGTGAGCAGCAGGTGTGGTTCGGCAGATGTCCTCGCAGCACTGGGTATCAGTTTCGCACCGTCCCCGGAAATGCAGGCGCTTATTGTTGAAGAAGTAGGTATCGCCTTCTTCTTTGCCCCGAATTACCACCCGGCCATGAAACATGTCATGACCGCCCGGCAGGAGATCGGGTGCAGGACGATCTTCAACATCCTCGGCCCGCTGGCAAATCCTGCCGGTGCACAGGCACAGGTGCTTGGCGTCTACCGGCCGGACCTTACGGGTACCCTGGCTGATGTACTCAGGAGACTTGGGCTCTCGCGGGCGATGGTGGTCCATGGATCCGGCCTTGACGAGATCACCACTACGGGAGATACCGTCATCGCTGAGCTCAATAACGGAGCGATAAGGACGTATACGATCCGGTGCGACACATTCGGTATTGCACCTGCACATCTGGCAGACCTCGCAGGAGGCGATGCTCAGCAAAACGCCCGTATCATCCGTGATCTCCTGCATGGGGAGCGGGGTGCAGCCCGGGACATCGTGCTCATGAATGCAGGAGCTGCCATTTATGTCGGCGGGCTGGCACGGGATCTGCATGAAGGGATCCGGCTAGCTGCTGTTTCCATAGACTCAGGGAATGCATCTGCCCGGCTCGATGCACTGGTGAATGCAACACGGGGTGTGGCATGATCCTTGATGAGATCATCAAGCGCACCGGGAAACGGGTTGCCCTGCTCCCGGCAACATTTCCGGAGAGCGGTACAAAAGCTCACGCAAGCCTGATCGGGGCGATCCGGAACAGGAACGGCAGGAACGCGGTGATCGCCGAGATCAAATGCGCATCGCCCAGCCGTGGCATGATCCGCCGCAACGTGGACATGGCAATGATGGCGGGGGCACTTGCGGGCAGTGGGTGCGTCGCACTCTCGGTGCTGACCGAACCGTATTTCTTCGGGGGCACGGGACAGGATATCGCCCGGGTGAAATCGGCGGTCAGCATCCCGGTTCTTCGGAAGGACTTCATCATCGATGAACAACAGATCGCAGAGACACGGGCACTCGGGGCTGACGCCGTTCTCCTGATTGCGGCAGTGCTCAAAGAGCGCCTGCCGGTATTTGTCGATCTCGCACTGGAGTACGGTCTTGAACCGCTTGTCGAAGTCCACAACCCGGAAGAAATAAAAACCGCACTTGCCACCCGCGCAGAATTGATCGGCATAAACAACCGCAATCTTGCAACCCTCACCATCGACCGTTCCACCACGCGGCTTCTGTCAGAGAGTGTCCGTTCTGCGGGGAGAACGATCATATCAGAAAGTGGTATGCGATCAGCCGACGATATCCGGGAGATGAAACCCTACTGTGATGCATTCCTGATCGGTTCATCGATCATGACGCATGAGCGCCCGGAAAAGAAACTTGAGGAGTTCGTATGCGCATAAAGTGCTGCGGGATTACGAGGCCGGAAGATGCACGGTACGCAGAATCGTGCGGTGCCGATGCGATAGGTGTGGTGATGTTTTCACCGGTATCAAAACGGTCAGTAACACCGGAACGGGCACGGGAAATTTTTGATGCTTTAGGCCCGTTTACCACCACCGTTGCGGTGAGCCACACTGCATCGCCTGAAGATCTCGAAAAGATGCTTGCACTGCACCCGGATGCAATCCAGATATCGCACCCGTTTGCGTTCCGGGAAAAACCGGCTGCGAAATTAATCCGGGTAATCGGGCGAAACGATACGCTGCCCACAGACTGCGACGCGATTATTGTGGACGATAGCCATGGCAACGGGAAAAACTTCGATCTCCCGCATGCCCGTGACACGGTGCAGAGATCAGGATTACCGGTCATCCTCGCGGGCGGACTCACCCCGGAAAATGTGGCAGATGCTATCCGGCAGGTACACCCGTATGCAGTGGACGTCGCAAGCGGCATCGAGACAGCACCGGGTATCAAAGACCATAAGAAAATTTCTGCGTTCATTGCAGCAGCACGAAAGGACGTAACATGACAACAAAGGGAAGATACGGAAAATACGGCGGGCAGTACGTCTCCGAGACACTGATGAGCGCACTCATCGAACTGGAGGATGCGTATGGCCGGGTGAGTAAGGATCCACAATTCGCACGCGATCTTGCCGCATTGCAGACTGAATACGCGGGACGCGAGACACCGCTCACCTTCTGCCCGAATGCCTCTCGGGAACTTAAGTGTAAGATATATCTCAAGCGCGAGGATCTCGTGCACGGCGGTTCCCATAAACTGAACAACACCCTCGGGCAGGCACTGCTCGCCAAAAAGATGGGCAAGAAACGGCTGATCGCCGAGACCGGGGCCGGGCAGCACGGGGTCGCAACAGCGATCGTCGGGGCGGCACTCGGATTGCCCGTTGAGGTCTACATGGGCGAGGTGGACACACAGCGACAGGCGCTCAATGTCTTCCGCATGGAGCTGATGGGGGCAAAAGTAATCCCTGTCAAGTCAGGGACGCGGACGCTCAAGGATGCAATCAACGAAGCGCTTCGCGACTGGGTGGCAAACGTGCGGGACACCTATTACCTGATCGGTTCGGTTGTCGGTCCACACCCGTATCCGCTTATGGTACGGGACTTCCAGTCGGTGATCGGCCGGGAGGCACGCGAACAGGTGATGAGAAAAGAGGGCCGGCTTCCCGACGCGGTGGTTGCATGTGTAGGTGGGGGATCGAATGCAATCGGCATCTTCCACCCGTTCCTTGCCGATGATGTGGAACTGATCGGCGTTGAGGCGGGAGGCGAAGGGATTGAGACGGGAAAGCATTCCGCCACGCTCTGTGCCGGTGACGCAGGGGTTCTGCATGGAACACTTTCATACCTTTTACAGGATGAGCATGGGCAGGTACTGCCCACCCACAGCATCTCGGCCGGACTCGATTATCCGGGCGTAGGCCCGGAACATGCAATGCTTAAGGACAAACACCGCGTGACCTATGCGGCAGTGAACGACCCTGAAGTGCTGGACGCATTTAAGTTCCTTTCACAAACCGAGGGGATCATCCCTGCACTGGAGTCCGCCCATGCGGTGGCATACGTAAAGCAGAATGCAGACCGGTTTGACAAGGATGACATTGTGATCATCAACCTCTCGGGGCGTGGCGACAAGGATGTAGCTGAAGTGGCAAAGATACAGGGGTGCCTGTAATGGGACGGATCGAGACGGCATTTACTACGGCCTCCATAAAAAAGCCAGCCTTCATCGGTTTTACAGTAGCAGGAGACCCGGACAAAGTCACCTGCATTCGGATCGCCCGGGCACTGATCGCCGGGGGAACAGATATCCTTGAACTGGGAGTGCCATTTTCTGACCCGGTAGCAGATGGTCCGACTATCCAGAAAGCCGATGAGCGGGCGCTTACAGCCGGAACTACACCGGACACAGTGTTTGATATCGTCCGGGAGATCCGCAAGGAATCCAACGTGCCGATCGTGTTTCTCACGTACTACAACATCGTCCATCGCCGCGGGATCGAGAGGTTCTATCGTGAAGCACATGATGCCGGAGTAGACGGCATCCTGATCGCTGATATGCCGGTTGAAGAGTCAGAGGAGGTCTGTACCGTTGCAGCGCGGTGCGGCATCGACCCGATCTTCCTCATCACCCAGACGACCTCAGAGGAACGGATCAAAAAGATTTCGGCAAAGGCACGCGGGTACCTGTACCTTGTTGCGGTACTAGGAGTAACCGGCGTGCGTGACCAGGTATCAGATGGCGCAATCGATCTGCTGCACCGGGTCCAGAAGCACACCAGACTTCCGCTCGCACTTGGTTTTGGCATTTCGACACCCGCACATGCAAGGACCTGCGCCCGTGCCGGAGCTGACGGGGTGATTGTCGGCAGCGCCATTGTGGAGATTGTCGGGCGCAACCTGAAAAACCCGGACCTGATAGAACAGGAATTGCAGGATTACGTCATGGGGATGAAACAGGCAGCCCTTTCCGGACAGTGAAAAATAATTTCAGATAAATCATCTTTTCTATTCAACAGGTTCTCCGCGGTAGCCATGGGCTGCCAGTGCAGCGATCACCAATTTTTCCCAGCGGGCATCATCGTGATGGGGCAGCGGTTTAATCTCTTCTTTCCAGATCTGTGCCAGCGTTTCGTCATCGGTTTTAAGCTCGCCCGGTCCCATAATCCTGCCGCACTCCTGGCTATCGCGGTTGAAGATCAGCATCCGGTAGCACCTGAATTCCCTGCAGATTCGCGGGCGGGTGATATAGATTGCACAGGCAATGCCATTCCCGTTCGGGTTTTTCCGCATGAACGGGCAGCCTTTTGCCGGCTCGCCTTCTTTTGAAGAGAGAGGTTGACTGTCAGCATAGTCTCCTTCGATGTGGGCGAGGAAGAGTTCATTTTTTATCCCGTACCGGCAGTAATAATCGCGGCTGGTGAGCTGACGTTCAATTTTTATGAACGCTCCGAAACTCGCGCAGCATTTCCCACACCAGGTACAATCGAATGCTACCATATCGTTGATGGGATGTTGACGGGAGGAGTAATAAAAAGAGCGGGACATGTGCTGAACCAGTGTATCTGGTGAAAAGAGCCGGCTTTTCGTACAAAAATCTAAATTTTTTGATTTTTCTGATTTTTCTGAAAAATATAAATACCTTGAAAATTCACCATTATTGCAAGGATTCAGATGACCAAAAAAAGAACAGCCCCGGAAAAAAGTACTGCTGATGAGGGTCCATGCGGATGCAACCCGGTTACCGGGTGTAAGGTGGAATCTGTGTTGAGCGTTGACGAACGTGGGCAGATGGTACTTCCCAAGGATGTGCGTGAGCGGGCGGGCATCAGTTCTGGTGACAAACTCGCCCTGATCAGCTGGGAGCGGGATGGCAGTGTCTGTTGTCTTGCCCTGATGAAAGTAGAAAACTTAAGCGGAATGGTCAAAGATGTGCTCGGACCGCTGATGCACGACCCGGAACACTGAGGTGTGCAGAATTCGTATGACAAACTCCCAACCATCCTGCTGCTCGTGCTCCACGGATGCAGATGTGTCCCCGTGCAACTGTAGTTCAGGTACTGCGCAACAAGCGGTAATCCACATAACTGACAGTACCATCACGTTTGCCAACCGGTTCGATCATTTTCTCGCCCGCTGGAGTGTAAACCGCATGGGGCACCGGGTCGAACCCGGACTCTACCAGATCGGCAACCCGACTGCAGAATCCCCGGTTTTAGCCTCGGCAAACTATACGCTGAGCTTCGATGCCCTGCGTTCTGCACTTGCAGGATTCGATGCGTACATCCTTGTGCTGGATACCAACGGGATCAATGTCTGGTGCGCTGCCGGAAAAGGCACGTTCGGCACCGGTGAACTGGCGAGTCGCATCGAAACCACCGGGCTTGCCGGCATCGTCACCCACCGGAAGATCATCGTCCCGCAGCTGGGAGCACCGGGAATTTCTGCGCTTGAGGTACAGCGCCGGTCCGGCTTCAGGGTCGAATATGGCCCGGTCCGTGCCAGCGATCTTCCTGAATATCTCAGGACAGGAAAGGCGACTTCTGAAATGCGCAGGGTGCAGTTCCCGGTTCGCGACCGGATTGTCCTCGCACCCGTTGAGTTAGTTCACGTCGCACTGCCGGCTATCGTTATCGCTGCCGTGCTCTGGTTCCTCGCCGGTCCGGTTGCGGCACTTGCAGCCATTGCCGCAGTGTTTGCAGGAACCGTACTCTTTCCGGTCCTGCTCCCGTTCATCCCGACCAGGGACTTCTCCACAAAAGGCCTCCTTCTCGGGGGAGTGGTGGCAATCCCGTTTGCCGCGGCATTCGCTTCAGGTTCGGCCCTGCCCGGCTGGGCTGCGCTCATCGCCGCTATAACGCCGCTTCTCATTATGCCTGCAGTTACTGCATACCTTGCCCTGAATTTTACCGGTTCAACAACCTTCACTTCGCGGACCGGGGTCAAAAAAGAGATCTTCCGGTACGTACCCGTCATGACATTCATGGCAGTCTCCGGCATCATTCTTGGCATTGTGCTTGGGGTTACCCGTCTCCTGGGGGTGATCTGATGTTTGACTCCTACGCGGAGAACACTCTCCAGTACCATAAGGATCGGTGCATCAACTGCAAACGCTGCACCCAGGTCTGTCCCCACGGTGTATTTGCTGAAGGACCTGAACATGCGGAGCTTGCCCACCCGGCTGCATGCATGGAGTGCGGCGCCTGCGCCCTGAACTGCCCGGTTCAGGCAATCGAGGTCCAGAGCGGGGTCGGGTGTGCATGGGCAATGATCAGTGCCGCCATTAGGGGCAAGGATATGGACAGCGGGGAATGCAGCTGCGGTGGGTCCGAGGGGTCCTGCTGTGGCGTTCAGGAAGAGAAGTCCTCCTGTTGTAACGAAAAATGACGACAAAAATACGGGTCCTCTTTGTCTGCACGGCAAATGCCGCCCGTTCCCAGATGGCCGAGGGGTTGCTGCGGGCAAAATATGGTGACCGGTATGAGGTTTTCTCTGCCGGTACCCGCCTGGCGAAGGTGAGCACCCGGGCGATAGCGGTGATGCAGGAGATCGGGATTGACATCTCGCACCACCGCTCAAAGACCATCGATGAGTTCCGGGGGACTTCTTTTGACCTGGCAGTCACGCTATGCGATAATGCCCACGTTGCCTGTCCATATATACCGGGTTCGAAAAAGACGATCCACCACGGGTTTTCTGATCCCCACCTGATGCCCGGCACCGATGAGACGATCCTCGACGGGTACCGCAGGGTGAGGGACGAAATTGCCGATTGGATCAATGGGGAGTTCGGGACATTGTCCCAAAAATAATCCTATTTTCAACAACAAGATTGATACCATCCTCTCGCATTCATTGAATCACCGGGCACGTGAAATCATGAGTGCAGAGAAGAAAGACATCTATCAGGAATCACTTGAACTCCATGAAGCGTACCATGGAAAGATCGAGGTGCATTCCAAAGTCCCCTTAACAAACCGCCACGATCTCTCCCTTGCCTATACCCCGGGTGTGGCAGCGGTCTGCAGAGAGATCTACAGGGACAAAAATCTCGCGTACAAATACACGCTCAAGGCAAACACCATTGCAATCGTCAGTGACGGTTCACGCGTGCTTTCCTTAGGAAATATCGGGGGCTATGCTGCAATTCCCGTTATGGAAGGAAAAGCGCTCCTTTTTAAACATCTCGCAGACATCGATGCATTTCCTATCTGTTTTGAGAGTGGCCACACAGAATTTGCCGATGATGTAAAAAATATTGCTCCGGTTTTCGGGGGGATTGCCCTTGAAGATATTGCAGCGCCGAAATGTTTTGAACTCGAAGAGTCGCTGCAGGGTATCGGCATTCCGGTAATGCATGATGACCAGCACGGAACCGCAGTTGTAGTACTTGCCGCACTCCTGAATGCCTGCAGGGTGACAAAAAAGAAATTCGAGGACCTGAACATCGTTGTCGTTGGGGCAGGGGCTGCCGGGTTTGCCATCACCCGCATGCTCCGGTGCATCGGGTATGATCCGAATCTCTGTAGCAGCGTGAACGATATTATCGTCTGCGACCGCAGGGGCATAATCCACCGCCACCGGGAGGGGTTGTATACGAACAAGTACAAATTCATCATTGCCGAGGAGACCAATAAAACCGGGCGTACCGGGACCCTTGAAGATGCGATGCGGGGCGCCGACGTCTGCATCGGTGTATCGGTACCGGCCATAATCACGCCGGCGATGGTCCGGTCGATGAACAAGAACCCCGTCATATTTGCCCTTGCCTATCCCATGCCGGAGATATTTCCCCGGGATGCACTCGACGCCGGGGCGGCGATCGTGGGGACCGGGCGCAGCGATTTTCCCAACCAGATCAACTATGCCCTTGCATTTCCGGGGATCTTCCGCGGGGCTCTCGATGTCTGTGCAACACGGATCTCTGACGAGATGAAGGTGGCCGCTGCTCATGCGCTCGCCAATTATGTCAGACAGCCGCGCAGGGACAGGATCCTTCCTGCGGTGCTTAACCGTGATGTGGTAAAGGCAGTAGCCCGTGCGGTCAGCGAAGCGGCGGTTGCAAGCGGTTGTGCACGACAGATTGAATGAAACCCGTAAGGGAAAAATCAAAGAAAACGGGCGCATGACCATTTCGTAAGTGAAAGCAGGGAATGAATTTCAGTTAATGTCAAAGTGCAGTATTTTGTTCTTTGCTGTTTTGAATGGGTAACACATGAAGAGTGTGGATAACAAAAATGGGGGCTGGTGTCCTCATACCCCCAATATGATGAACGTCGCCGCCCCCGAAGGGACGCCCCCGCGGCGATTCAGGATCCGGTTATCTCTTTAAACTGACCTGCCCAGCGAGGTCCCGACGAGACGGCCGAGCGACCCCATCAGGGGTGAGAGACATCACAAATGAAATTTATCAGCATTTCAAACCCATATGAAATATCGACATGACAGTTTTTACGTATGTGATATGCGAAAATCGCTTTTCAGACTAACGGGTCAGAATTGTGACGTTTTGAGCACCCGGCATACCTTTTCCATGAGCGCGTGGTGCCGCACAAGATGATCCATAAATGCACCACTCTGCCCTTCTGCAGTCACCGGTGTCCACGCAACACCGCAGTCCGTATCCCAGAGGATCAAACCCTCTGCAGGAGCGGGCTGGAGTGGTCGCAGGGCATCTGCTTCCAGCAACCGGGCAATGGAATCCTCATCTGCATCCTCATTCCCAACAAGGAGCAGTGCCGAGGCCATGCACCGTACCTGGTGCCAGAGGAAACTCCCGGCTGTTACTTCAAAAAAAACAAACCCGTCTTCCACTCCCACCCGGGCAGCAAGGATGTTCCGGTATGGGTTCTTGTCCTTTACCCGTGCGAAGTTTGTAAAATTATGGCTGCCCAAAAAATGCTGTGCAACCCGGTTCATTGCTGCCGGATCATGGAGACTGTTCGAAAAATAATACCGGTACGTGCGGGACTTCGCATCATACCGGGGATGAAATTCCGGTGACACATCGGCATACTCACTGCACCAGAGATCAGGAGGGAGCTGGGTGTTGATGACAGTCCGGGCGCGATCCGCAGCCTCCGTTGAGAACGCGATCACCTGCCCGCAGGCATGGACACCGCGATCCGTCCTCCCTGCCGACAAAAATCCGGCCTTTCGCCAGTCATCAAAGAGGCTCAGCCGCTGGCATGCAGCAACAAACTCTCCTTCCACCGTACGGTGGGCTGCCTGCATCTGCGAGCCATAGAACCTGCTGCCAAGGTATGAGACCCGGAACGCGAGCCTCACCGCAGGTGCATGCGCCGTGTTATCCGTTTGATCTTTCTCCATGTGTTGTTGAGTGACTGACGGGTGTAGGTGCGCAACGGCGTCTGTTTTCCGCCGCAGGTGACGTTACCGGCCCGGATGGCATCAAGGATTGCAGGCACATTCTTCTCCGCATCGACATACGTCCTGCCAAATCCAACAAATCGGGCATTGTGAGCATCGCTTCCGCCGACACATGGCTTGCCCAGCTTCAGCGCCATCCGTGCCGCTTTCCTGTTCGCTGACCCGACAATGTACCGGCTGTTGAAGGATTCCACGGCATCTACAACGATCATGCCGGCTTTTCTCCTGCGGGCGACACCGTGCCGCCAGACATGGTACGGGTGAGGGAGGATGAGCAACGCCCCCATTCTCCGGGCAATGGCGACTGTCTCTTCCACATCGAGCCCTGCGGGTATGATCTCGGTAACGCCGAGAACAAGGAGGTGGCCCTGTTTTGTGGTGACTTCTATACCGGGAATCACGAGCACAGAGGTCTCACACGCGAGTGCCTTTTTTGCGCCGTCAACCGAATCATGGTCGGTGATGGCGATCGCGTCGAGTCCTGCCGCCTCAGCTGCCCTGATTATATCCTCGACACTGCTCTCACCGTCTTTGGAGTAATTCGTATGCACGTGCAGATCGCAGGTCAGCATCTGATCATAGTGTTTTTATCTCTCTGGTATTAAGGGAACTTATGCGCATCCTGCTGCCCACTGGTGCCGCCACGGAGCTGATGGTGAAACAAGCGGCAGCAGGTTTTGATGCGGATGTGGTTGTGACCGGGGAGATTGCCTCGTTTCTTACCCCGCATGCACTCCGGATCCTGATAAAAAAAGGGAAATACGATATGGTGATCATCTCCGGGATGTGCACAGCCTCATTCGAACAAGTGGAGCGGGAGAGCGGTGTGCCGGTCTATCGCGGTCCGCACCATGCAGCAGATCTCGCCCTTATCCTGCCACTGCTCGACACCATTACCCTCTCGCGCACAGTTCCTGCTGATGAATTCCTCGCAGTAAAGAAGACAGGGGATGCTATGCGCAAGCTTGAGCAGATGGAGCAGGAGGCCGGCGCTGATTTTATAATCCGTGGTATGAAGATTGGCGGCGGATCGCGGATGAAGGTGCTCGCCGAGATCATGGATGCACACCGGTGCGAAGCACTCCGCGAGGTTGTGGAACGGTTCTTTTTAGCAGGCGCAGATATCGTGGATCTCGGTTTTGGTTTCGATGCAACTCCGAGGGATGTAGCCCGGGCATTTTCCCTTGTTGCAGATATTGACCGTCCTCTCGCGGTGGATACACAAGACCCGGCGCTGATCCGGGCAGCGCTCGTCCGGGCTGACCTTGTCCTCTCCCTGCAGGAGAAAAACATCCCGTTGATCGGGAGCGAGGTTGCTAAAGCGGGTGTGGCCGCAGTCATTGTGCCAGGGGACAGTACACTCAAAAAGAATATCGCGATGGCAAAAGGCACCGGCATCGCGTGCATCATTGCTGATCCACTGCTCCAGCCGGTAGGTTCCGGGCTGGTGGCATCGCTGAAGAATTTTAAAAATATCGGGCATCCGCTCTTCTTTGGGGCGGGCAACGTAGTCGAGCTCCTTGATGCCGACTCGGTTGGGGCGAACGCATTGCTGGCCGGTATGGCAAAGGAGGTAGGCGCATCGGTGATCTTTTCGAGCGAACGCTCGGACAAGACTCAAGGATCGATCCGTGAGATGCAGCGGGCAACTGAAATGATGTTACTTACCTGTGACCGCCCCTATCCCAAGGATCTGGGCATTGACCTGCTTGTACTCAAGGAGAAACGACGCCGACGCGAACCCCCGGTTGAGTACGAGACTATTATGACCGCAAAAAAGATGCCGGACGAGATCACCTGCGATCCCAAGGGCAACTTCCGGATCGGGATTGAGGGGGACCAGATTGTTGCTGTGATCCACGGGAAGGCGGTGCAGGGCAGACGCTGGCAGGATGTGCTCTACACAATCCTCTCGCATGGCGATGTTACACTGCCCGACCATGCCGGGTATCTCGGCCGGGAGTTGTACAAGGCGGAACTGGCGATCCGGTACGGGCGGAGTTTTGAGCAGGACGGGGAGTTCTGATCCCTTAACATCAGGACCGGGTAGTTAAGCATTCACGGGAGTTTCATCGCGCCGCTACGAGTTGGGGGGTGCCATCATCTCAACCGGGAAACTCCGGAAAAACAGCGATGTGATGTGAAGCGAGACGTAGTGCAGCGGAGACGATCAATCCCGACCGGTCTTCATTTCCGGCAAAACATCTCATGTTGGGGAAGTCTGCGCGGCGATGGGCGGAGCTCCGAAGATCGTCAAATCTTATCCCTGAAGGACACAAGTATTTGGGTAAAATTTCTTTAAAAATGCTCTGTTTTTAGACCCCCGGAAAAAATGACCTCAATAATGGGCTTTTTGTTGGCGAAAATCCCCTCAAACGGGTAAAACACCGGGCAAAATTAACCTCGATAAAAAGACCCTTGGCGGCCTTTTAATAGAGCGCACTACTGCCGTATTTGGGCAAACAGAGCAATATTTAAGCACATTTTTTACACCCCCAAAAACGGATGTTTTCGCCAATTCCTTTTTGATCCACTAAACGTGAAAACGCCAATCCAATTTTGATCCACCTGAAGACGAGTTCCACCCATACCAAGATCAAACAAGGTGGGACGTGAGGTGAAGAACATGACAGATATACGCCAGATGGTAGATTTGTATGAACTCTACGATTCGAAACGAAGAGTCTCTCGTGGGACTGGAGTATCCCGGAACACTGTAACGAAATACATCAGCCGGGTAAACAATGTTTGGGCGGGGAAAGAAACGGGGATAATCCCGAAAAACCGTAAGATCATTCAACCCCCTCGTGTAGTAACCCCGGAAGTTCTTAAAAAGATTTACCAGTACCTTGAAACGAATATGGAGCGTCCGAAAAAGCAAAGACTCACCGCGAGACGTATCTATGAACTGCTCAGAAACGCCGGGCATAAAATCGGTTACAGCAGCGTAAAGCAGAAAGTAGCCGATTGGAAAAAGGAATACGGACCGCGAGAAGTGTATATCCTCCAGGAACCAAAAAACGGAGAACGTGCCGAATTTGACTGGGGCAAAGTTGATCTTTGCATAGGTGGAAAATGGTTAAAATATCATTTTGCCGGAATGGTCCTGAACCATTCACTGTACCGCGTGAGTCGTCTTTACTCCCGTGAAACCTTATTGGAGGTAATACAGGCGCACATAGAATTCTTCAACGAGATAAACGCCGTGCCAACGAATATGGTATATGATCAGATGTCTACGGTCTACAATTCAAAAACCAAACAGATCAACGAACAATTTTTAGAATTTGCAATGCATTACGGATTTACTCCGGTCATCTGTAATCCTGGCTCTCCTCAGGAAAAGGGGACCGATGAACAGAGCATCGGCTATGTAAGACGGATGGTATTTGCCGAAAGAACTTCGTTTGACACTCTTGACGACGCAAATACCTGGTTAAAACAACGCCTTCTTGAGATCAATAGCGGTCCTGTGCATCGTCGGAGCCTTACACCCATCGAAGGACTCGAACAGGAACGCCCGACAATGCATCCGCTACCGGTTCTTGAATTCAGTAACTACACTCTCAAACGAGCAGCGATCTCCAATTATTCGTTTGTCACTTGTGACACGAATTATTATTCAGTCCCGGATACTTACCGGCGTGATGATATCACTTTGCGACTGTATGAAAACACAATTGAAATGCTCAATGGAGATACCATAATCGCAACACATCTGCGCAAGAGAGGTAAGGGAGAATATAGTCTGAATATTAACCATTTCATAAAAACGTTTCACCGGAAACCCGGGGCCATACGGAACTCCAAAGTAGTGGCAAATCTCGATATAAAGATTCGTAAACTGTTCGACCGGCATTACCAGAAAGAGCCAAAAGAGTTCCTGCCCATTCTCGACCTGATCAAAAACTCATCTGAACAAGCACTGAGCTACGCCATTAACACACTGGCAGAACAGGAAATATTTCCGACCTACGATGCACTCCGGTTCATTATCCAGCAGCAGGAACAGATGATTCAACCGTTCTCCATAACTGACGATTTCTGCGTGGATGAACCGGAACTTTCTACGTTTGATAAGTTGATTGGAGGCCGATATGATGGTATCTCCCCTTGCTGATTTGTGCAAACAACTCCACATCTCCGGAGTCTACTCATACTACTGCGAATCTACCTCATCAAACGATGAACTGGAATCGTTCTTAGTTGCCGCTCTTCAGGCAGAACTTAATGCACGTATGCTGAACCGGCAGATGAAAATTTTGCGCGAAGCTGGGTTTCCTACAAAGAAACGGTTCGAGGATCTGGTACTGGACTCACTCCCGGAAGATGGTAAAAGAGCACTCTCTGAACTGAAGTCTCTTGGTTTTGTTCAGGAGAAAAAGAATGTGATCCTGCTCGGTAACTCGGGTACGGGAAAAACTCATCTAGCTATTGCTGCAGGAGTGCTTGCATGCGAGCATAATTACCGTGTGATGTTCCGGACTGCTGCGGGTCTTGTCAATGAGATGATTGAAGCCCGCCAGGATAATCGCTTGTCTGTGCTTATGCGCCAGTTTAAAAAAGTGGATCTCCTCATCCTCGATGAACTCGGGTATATTACATTCGATCTGACGGGCGCTGAACTGGTGTTTCAACTGCTGGCTGCCCGTTATGAAACTTCCAGTACGATCATTACGACAAATCTCTCGTTTTCGGATTGGATCAAAATTTTTCATGACAAGAGCCTGACTGCTGCTATTCTTGACCGGATTACTCACCGTTCTGCCATTATTAACATGAATGGCGTGAGTTTCAGGAGAAGATAGGTTGCGTGAGGTTTATCTGTTCCACAGCCTTTTGATTATATAGGGTGGATCAATTTCGGATTGGCGCTCTGGATCAATTTTGAGTTGGCGAAAACA
>JAUSBW010000247.1 GCA_030651815.1 Methanoregula sp.
CCCTATGAAGTAAGATTTAGTAAAAAGCGGTTTTCCGATGGTGTCCTTGAACTAATCCTGGAAAAAACAAATCCTGATACCCTCTGATCACCGGGTTATAAATTTCTCCTGTTTTTAAAAACGCTGGCACGTCATTCCAAATTTTGCTCTAAAAACTGCTTCCTGACAAAGATGGTATATCCCGAACCAACATGAAGGATATCCATCAAGGAGGTAAAAATGACAAGTACGAAAAAATGTGGAGGAACAATTTTCTCCCTTGCTATTACCTCTAAAATGTCACATTATCAAAGTTACGCAGCCTTCATCGCGCAATTTAACTCAAACAACTGAATATGGGTTTACCGTTTCAAACTTTTTTTACGCCAAACCCCTAAGCTCGATTAGCCCCATGTCAATAAAAGGAGTTAAACCTCAAAAAAGCCAGTATTACGTGGAAGCCGGAAGCTAAGATTTGTGTTTGAGTACACATACCGGCTCTCCAATTTTCTACGAGCTACACTGATTTAACCGCATCTTCCGATTCATTTTAGATTTTCGTGAGTCTCTTCTGTTCCGGTGATTTCTCAGTATTGTTCTGGCAACAGTGAGAGCGGTCTGCACTTTCACAGGTAAAATAAGTTTGATTACCCTGACAACGTCCTGAATGGTAATCTCTTGTATATCTTCAAGCATCGTATGCTGTTCTTTTGTTATCCATAACATTGCGAGGAGGACCAACGACATATGATGATGCCATGCATTCCAGTTTCTCACTTGATAATCTGCCATGCCGGCAAGAGCGATAGCATCCTGAAACGATCGCTCAATCCAATATCGATCACTTTGCATCTTTGCCAGACGGTCCCATGATTGGATCCCGATGGCATTGCAGAATGAATATTTTACTTCAGAATCATCAAGTTCTTTCCGGATAAGGAGCCAGACGGGAAGAGGTCGGGAGATCTGATTGTCGATTCGCCAGACTTTTACTGCTGTAAATTTTACAATCAGAAAACCCTCGGTAGATTCGCGAATTTTTATTGTTTTCCAATGCGTAATGTTTTTTATAATCTCGTCGACTCGGACGGCATGAGTATTGAGAACAACTTTCCGAGATGGATCTCTCCCGCGATTCCCCTTTCTGGGGGGAATTGAATACTCGGGTTTAGTCACATACACACGACTCACAGACTGGATATCCCCCACATAGGTCACTTTCATTTGCTCAAGCTTGGTCAGTAACCATGGTTGAGATCCATAAAATCCATCCATACACACGTGGGTGAACCGATGTCCTGCACGAATAGCATCAACAATCATTTCTAACGCCAGTTCCCCTTTCGTTCGAAATGTCTGTTCACTTTGAGGGACTCCTGAACTTTTGCATTTTTCGGGATCAGAACACCAACTTTTGGGAAGATACAACCGATAATCGATGAGTAGGCGGGCTCCATTTTTCACATACGCGAGATACACTCCCACTTGAGAGTTCTCAACTTTGCCTATGTTTCCACAATACTGTCGTTTTACTCCAACAGATTTCGTTCCGGCTTTCGGATTGCCGCATTCATCGATTACCAGAGCTCCGTTTTTCCCAATTAGTCGCCATCCGGAATCTCGTATCCAGTTCAGGAGAGTGCGGGTATCCCAAGGTGATTGTGATAAAAAGTGACTGAATGCCTGATTGTTTTTATCGCTGCAATTGTCAGAGATCGAAGTAAGATTGCATTTGTCCGGGTTTGTTACAAGACCTTTAACATATTCAAAGGCAAGGTTCCAACAATTGTGCGTTTTCATCGAAAAACATTTTTTTAGCGACGTTTGATTAAAGAGAACTGAAAAAAGGTCGATATGACTTTCTATCCATGAAACTAACGTTTTCTCTTCTTCTCTTGTCGTACTTTGAGCACATGAGTATTATATATTACTTCATTATATATAGATCTTGCGATATGGACTATACACCATTCATTTGTAACTTGACATTTTAGAGTTAATAGCATACAATGATTCTACAGTCGTACCCGGGATAATGGGGATTTTCATACGAGAGGTCTGGCAGGATGACGAAAACTGTAAAAGTGGTGTTTGATGGTTCGGTATTCCGGCCTTCCGGTCCGGTCAATCTTGAAGCAGGAAAAAAATATACCGTTACCGTGTGGCCTTTGCCGGAAGTGGCAGATGCAGAGCAGGATCCTGCATTTGATATTGCATCACTTGCTATAACAACAAATATTCCAGACCTTTCCTATGAGCACGATCATTACCTGCATGGCATTCCTAAACGGGGAGCTCATGAAAGGTAATGTATGTTTTGTTGATACAGTCTGCTGGATTGCGACTTTTTTTTGATACGAAATTTAATAATGTGTCCTGCTGTAGTCTATAGTATGACTCAGGCAATTCATCACCCCCAGGATCAGGATCTGACCGTACGGAGGGGAAAAGTTCCTAAGACCACTATCCAGGTTACCCCTCATACCAAGGATTACCTGGATAAAATCAAAGAACAGTCTGGCGTCGAGACCTATGAACAGGCAATTCTGTTCCTGATACGCGAGCGACGGAAACATCTCCCGTCGTCATTCGGAAAATTACCTGGCATCGGTCATTTTACCCGCGAGGAGGATGATTCTCATCGGATTCGTCATTGATACGTGGGTCTGGGTTGAATATTATCTCGGTGAAGATTCACGTGTGAACGAGTATATTGAAAATGACAGCATCGACTTGTTCACATCCACAATTACCCTGACCGAAATGATAAAATTCCTTCATCAGAACCACGAGAATCCGGAGAATATCTCCCATGTTGTTTCAGAGATCGGTATCAGGAGTCTTGTTATACCGGTGACGGAAGATATAGCCATTCTTGCCGGCGAATTCAAAAATGAGGGATTCAAAGGCGGGATTGCCGACACCATCATCCTCGCAACAGCCCGATCCGGGGGTCATAAGGTGGTCACCGGTGATCCCCATTTCAAAGCGATATCAGACGCCGTGTTCATTAAAACCGGCTGACCTTTTTTGGGGGGACGATGCGGTGAGCCTTTCCAGTTACACAAATGTACCGGGGAGCACCGGATCTGTGCCATCAGTGAAACGGCCGGTGATAACGATACTTTAATTCAACCATCACGTATACCATTATAGGAACCTTTTCATGTCTTCTGACACCATCGCCATCCGCGGCGCAATCCCGGCAAGAAATACCAGATTGGCGGACCGCAGGAAAAATATCTCACTCTCCGCGATGCCATCGTCAATTCAGTGAAGGCGCCGTTCAAACGATTTCATAACGCTTCCCCTGCCGAAGAATTCCGGGCGTTAAAGGATGTGTCGTTTGATGTGGAGCAAAGGCGAGGTTGTGGGGATTATCGGGCGGAATGGAGCGGGGAAGTCAACGCTGCTCTAAGATTTTGTCCCGTATTACCACCCCGACTGAAGGGACTGTGGAGTTGCATGGACGGGTTGGTTCCCTACTGGAAGTTGGGACAGGTTTCCACCCGGAGATGACAGAACGCGAGAATATTTGTTAAAACATTAACCGGTTTCCCATTCCCTCAGCAGTGTAGTATCAATACCAGATTCCCGTGCTCTTTCGTACATTTTCCGGTCATCCGTGATGAGCAGAGACCCCGTTATATCAGCACATGCCATAAAAATAACATCAAATCCACTTGCTTTTGATGCAATCCCAATCTCAATGGATCGCTCAAGCAGGTCGGCAGTATCATAAAGTTTTGCATGGCTGCTGACAAAAGACACGGAGAGCGACGCACTTTCCGGATCATTGGTTAGCCGGGAAACAACGCATGCGGTTTCTATAAGAGCTAAGAGGGGGATGTGATTCTGGTATTCTCCCTGTTCGATCCTGCGTAACACTTCAGAGGCACTGGAGTGGAGGCGAATATATTCCTCGGAAATTACATCCTGGCGTTTTCTTCTTGGCGGAACGAGTCCCCTTACCAGGACCGTAGTATCCGTAGTTACCCTAGATCCCGCCATATTTACGGTTCCTGAGCGTTCTGATGAGGGCCGTGGAATCCACGGAATCAGGAAGATGTGTTGAAATCCTGGTGCGAACTTCTTCAAGAGTCACCGGGCGGGTGATCTTTGAGAGCGTATAAGACAGTAACATTTCGGCAGAATCCCGGTATATTTTTTTGATTGTCGTCTCATCGGTTACAGATGTCATGCTCGTATAAATTACATGGTTATTGAATAATATAAAACAGATCCAACATGACGTCCCGCTGTCGATCATGTTCTATGGGCATGATCTTTTAATTCAACCATCACGTATATCATTATAGGAATTTTTCTATGTCCTCCGATCATCCCGCCAACCGCGGCGCAATCCCGGCAAGAAATACCAGATTGGCGGCTCGCAGGAAAAATATCTCACTCTCCGCGATGCGATTGTCAATTCAGTGAAGGCGCCGTTCAAGCGTGCTTACCCATGCTTCATGAAACAAAAAAATCGATCAAGTGCGTCACTTGCGTCACTATGTACCCTTTTTCCGGGATCTCTTACGAGAAAATAGTACAAAAAAAAGATCCCGGAAATGGCATGCAATGTGACGCAAGTGACGCAATGTGCCGGACAATTGCGGACCTGCTGGAACCGGTATTATGAAAAAACGAAACAATATTTGTAAAATCCAGTGAGGTTTATCTTCTTTCATAAAGAGGTAATCCCATGGTTTAATGGTACCCGGGGTGGTGTTTCGTCATCTTTGAGAAAAAGAATGATTTGACGTTATTGATCCTTACAACAGTTATCTGTATAATACCGCACGTGTGGATGTAGAGGGGTGGCCCAGATTTTGGGGATTTTGCCTCACGAACTGCCATCCACGAGTAAATACCCTCTGAAAAATAACCAAAAAAAAACACCGTGGTCCATAAAAAAGTAACGGGAGAGCAGGATTATGGTAACAGGAAACTTTGACAATACCGGACCAATAAAAACAATCGAACCAGCAACAACTCTTGTTGATGATGGAAAATCCCTTCGTATCCTTACAGAACTGCCCGGTATAGCTGAGGAAAAAATCAAAATCGATCTTGAAAATCACTCAACCTTAGTTACGATTGTTGCATCTGACAGCACGAATCCATATAAAAAAGTGATCACCATTCCCTATGAAGTAAGATTTAGTAAAAAGCGGTTTTCCGATGGTGTCCTTGAACTAATCCTGGAAAAAACAAATCCTGATACCCTCTGATCACCGGGTTATAAATTTCTCCTGTTTTTAAAAACGCTGGCACGTCATTCCAAA
>JAUSBW010000248.1 GCA_030651815.1 Methanoregula sp.
ATCTGGCAATGACCGGCATCATTGTTGGAAATAAGACGACTGCTCATAGTGTCCGGCACTGCAGGATATGCTTTGCACCCGTATTGAGAAAGGCTCCTGGGATCAAGGTTTTTATCAGCATCAAGCTGTCCTTTTTTCGACTCGTCGTTACAGGTAAGCTCGACAACCAGCCAGCCGTTTGGACCGCACGCAAAAATATCCGGAGTTCTCTGTTTTCCCGTGTCTCGTTCGGATAGTGGCGATTCGACGCGGTAATTTGTATAGCCGGATGCAAAAAAGGGGCCGGTGAAATTGACTCGTACCTGTTTATGAAAAAGCTGGATAGTGTTACGCCAGAGAACGATGCGATTATCGGTCTCAACCAAACATCTCAACCCCATCGAAATAGATTGAAGTCTTGCCCGCGTTATCCTCGCCCTGAATGGTCGCGATCCGCGGTGCTGCATTCACGCATCCTTTGCCTGGCACCGTGAGGTATGCATAGTTCGGCGCGACGTCCATGAAAACCCGATCCCATGTATGGAGATCCACCCCACGGAACCGTTTGAAATCCGGCTCCGATTCTGTCTCTACCAGCCAGAGGTTCATTGTACTTTTTCCCATCGATACGGCCTGTGCAAATGCATTGAGATCGATATTCTGGGTAAAGTCGAGCTCGAATGCACCCATCGTATGATCCCGGATCTTTGTCGCTTCTAAAATTGCGTCCTCGTATCTGTTTGCCATATCGGAGATGGATAGCATAACATCATCGACATCCATCGCTTTGTTGATTGTCACTTTTCCTGTGCTGTACCATTCAGCCGATATCGTAACAGACCCCCCGTTGATCTTTTGCCAACGGACGCTGTAAATCGCAAATTTTTCTTTGGCTACCCTAAGCACATCTCCAAGCCCCTCGATCTGGCTTGTAGCTCCGTACCACGCTTTTAGGCTGAAATTCCCGGCATTTTCTTCTGGGGTAAGCCCATCGTAAAATTTCAGCCCTATACCCTTTTCTTTCCACGATTCTACAAATCCAAAATGCATCAATTGGTTTTGAGATAACCAGCAGCGGTCAAGCCCGTTGATACTTTCGATCCACTTGGATACAACAGCATCCGATTCACTTGCATCGAGAAGACTATAGAGAATCCAGACTCGTTTCCTTGTCGAATCGAGGAAGAACGATCCTGGAGAATGACCCCCTTCATTCATATACCAATGGTCAGCGTCCAGTTTTTTCCAGTGACCATATTCCTTGGGACAGTGAACATCGCTAAGGCCGAGGTTGCTTTCAAGAAGGTATGCTTTAAGCTGCTTCGAACAGGTAGCACCAAACTGTGACAATGATTCGACATTATCCTCGAATCCTGCCTGAAACAAATGTTTCATTTCCACAAAGGTCTTGATACGGGGCATACGGAGACTCTCACATTGAATTCAAACAGATATCAGATGATCTTTTAATATTACTTTCGCGGGTTGATCCTTTAATAATCTCACTATACCTCTCGTGGGTGATGATTTTTTTTCGCAGAAGACTGTCAGCAAGTTGTTTTTTTCGCTTCAGCAACGCATCGAACCGATCTGATTTTTCCGTATATCCATACGTCATATAGACGAGGAACATGAACTCATCATCAGTCAGATGGTCATAAACCGACCGGATAAATTCTATGGATTGAATAAGCCGCTCAAAGTTTTCCGGGCGCATCTCCTTCTGTACCGTTGAGCTGAAACGCTCCCCCTCATCAGACAGGTAGATTCCCTTATTGTCAGCAACAAACAATTCCGGATTGTTCTCTACTACATGATCAGCGCTATTTGAGTAGGGGCCAAGCCGATGAGGCATGAAATCGAAGAGGGATTCGAACTGAGGCATTGCCCTGATCAGCAGAAACAACTCTTTCTGGAAATTTACTTTTGAGGCGATTGGTTTATCCGCTCCGCTCAGAAGCAGCGCTATTAGTTTCTTACGAAACGTTTCCTCCTCATCGTAACTTAATCGGGTCTTCTGCATATCTCCAGACAGTATTTGGTATAGATATCCAAGAATGTTATGGCATGCGGGGGGTGAAACTGTAAAAAAGTCAGCATGCTATCTTTAGTCTTCAAGATTTGATCAGAAGAAGTAACCAAAGCGAAGGTGTTTCTGCTTATTTCCCCGACACATCACCCCAATCACCCTTGCCTTCTCCCACCACCCCCACCAACCATAATAATTAACCGATAAACAAAAGAGAAGTCTAATCAGGAGATCTCAAAATGTCCTTTATCATCTCTTTATACGTTCAGGAAGGTATTGTCATGGCCAGTGACAGCCGCCTCACGTTAACTCATACCGAGCAAAGAGGGAACCAGCAGGTTCAGATTTCCGTTCCCCAGTCCGATGCAAATTACAAAACATTCCTCGCTCCGGGTAATGTCGGGATCTCTACGTTCGGGGCTGCAGATATTTCGGGAGTTCCCATCAGCGGATACATTGAGTCGTTCATCAATGAAAAATTATCAGCAAATACGGTTGATGTGAATGACGTTCCAAAAATGCTTCTTGATTATTTCAAATCCCTGTCACAAGTTCCGGACACGGGATTTCATGTTGCAGGATACAGTAAAAAAGGGGGAAAACTTATACCCTACATCTGGCGGATTATTCTGGCCCAGAACGAAGTCAAAAAAATTAATGTACCCGATCAACAGGGGGCTGCCTGGGATGGTGAAGTTGATGTCATGACCCGGTTGATCCAACCTGTGGGTCTTATTGGACCGGATGGAAAAACCGTTCCCCTGCCCCCTTCAATTATCAACTGGACTTTTTTCACGTTGCAGGATGCCATTGATTTTGCCATATACGCGGTGAAAACCACCCGCGATACCATGCGTTTTCAGACACGGTTTAAGACCGTCGGGGGACCCGTTGATGTTCTGGTAATCAAACCTGACAGAGCATTCTGGGTGCAGAGAAAGGAACTCCATGCAGAAGATAATGAACTTTCCTTTTAATTTTGCAATTCTGTTTTTTAACCGGCGTTCACCGCTCAGGCATTCGGAAAATATCAATCCTGCGAATAGCCGGACCGATTTAGATTCATTTTTAAAAAATAATGTTCACTGTTATTGAAAATTTACAATTTTTAATTAAAATCGTCAATCTTGGTTTTTGAAACGAACAACAAGTGTTTTATTGTCAGCACCCGTGTTCGTAACAATCGTGAAACATCATGGTCATCAAAACATTATCTGATTGTAGGGAATGTCCACATTTGACTGAATGTGATGTTCATATTACATATGGCACATACAAACATGATGTTGGACCCAATCCTTGTGAACTGGATTTTAAACTGAAGAAATCTGAATCTTTTTTTTAATTTTTAATAATCAACAGAGTGTTATAAAAAAAACCTGCCCCGGCTTATTCCATACCAGCCTTTCGAACCGCAACCGCACACGAGAGCCAGCCGGCATCGGGAGTTAAGAAGTACCTGCAGGAGCCGGTTCTCCTCTTCTCCATCGCATCCATATCGTAATAGCTGCAGGAAAAGTCCGGACCCAGCATCGCAACGATCTCGTCCTGTGAATAGGTTGTCATCCGGTCAAGAGCGGTATAATCACGGACATGGGAAAAAATCCTGTACGGGATAAATCGCCGCTCCTCGGCAACCAGCCTGCACGGTTTGAGATGCTCAAAAACAATACTCAGGTCCGGGAAAATGTCTGACAGGGTTTCAAACACCCGCTCCATTGCTGGCCTTTCGATATAGTAGCTGAGCCCTTCCATGACAACGATAAGCTTCGTGCCTGCCGGATCACCCGATGCTTTCCTGAGAGCCTCCGCAAGACCGGCCGTATCAGTGATGTCAGATTCGATGCAGGAGATGAACCTGCTGCGGTCCGGGACCAGTTCGGAATACCGCTGGTGCTTGTGGCTCATATTATTCCTGTCGATCTCAATGAAGCGGACGCGATCGCACAGCAGCGGTGAGAGTTCGAGAGCGAGTGGCGAGAACCCGGCGCCAAGGTTGACGATGGTTGTTGGTTTATTATCGGCTTTGATTAGTTCTTCAACCGTATTTTTAATGAAATGCTTCCGGTTGACGATCACTTCCGAGTACCACGGACATATGTCGTTATAGCATTCCAGCAGTGGCTTGCCTGCGGACAGATCGAGTTTCTTAAGATACGGACCAGTCAGGGGCTTTGGCTCGTAATACCCGCTCGCCCAGAGCATGACGAGTGCCGCCGTATCAGATACCGGGTAGGGTTTTTCGTTTTCTGTCATGATGAAAAAGACCTGTATGTATCGTGTTTGTGGTATCTGTACAAAAATTCACCGGCTCACCCGTCTCATCACACTCCAGCAAGGGAACGATCGTACTGGTGCAGGATAGCAATTAAGGGTAAGAAAGAGAAGAGATCCTGTACAATGGCAGGAAATACGGGACGTTCCGGTAACGGCATTCACGTACCCGATCTGCGCTCGTCTCTTATGGGTCAGCCGGCCTGTGTCCCCCTCACAGAATCCGATGTGGAATCCGCAGCCCGGCTCTATACGGAAGTTTTCCTTGCCGATGAACCGACCTCACACCGTCACGCACTGGATCCGGCCCTGTTCCTCCCGTATGCACGGTTTTATGTCCGCTCTCTGGTCAGAAAAGATCTCAGTTTTCTCTCACGGCATGAAACGACAAACGAGCTTGCCGGGTTCATCTTCTGTTTCGATCTGACTGACGACCCGGAGAACGAAGGTGCAGTGATGTCGGAATTCATTGCGCATTTCAAAGAGGCAGTAGTCATGATCCATGAACTTGAGGACCGGCATCTCAACCGGGAAGATATTATGGCCGGGTCGGTTCTGCATATATTCCAGATCGGTGTCAGCCGGCAGTACCGGGAAACAGGGATTGCCCGGGCCATGATCCGCAGGGTTCTTGCCCATGCCCGGGAATGCGGATTCCGGCAGGTCATTGCTGATTGTACCGGCCCGGCTTCTAAAAGGGTATTTGAGCAGTGCGATTTTTCTGAAATGGGATTTTCTACCTATGAAGCGTTCAGCATGGATGGGATCCGCTTTTTTGCTGGACTTGACGGGGGCATTTCCCTGATGGTGAAAAATATCTAATCTGTCTGCTGTATCATAACCTCTCTGTTTCCTCTGTCAGATGCGAAAAATGCGTTTCATAAAAAAAAATCAACGAGAAAATAGTGCCCGCAAATTACAAGAATCGTGAACGAGGATATTCATCCGATTTTAGTTACCATGTGCCGCAGTAACCCGGCAGGGCACAAGAGGATCAAATCCGCCCGTACCGCTTTTGAGCCTGTTCGATTGTCATGATCTTCAGGATCGTGGTATCGTTACCGTCATGCTCAATAAACATGGTGTACCTGCGTGAGATATGCAAACGATACCGATAATCATACAACTTTTCAAGATCGCCAACCGGGGGCCAACCCCTCTCAAGACGAAAAATGTGCTCGCCAACAATCCGCCGATCCTTTTCATTTAACTGTTCAATGAACTTTTCCACATTCGGCTTGACATACAACATGTTCAAAGTCCAAGTCGTTTAGCCGCCTTACTCCAGGGTATTGAAGGCTCGTCAGCCGCCTCATCAAGATCGTTCATAAGACGTTGTTTTTGTTCGGCTGTAATCAAAGATCCAACAAGGTCATCAAATGTCTGACCGGGCTTCCTGAGATTAGATAATAGTTCCCACGTACTCGGTTTAAGAGCCACTCTTTTGACAGCGATTTCTGTAGTCCTCATCATTCATCCACCTTTTTATCTCCTTTTTGCATGTCACTTCAATGTGGCAAAAAAACGCTGATCATTTTTAATCTTTACAATCATATCAATCTTGTCAAGCATGAACTTTAAGGGAAACCAGACTTGCCGCTGGGGTATAAAAAAAGTATCCCCCTCCCCCGCAGATCACTTCGGCTTATAGTATCCCCACTTCTCAAGCGCCCCGGCAAGTTCCTTTGATTTCTTTGCCTTTTCATCAAGCGTGATGCCTTCCTGCCACGCGTCAATTGCCTGCATGGTTGCAACCGCACCCGCCCGTGTACCCTTCGGGTGGCCGTGGATGCCGCCGTTCACGAGCAGCACCAGCTCACAACCGTAGATGTCCAGCACTTCAGGAACAAGGCCGGGGTGCAGGCCTCCCGATGAGACCGGAAACGCACTTTTTATTGGGCCCCAGTCCTGGTCCAGCGCCATATACCCAAGAGCTTTGGTCTTTTTTTCCCGCAGTACATCGGCAAGCAGCATGGCTTCTTTTTTTGTGCCAACGAGTTTTCCTACTGCAGTACCGGTATGGATCTGGCTGACCCCGATAAGCCGCATCATCTTTGCAAGGAACAGCATGGTCATCCCGTGCTTTTTGTTCCGGTCAAATGCTGCGTGCATGGCCCGGTGTGCATGGATGGCAAGCCCGAGATCGGAGCAGTAGTCCCGCATGGTCATGACGCCTGCTGTTCCTGCGACAACCACATCGATCATCGCAAAGTTCCAGCCATTGTCGGCCAGCAACTGCGCCCGCTTCTTCATGGTCTCCACGTCAGCAGAAATGTTGAGATACGCGGATTTCTCTTCGCCGGTCTCTTTTATGGCCTTGTCCCGCAGTTTTGTCATGAACTTCACGCGGTCTTCGAAGCGGTTGAACGAAGTCGAGGTCAGGTTCTCGTCATCCTTGACGAAATCAAACCCGCCCATCCATGTCTCGTACGCGATTTCTGCGTGCTCCTGCGCAGAGAACCCGATCTTGGGTTTTGGCACAGCACCGGTGAGCGGTCGGTCGTACACCTTCATCATATCCCGGATGCCGTCATTGCCAAAGTGCGGTCCCTTGAAATTCCTGATGTAGGCAGAAGGAAGCGAGACATCGATCAGCCGGAGATTTTTGAGCGCCTTCATGCCAAAGATGTTGCCCGCAATCCCGCTGAGCAACTGCACGGCATTTCCCTCTTCCCAGAGTGCGAGCGGGTACGCGATCTTTGTATAGTTCCCGTTGATCTCAAAGACCGTTGCCTGCAATTTTTTCATCCGCGGGGGCATGGTAAAGAGCGTAGTCCATGTTCCTGTAGAACTCTCAGAAGCGATTCGTCCGGCCGCTTCTTCGTGGCTGATGCCTGCTGCCGGTTCGAAATAAAAGAGGCAGACGAGTTCATCCTTTGCGGGCGTATACCCGATGTTTACAAATTCCTTATACCAGTCAATTGCCATAAAACACCATTAACAATCAAAGGAGGGGATGATTAATAATCTTGCAGTAGTGGCAGGGTCAAAATCCATCCGCTTATCATATTCCGGCGCCCAGTAACCAGTGACGATTATAAAAAAATGGTGTAGGGGGTTATCCTCTGTGTTGTGCTCATGTCCCTTGTCATGCCCACTGCCATTTTTCCCGCAGGTATCAGCAGGTCATCAAAGTATGTCGCAAGTAACCAAAACCCCGTGGACCCAGCCAAACCTGGATGTGCCCGATCCAAAGGAGCCGGTCCGTTCCCGGTATGCTCCCGGTGAGATAACGCAGCGCTGCGATGCCGCGTTTGTATCCGCAAATGCAACGCTGGATGCGATTGCTGCCACTCCCTTACCTGAATGGACGGTGGATACCACCCTGCTCCGGTTCGAACAGGCGATGGGGGATATTTCTGATACAACTCTTCCCCTGTCGATGATGAGTTATGTCTCTCCCGATCCGGCAATCTCGGCAGAAGGTGCTGCGTGCGAGGAGAAGACAGGGATTTTCATGGTCAATGTCTACACCCGCCGCGATCTCTACGATGCGATTCGTGGCGTGACGCCCCGCACTCAGGATGAAGCGCGGTTATACACAAAGACCCTGCGGCAGTTCGACAGAAACGGTTTAAGCCTGCCCGATGACCGTCTGGCAAAAGTCCGGGAGATGAAGGCACACCTCTCCCGGTTGGAGACCCGGTTCTCGACAAACTTAAACAACGATAATTCAACCCTTGAGTTCACCCTGCAGGAACTCGGAGGAGTACCCGGGGCAGTCCTTGCCGGTTTCAAAAAAACAGACCATGGCACGTATTGTGTCACGACAAAAACCCCGGATTACCTGGCCGTGATGCAGGGTGCCGGTAGCAGCGATACGCGAAAGCGGATGCAGTACGCATTTGTAAACCGGCAGTCCGTTGAGAATACCCGGCTTTTGGAAGAAGCGATTGTCCTGCGACAGCAGATCGCCCGGGAACTCGGGTTTGCGACGTGGGCAGATTATAAGATTGACGGGCGGATGGCCGGTAAAACCGAACATGTGCTCACGTTCTTAGCCGCACTCAAAGAGCCGCTGAAGGAGAAGGCCAAGGCGGAGATGGAAGGACTCCTTGCGGTAAAGAAAAAGCTCGACCCTTCGGCAACTGCGGTGGAAGCATGGGATATTGCGTATCTGAAAGAAAAACTCCGGCTGGAAAAATATGCCCTCGATGACGAGACGGTCCGGCAGTATTTCCCGCTCGAACCGACCATGCAGGGCATTTTTTACCAGTATTCCGTCCTGCTGGATATCCGGTTTGTCGATGTAAAAGATGCGAAGGTCTGGGCAGATGGGGTGAAACTCTACCGGATTGAGGATGCGACTGAGGGCACTACGATTGCGTATCTCTATGTTGACCTCTTCCCCCGCGAGGGCAAGTATGGCCATATGATGATGTACCAATTGACGGCCGGGCGGGCAGGGCCCCATGGTTCGTACAGCATCCCGGTCTCTGCGCTCATCGGTAATGTGCGGGCACCGGAGGGGGACAAACCCTCGCTTCTCTCGCATGATGATCTCGAAGGACTCTTCCACGAACTCGGTCACGCCCTCCATACGAGCCTGACCCGGGCACCGTATTCCACCCTCTCGGGCTACAATGTGGAATGGGACTTTGTCGAGACTCCCTCGCAGGCACTCGAAGAATGGGCATGGCAACCACAGGTGCTTGATGCCATCTCCGGCCTGTACACCGACCCTGCGCAGAAACTCCCCACTGACCTGCGCACACGGATGATTGAGGCCCGCGATATGGACGCCGGGATGTCGTACTCCCGCATGCTGATGCTATCAGACGAGGATATGACGTTTCATACCGCTAACGGACCGGTGAATGTGACGAGTATCTCTGACGCGATGTACGAAGATATGATGGGAATTTGCCCAATTGTTGGTGGCCATGAGCCCGCGACCATTGGTCATTTCATGGGAGGATACGATGCCGGTTACTACAGTTATCTCTGGTCGAAAGTGTATGCGCTCAATGTCTATGCCCGCTTCGAGCGCGATGGCCTGACCAACACGACGACCGGCCGCAATTACCGCCACTGGATCCTTGAGCCGGGGAATATGCAGGACGGCGATGTGCTGCTCCGCGGGTTCTTAGGAAAAGAGCCCGGCATGGATGTGTTCTGCGAGCGTCTGCACATCCCTGTCCCGGTAAAATAATTCCCTCGCGGGCATGCCTGCATTCCTGTTCCGGTTTGCCGGACAAATCCCCTCCATTATCCTTATCCACTCCCCGCGCCAATCTCCGGAAAGGAACCTGCATGCTCTACCGCACCGTCCCAAAAACCGGCGATAAACTTTCTATATTAGGCTTTGGTTACATGCGGCTGCCAAAGAAAGAAGGTGGCGGAATTGATGAAGATCGGGCGGTCCGCCAGATCCGGTACGCCATCGATCACGGCGTCAACTATGTCGATACCGCGCCCATCTACCATTTCGGCAAGAGCGAACCGATCCTCGGTCGGGCGCTTGCAGACGGCTACCGGGAGAAAGTGCGGATCGCCACCAAACTCCCGCCATGGTTTGTCTTTTCCCGTGCTGATATGGACCGGATTCTGGCAGAGCAACTTGAAAAACTCAACACCGATCATATCGATTACTACCTGCTCCACAGTCTCGGCAAAGAGTCATGGGACAAACTCCTGCGTCTCGGTGTGATTGAATTTCTCGATATCGCAAAAAAAGATGGCAGGATAACAAATGCCGGTTTCTCATTCCACAGCAGCACGGACACGTTTAAAGAGATCATCGATGCGTACAACTGGGATTTCTGCCAGATCCAGTTCAATTATCTCGATGAGCACAACCAGGCAGGGATTGTGGGGCTGGAGTACGCGGCTTCAAAAAATATCGCGGTCATGGTGATGGAACCGTTGCGGGGCGGCAATCTCGCCGGCCATGTGCCGGACGATGTGCAGAAGTGCTGGGATAATGCGCCGGTTAAGCGAAGTGCAGCGGAGTGGGGGCTGCG
>JAUSBW010000045.1 GCA_030651815.1 Methanoregula sp.
GCAAGACACGCGCCGGTGACAGCGCCGACATATCCAGTACCAATAATTGAAATTTTCATAAAAATGCACATTTTTTTCATCTGAATATCAACAGTTCATTTCACCAGAACGTTGCTGTATACTAATACCTAAATATCGCCTGCAAGTAATTTACTCATTTCGGATCAATCTCCCCGCGTTTCATTTCGGGGTTCGAACCGGATAAAAATTATACTCTCCCGCCCGGTAGGTTCCGGGTAGAATCCGGTCCACCCTCCCATTCTGGACACCCCAGATTTTCTCTCTCGTTCAGATGCAGGCATCTCACCCGATTAAAAACAGATACCGGGAACGATCAAAATGGTGATTTTAGCCTGAACCAGTGATATTGGTCGATCGACCCGGCCGGATGCCTCCCAATAGCATCCATTAGCGTACATTTTAAACCGCATATATACCCCGGTTCACCACAAATCCCCCCAAAATGGCGACTCTTAAAATCGGTGTGACGGAATTCCCCTGTTTCTGCAACCTAAACTGCTCCGGCCAGCCAAAGACCTTCATGGGGTGTGATCCCTCACGACGGAGACCCCTCTCCCCAGGGAAACCACCGACTTCATCTCCCCCCATGGGATCCAAAGGTCATATCCGGATCCACGGATCCAGAAAAAGCCCTGTTTTTCCCATCCCAGCAACCCAGAGGTCATCTTAACGCTGATCTGCCTCCCATTAGCATCCATTAGCGTACATTTTAAACCAAGTATCAATCCAGGTTTGCCTCAAATCACCCCAAAATGGCGACTCTTAAAATCGGTGTGACGGAATTCCCCCTTTTCTGCAACCGGGACCCCTCCGGTCAGCATAAAACCCCCATGAGATCACCCTACCCCACGACGGAGAACCTCACTGGCAGGACCGGACACGGACTCCCTGAGGGGCTTGGCTCCCATAAAGTCTCTTAAAAAAGGGGGTTTGTTCATCCCTCAAAAGACAAAGGGTTCGGACCTTCAGGATCAGTTTCCGCCCAAGGGCCCACAGTCCGTCAACACCTTCCCTACCGGAAGTTCCGGACTCACCACTGCATGGACAACCTTAACCTCCGGTTTAAAAAAAATGAGAATGTATCGGGGTTGACAAAATTTAATTTAAGAGGGGATAGCTGATAGGCTGGATCCTTGCCCATGTACTGAACCGGTACAAAGCCATTTCCAGAGGGGAACGAATTGTATGGTCTTGTTATGCACTTGTTCAGTCCCTTCGTAGTCCCCGGTAATTACCAGAAGATTATCGCATTCCAGTTCTATGGATGCACGTAAGATCGCGCTCGTTTCACGCTCTTTTGTATCGGGATGCGAAATCTCGTAGCAGACCTGAATCAACTGCCGGACTTCCGTACCTACCTTTATCACAAAGTCCACCTCTTTACCAAACCGGTCCTTCCAGTAATGAATGGTCGTGTCAAAGTCTGCTCTCCGCATGAGCTCAATTGCCACCGCGTTTTCATAAAGGCGTCCGGAATTTTTAGAAAACCGGGTGGACAATGCGGAAATAAACCCGTTATCTATCAGGTAGCACTGGCGTGGGCATTGCATCTGCTCCTTAATTTTTGGTGAAATAACCGGGATGCTAATCAGGAAATATGAGGATTCAATATAGCCGATGTAATTGGCAAGGCTGGTCTTTCCCACAGCATATCCCATACTTTTTAAGGTATTGTATATCTTGCTTATTGAATACCGGTTCGAGTTAATAAGTAACCGTAGCAGGGCTTTGAGGGCTTCATCGTTCCTGATCCGGAATCTCTCCGAAATATCTTTTGACACAACCGTGCTGTAATACTGCTGTAAAATTTCAATTTTCTTATCTTCCGGAGCAAGAACGACTTCAGGCATGCCGCCATAATAAAGGAATTCTTCCAGTGCCTTTATCACCGTTGCCCGCTCATTTTCAGAATACTGGACAGATTGAATATCAATCTGTATTTCTTTGAATGCAAGAAATTCTTTAAACGAAAGAGGAAACACTTTTACTTCCAGGCACCGCCCCCGGAGCTCGGTTGGAATTTCGTGGCTGGATACTTTTGAACTGGAGCCAGTCACAAATATTGCGATATCATAATTATCATAAATCCGACGCAGCCACCGGCTCCAGTCCGGCATATCCTGAATTTCATCCAGAAACAGAAATTTCGGTTCAGCAAAAAAAGTCTCTTTTATCGATGGGATAAGGTCTGATAAGAATTTTGTATCACGCGGTATTCGTTCATCCTCAAAATTTATGTAAACTACCTCTTCTTTGCGATTCTCTACAAGCAGGGTACTGATTAACCTGAGCATGAGGCAGGTCTTTCCGCATCGCCGGAAACCCGTTGCAACGATAATTTTCCTTGGCTTTGCGTTAATATACTCATCTAACGTTATGCTTCTTGGTTTGATGGCAGGAATTTTTTTATCAATCCATGAATGAAGAATTGTTTTCACAGATTCGTCCATAGTACAATATTGTATCGTATTGTACTATTTATGTATTTTTGAAACGATTCGATTAAAATTCCTCTCTTTATTGTGGATCTCGTAATGCACCGGATCTGTGAACGAAGAACAATCCGTTATTGGCTTCTACGCGACATAGATCTCAAATCTGTGATTCCGGATCTCAAACTAGTTTTGGCCAGCACAAGACCTTCATGGGGTGCGATCCCTCACGACGGAGACACCTGCCCCCAGGGAAACCCATGGTCTCATCTCCTACCATAGGATCCAAAGGTAATATCCGGATCCCGGGATCCGGAAAAAACCCTGTTTTCCCCCTCCCAGCAACCCAGAGGTCATCTTAGCTTCAATCTGCCTCCCATTAGCATCCATTAGCGTACATTTTAAACCAATTATCAACCCCTGTTTGCCTCAAATCACCCCAAAATGGCGACTCTTAAAATCGGTGTGACAGAATTCCCCCTTTTTTTGCAACCTGGGCCCCTACGGTCAGCATAAAACCCCTATGAGATCACCCGACCCCACGACGGAGAACCCCTCTGGCAGCAGAGTGCACGGACTCCATGAGGGGCATGCTCCCATAAGGTCTCTTCAATAAGGGGTTGATTCACCCATCAAAAAATAAAGTGTCCAGACCTTAAGGATCCGTTTTCGCCCTACGATGCCGACTACCTCCCACGGGTCTACATCATATGACACATCCTCTAAGCGCTCAAGAACTATTTAGAAATGCGAATGTTGATACACTCCCGGAATAATACATAATTCAGGATAATTTGATGCAATGGCAACAAAAACCGTAAGGGCAACTTTTGATGGTCATTCATTTCATGTGATCGACCCTATCGATCTGGCACCAAATAGTGAATGCCTTATTTCTATAAAAGAAGTTAAACCGAAACAGACAGATGATGCAATAAACTACCTGTTTAGTATTGCAGGAACTGCGCATGGCCCAAAAGACTGGTCAAAAGAGCATGATCATTATCTGTATGGGACGCTAAAAAACGGTGAATCTTGAATAAGAGAGAAATCTTTCTGGATACTTCGTTTGTGGTTGCCATCATCAATAATGATGATCAATTTCACAAGGCAGCTCTGAATTTAGAAAAGGATCTCAAGACATACGTTGCGGTCTGGATTACTGAGGCCATCCTTATTGAAATTGGCAATACATTTTCCAAATCAAATAAAGGTCAGGTTTCAGATTTTATACAATATTGCTATGTATCTCCCCAAATCCACGTTGTAAATACTGATGAAGGAGTGTTGCGTCAGGCTCTTGATTTATTCAAATACAATGACAAAGACTGGAGCCTCACCGATTGCATCTCTTTTGTTGTGATGAAAAAAGAAGGCATCGACATTGCATATTCATCAGATCACCACTTTGAGCAGGCAGGATTTCACTATATATTGAAATCCGGTTGATGCCGCTGTGTAGCATATCTTACAAACCAGCAGAGTGTCATGCCTATCCCTCCGCTCATCAGTGAGTTTTTAAAAAGTTGCACGATCTTAGTTTACATTCCGGCAGGGGTTAGCCCACTCGGCGAGTGGCGGAGCCCCGATAAGCATCAGACCCCCCGGTATGTTTCAGGGGGAATCCGGAGCTCACTTCAAACCTTGGACACGTTGGACTCTATCTCGTTCGGATGCAGGCATCTCAATAGACAGAACACAGATACCAGGCAGGATCAAAACAGTGGTTTTCCCATGGGTATCGGTGATATTGATCGATCTGATCAATCGGATGCCTCCCAATAGCATCCATTAGCGCACATTTTAACCCACAGATCTACCTCAGTTAGCCTCAAATTACCCCAAAATGGCGCCTCCTCAAATCCGTGTGACGGAATTCCCCCGTTTCTGCAACCTAAAACCGCTCCGAACTGCATAAACCCCCATGAGATCTCCCTCCCCCACGACGGAGAAAACCCCTGGCAGGAGAGTGCACGGACTCCATGAGGGTATGCTCCCATAAGGTCTCTTAAAAATAGGGGTTGGTCTACCCAAATAGTTCCGATCAGCATAAGACCTTCATGGGGTTTGATTCCTCACGACGGAGACACCTCCCATCAGAATGTTCGGATTCCATTAGAGACATTATCTCATAAGGTCTCTTAAAAAAAGGGGTTGGTCCCCCCCCAACAACCAAAGGGTCCTGATATTTAACCATAGATCTGCTTTTTGCCCATTGGCCCGGGATCCGACTACACCTTCCCCACCGGAAGTTCCGGACTCACCACCGCACGTACAACCTTCACCTCCGGTTCAAGAACAGCGAGCGAATGATCCACACCCTCAATGATGGTCCCATCCCGCCGTATCTCAACAATCCGGTCAGCGAGGCGGAAGAACTGCCAGCTCCCCCGGGGCGACCGGACCCAGAGTTCGCGAGCAATTACCGTAGTTAAAGAAACCATCCGCAGCCGGATGATCTCGCGCCTATACATGGCGAGGATCTCCTGAGGATCACTGATGTGGGTGATGCTTCGCTTTACCCGGATAAATGTCGTGAGCAGTTCCGTAAAGAGTATGAGATCGAAATGGTCTTCCCGCCTGCCGGGTGTTGGCAACACCCGACCCCGTGTTCTGCCGATCACTTCAGCCTCAGCAAGAGCGATAAGCGGCTTTCTTCCCCTTGTCATGACACCTCAACACCATCTGCCGATTTACACACTTCTTTCCTGATACCCGGCTGCTTTGTCACGCGTTTCTTATTGCACAGTTCGAGATCGTCAACCCGGTATTCGAGATCATTGAGTTTCAGCAGGATCACCTCATCCATCCGGTCCTGCTCACGCTCATCGGGAGCGGGGATCAGATCTTCATCGCTCTCCGGGTTTTTGGCATCCGCCGTCATTTCCGCGCCTCATTACCGGTACCCGGATGCTTTGTCGTACGTGACTTTTTGCTCAGTTCGAGATCATCGAACCGGTATTTGAGATCATTGAGTTTTAAGAAGATCTCCTCGTTCATCCGGTCCTGGCGCTCCATGAGCGAGCAGACCAGTGCACGGATCGCCTGCTCTGTTTTGACATACGGTACCTCGGCATAAGGAGAATGGAGATCCCTTTCGGTCCGCTTCCGGCAGGTGCTCTTCGAATCCTTTGCAGAACAGATACTCAGTCCCCGGAGTGCGGTTGCCCGCTCCACAAGTCGCGGCGGTGTATCTTTGATCTTCATTTCCAGTTGCTGGTTGTTCTCTTGTCCGGCATCAGCAGCACCGGATGCATTCCGCTCCACCAGTTGCTGATCCGTGTTTATGATCTTTACACCCTCTTGCTGGATGTTTTCCTCAGCATCAGCTGCACCGGATGAGGAAGCATTCCGCTCAATCAGTCGCTGAGCCGTTCTTAAGAACTCCACATCCTGTTCAGGGTTGTTCACATTGCAGTCATCGATAGCACCGGACTCATCTCCGGGCACCGTGCGGGAAGGCCCGGCAATGCCGTCACTTCTCCGCTCCGGGATGATCACAAAGGATCTCCCGGTTCTGTTTTTTTGTTTGTTGTCTGTCATTGTTGATCACTTCTAAAAATGTCTGATTTTGACGACCATTGGCTAAAAATCAAAAGAGAAAGAACAAGGATGAAATTTCACCCCAGCCTTCCTCCCGTTTTTAAGTTCCAGCCGAAGTAAGAATTCCTAAAATTTGTTGCACGGTAACCGGGTCAACAACCCGTGTCAGTACGAGACCGGCCATCACCACGAACAAGGACCAGAACACTTTCTTCACCTGCTCGTTCTTCCCGAACATATCGATCACCGCATCTGTGTCGGTCTTCATCGCCCACTGGATCAGCTTAGGCAGGAATACAAACAGCGGCAGGAACAGGATCGCAGCGCTGATAAATGCCAGCGAGTTCTCGGTCCGGCCCGCGAGGAAGATCCCGACAGGGACCGCGATGCTCCCCGCCAGAATACCTGCCATCCCCACCTCCCCGAACCAGAAATAATGTCGTTTCTGTGTGTAGTTCGCTCGCTCTGCATCCGTCAGCGCAGAAAGGTCAAAGATGCCGAATGTGTTCAGAATCCCGTACCAAACCGCGTGCGTCTCCTCCGGGTCTGCAACTACGCCGAGGAACAATACCGCGACCGGCACGATGAGGAGAATGAACGGAAGATGAGCTACCACAAAGACCAGTCCCAGCAGGACACCGGTCCCGCAGATAGCGCACCGGGTCTGCAACTCGTTCTCAAACATCGGCACTCTCCAACCAGATCGCGTGCGTCTCCTCAGGGTCTGCAACTACACCGAAAAAAAGCACAGCAACCGGTACAATCAGAAGGATAAGAGGAAGATGGGTCAGCACAAAGACCAGCCCGAGCAGGACCCCGGTCCCGCATATCGCGCACCGGGTCTGCACTTCATTCTCGAACATCGCCACTCTCCGCAATCCGGATCTCGAACACCGGGCTGGTGTACCCGCCATTCTCCGGGCTGAAATCCCGGACCCGCCCCATCTGGGCAAACTTCCGGCGACTGGTCCGGATCTGAATCATGTGGATGCCGGGAGCACGCGGGTACACCCGGCGCCCGTCGATGTCGTGCATCTCCTCGTAGGGTGGAATGTCAAACCAGTCCGGCCAGAACCGGACGCCTCGTGGAATATCTGTTCCACGGCGCAGGTCCTGCAACCGCATCGGGGAGAGGTTGTCGTAGCACACATCGATGATCAGGTTCTCATCACCATGCCCGGTCAGGTTCATATCTCCAAGCCCGCTCAGGTTCTCATCGCCCTGCTCCGGGTGCAGATCCAGTTCATAGAAGATGGGATTGCGCCGCACTTCGTCCCGGGTGAGCGGCATATCCACCGTCAGCGGCTCAAGCCCGCTGAACTTTCCACGGTACAGACCGGTCACCGTTGCAACCGGCTGCCTTGCGATTTCAGATTCCATGATAGTTCTCCTTGTGATTCTCGTGTTCCGCCCGGAGTTTCTTGAACTCCTTAACGATCTCATCATATT
>JAUSBW010000046.1 GCA_030651815.1 Methanoregula sp.
GCAAGACACGCGCCGGTGACAGCGCCGACATATCCAGTACCAATAATTGAAATTTTCATAAAAATGCACATTTTTTTCATCTGAATATCAACAGTTCATTTCACCAGAACGTTGCTGTATACTAATACCTAAATATCGCCTACAAGTAATTTACTCATTTCGGATCAATCTCCCGGTGTTTCATTTCGGGGTTCGAACCAAATAAAAAATTATACTCTCCCGCCCGGTAGGTTCCGGGTAGAATCCGGTCCACCCTCCCATTCTGGACACCCCAGATTTTCTCTCTCGTTCCAATGCAGGCATCTCACCCGATTAAAAAACAGATACCTGGCGTGATCAAAATGGAGGTTTTCCAACGGGTATCGGTGATATTGAACGATCTGATCAGTCGGATGCCTCCCAATAGCATCCATTAGCGTACATTTTAGACCAATTATCAACCCCTGTTTGCCTCAAATCACCCCAAAATGGCGACTCTTAAAATCGGTGTGACGGAATTCCCCTGTTTCTGCAACCTAATACTGCTCCGGCCAACCAAAGACCTTCATGGGGTATGCACCCTCACGACGGAGACACCGGCACCCAGGGAAACTCCCGACATCATCTCCCCCTTGGGATCCAAAGGTCATATCCGGATCCCGGGATCCGGGAAAAAACCCCAGTTTTTCCCATCCCACCAACCTAAAGGTCATCTTCACCGCGATCTGCCTTCCATTAGCATCCATTAGCGTACATTTCAAACCGCAGATCTAAACCGGTTTGCCTCAAATCACCCCAAAATAGCGACTCCCCAAAACCGTGTGACGGAATTCCCCCTTTTCTGCAACCTGGGCCCCTACAGTCAGCATAAAATCCCCATAAGATCCCACGACCCCACGACGGAGAACCCCTCTGGTTGTAGAGTGCACTCCTCCATGAGGGGCTTGGCTCCCATAAAGTCTCCTAAAAAAAGGGGTTGGTCTCCCCTCAAAAAAAAGGATCCGGATATTAAGAATCAGTTTCCACCCAATGGCACGGGACCCGACAACACTTCCACCGGAAGGTCCGGACTCACCACAGCATGGACAACCTTCACCTCCAGTTCAAGAAAAGCAAGTGAATGATCCAGACCCTCGATGATCGTTCCATCCCGCCGGCACTCAACAATCCGGTCAGCAAGGATCCGGAAGAACTGCCAGCTCCCCCGGGGCGATCGAACCCAGAGTTCGCGGGCAACTACCGTATTTAAGGAAACCTTCCGGAGCCGTATGATCTCGCGCCGGTACATCACGAGGATCTCCTGCGGATCGCTGATGTGGATGGTGCTCCGCTTTACCCGGATAAATGTCGTGAGCAGTTCCATAAAGAGTATGAGATCGAAATAGTCTTCACGCCTTCCGGGCGTTGGCAGCACACAACCCCGGGTTCTGCCGATCACTTCAGCCTCACCAAGAGCGATAAGCGGCTTTCTCCCCCTTGTCACGACACCTCACCGCCATCTGCCGATTTACACGCTTCCTTTCGGGAACCCGGTTGCTTTGTCACGCGTTTCTTATTGCACAGTTCGAGATCGTCAACACGGTATTCGAGATCATTGAGTTTCAGCAGAATCACCTCATCCATCCGGTCCTGCTCACGCTCATCGGGAGCGGGGATAAGATCCTCATCGCTCTCCGGGTTTTTGGTATCCGCCGTCATTTTCGTGCCTCATTACCGGTACCCGGCTGCTTTATCGTACGCGACTTTTTGCTCAGTTCGAGATCATCGAACCGGTATTTGAGATCATTGAGTTTTAAGAAGATCTCCTCGTTCATCCGGTCCTGTCGCTCCATGAGCGAGCAGACAAGATTACGGATCGCATGCTCTGTTTTGATATATGGTACCTCGGCATAAGGAGAATGGAGATCCCTTTCGGTCCGCTTCCGGCAGGTGCTCTTTGAATCCTTTGCAGAACAGATACTCAGTCCCCTGAGTGCGGTTGCCCGCTCCACAAGTCGCGGCGGCGTGTCTTTGATCTTTACACCCGGTTGCTGGTTGTTCTCTTGTCCGGCATCATCTGCACCGGATACGGATTCATACCGCTCAATCAATCGCTGAGCCGTTCTTAAGAACTCCACATCCGTTTCAGGGTTGTTCACATCGCAGTCACCGGAGGCACCGGACTCATCTCCGGGTACCGTGCGGGAAGGCCCGGCAACGCCGTCACTTCTCCGCTCCGGGATGATCCCAAAGGATCTCCCGGTTCTGTTTTTTTGATTGTTGTCTGTCATTGTTGATCACATCTGAAAATATCTGGTCTGTACAAACATTGGCGAAAATCAGCTAAAAATCAAAAGAGAGAAAACAGGGATGAAATCTCACCTCTGCTTTTTTCCCGGTTTTTTTACGTTCCAGCCGAAGTAAGAATCCCTAAAATTTGTTGCACGGTAATTGGGTCAACAACCCGTGTCAGCACGAGGCCGCCCATCACCACGAATAACGACCAGAAAACTTTCTTTACCTGCTCATTCTTCCCGAACATATCTATCACCGCGTTCGTGTCCGCCTTCATAGCCCACTGGATTAGCTTTGGCAAAAACACAAACAGCGGCAGGAACAGGATCGTAGAGCAGATGAACGCGAGAGAGATCTCGGTCCGGCCCGCAAGAAAGATCCCGATCGGGATCACAAACACACCAGCCAGCGCCGCCGCCATCCCAACCTCCCCGAACCAGAAGTAATGTTTTTTCTGCGTGTAGTTCACACGCTCAGCATCCGTCAGCGCAGAAAAATCAAAGATGCCAAACGAGTTCAGCATCCCATACCAGACCGCGTGCGTCTCCTCTGGGTCCGCAATGAGACCGAGGAACAGCACAGCGACCGGTACAATCAGAAGGATGAGAGGAAGATGGGCCAGCACAAAGACCAGCCCGAGCAGGATCCCGGTCCCGCAGATAGCGGCCCGGGTCTGCAACTCATTCTCAAACATTCGTGTCACCCATATTCGGCATTTCAATCATTCGTATCACCGGTAATCCGGATCCCGGACATTCATGCCTTATGCAATTAAGGATCTCAAACATCTTTGTCACCCGCAATCCGGATCTCGAACACCGGGCTCGTGAACCCGCCATTCTCCGGGCTGAAATCCCGGACCCGGCCCATCTGGGCAAACTTGCGGCGACCTGTCCGGATCTGGACCGTATGAATGCCCGGAGCACGCGGGTAAACGCGGCGCCCGTCGATGTCATGCATCTCCTCGTAGGGAGGAATATCGAACCAGTCCGGCCAGAACCGGACGCCTCGCGGAATATCGGTCCCACGGCGCAGGTCCTGCAACCGCATGGGCGAGAGGTTGTCGTAGATCACATCGATGATCAGATTCTCATCACCTTGTCCGGTCAGGTTCTCATCACCCTGCTCCGGGTGCAGGTCCAGTTCATAGAATATCGGATTGCGCCGCACTTCTTCCCGGGTGAGCGGTTTATCCACGGTCAGCGGCTCAAGCCCGTCGAACTTTCCCCGGTAGAGGCCGGTCACCGTAGCAACCGGCTGCCTTGCGATTTCAGATTCCATGATAATTCTCCTTGTGATTTTCGTGTTCCGCCCGGAGTTTCTTGAACTCCTTAACGATCTCATCATATTGTCCGATCTTCTGGTGGATCGTAAACAGTACGGGATAGATCGGAAGCACAGCTCCTAATAAAACCCCCAAAATTTCAATGTCCATAACGGTCCTCCGTAAAAAAAAGACGAAATGACCAAAAAGAGAGGGAATCAAAAGAAGGTCTCCTCCCTCCCGGGTTTTATCGTCTGGCGAATCTAGCCGAGGGCCGCCACAGTGTCTGCCCAGGTCTCGACCTTCGTCCGGATGGCTTCATCCGAATAGGACGTGAGTGACAGGCGTTTGCGGTTGAAAGTAATATTGAACAGTTCACCGTTTGCGTCGTGGCATTTCAAGGTCGCACTGTATGTCTCATTGTCCGCGTCCCGGACAGCAGTGCCGCCGTGTGCTGCGGTGATGGGGGCACTGGCGAGCAGTGCGGTTGCGCCCGCGTTGAAACCGGCAATGGTGCTGTACTTGTCAGACAGGCTGCCGACTGTCTTTGCCTCGGTGTCCTGGTAGACGATCTTCACGACGTAGCCTTCCTTTGTCTTTTCAACCGGGTCATGAGTTACACCGGCAGTCATATACGATACACATGCAAACGGGTTGTCGGTGATAACCGACTGGACGATCGAATTGAACGTTGTTACGTCTGCAATCTGGCTCTCAAGTGTGCGAATTGCACTTTTGGTCTCTGAGTTTTGTACGAAATCTGCCATTTTTGTTGACTCCTTTTTCCCCCGGGCCCGTGGGTTGAACACCTATCTGTAAGACTGCGCATTTGGGTGTTGCTGAAGGGATGGGTGTCATGATGGGGAAGAAGGGCATGCGGAAACAGTCATCGATAAGCGGATGGGAACATACCCACAGGAGATCAAAAGCACTCTTAAAAAAAAAGAAAATGGCTACAGTATGTGTAGCAAATTACGATATCAGAAATTGATGTGGGTATCGGCCCTCGTCGCCAGATGGAAATAACTTCGCAACAAAAAAAATTACAGGGTCAGCTCGCCCTTTTCCCGCAGGTAATTACCGGGTCCGGTTGTGCAAAACGATGCGGTTACAATCAGTTCAAGAGGTTCGAGAATTGAGATATCCTTCTCGAACGCATCTGAAAGTGCCTTCAATC
>JAUSBW010000047.1 GCA_030651815.1 Methanoregula sp.
TCTTTTACATCATCAACATAAACCAGGTTGCGACTGATACAGCGATATCTTCATACCAGGAGACTGAACTGGAGATTGTCCGTGAAGCAGCCCGCGGTGTTGAAGAGTACGTATACGTACAGACGGAGGTGCTTGGCAGAAATGATATTTCGGCCATTGAACAGGAGATTTATACAAAATTAATCGATCCCATCCAGCTGTTAAAAAACGGTGATGCCTGGATTTATGCGCCGGATCACATCGTATTCGACGAGAGTGCAGATCTGCCCAAGGAATACTGGGGCAAGAGCATGGCGCAGATATTTGCCTTACAGCAAAAAAACGGGGCAAGTCACTATGAGGAGATGACCGCGGATGTTTCCCATGGCCGGGAGGGGGTCGGGTATTATGTCTGGCTCCCGGAAAAAGGCCCGGAGATTGCTGCATGGACGCCCGTCAGGGTAGGCAATAACACATGGACAATCGGCCTGTCAACACCGCTGCCGGAGATTCTTGAAGCAAGCGGTGCCTCGTCCCAGATAGCCATGACCACAGCGGTTATTCTGTTCAGCACCACCCTTGCCCTCATCCTGCTCTCCCTGTGGTTATATTCTGATCTGAAGCGAAAGCAGGTCCATGAGGAACTGCGCGAGAGCGAAGAGCGGTTCCGCCTGCTGTTTCAGAACGCCAATGACGGTATATTTGTCCACGAGATCTCACCGGAAGGCCCCGGGAAATTCATTGATGCAAATGAACAGGCATGCCGATTGCTTGGGTACACCCATGATGAAATGGCTCATATGAGCGTCGGCAATATCGATGTCCCGGAGCAGTTCGAGAGAATTCCGGCGATTACTGAACAGCTTATTAAAGGGGGGCATGCTGTTTTTGAGACCGGCTTTCTGACAAAGGACAAGGAACGGATTCCGGTTGAAGTGAGTGCCCGGCTCTTCGATCTCCGGGGCAAACAAACGGTCCTTGCTATCATACATGATATCACCGGGCGTAAAGCAGCAGAACTGCAGCTCCAGCGTTACAATGTGGACCTTGAGAAGGGGATTGCCGAACGGACAGCGTCACTGCATATGACCATCGACTTGCTCCAGAACGAGGTCCTCCAGCATGAGATCGCAGAAAAGAAGCTTCAGGAATCACTGGATGAGAAAAGTATCTTTTTAAAAGAGATCCACCACCGGGTCAAGAACAATCTTCAGATTATTGCAAGCCTCTTAAACCTCCAGTCGCGGTACATCACCGATGAAAAAACCCTCCAGGCGATCAAAGACAGCCAGAGCCGGGTCAAAGCCATGGCGCTTGTCCATGAAAGACTCTACCGTTCATCGGATATTTCGAATATTGATCTTGGCGATTATATCAAATTCCTCGGGAACAGCCTGTTTGACTTCCTGGGAGCCAAGGGAAAAGGAATTTTGTTTAAACCCGATATTTGTGATATTTTCCTTGACATCAACTCAGCAATTAATCTGGGACTCATTGTCAATGAACTCATATCCAATTCGCTCAAACATGCATTTCCTGGCGGCAGAAGAGGGGAGATTACTATCTCGGCAGAAAAAAAAGACCATACCATCTCTTTTGTGTACCGGGACAACGGTGTCGGTATCCCTGAGGACTTTGACTGGCGCAATGCCGAGTCACTGGGTCTACGGCTCGTGTGCTCGCTTGTGGACCAGCTGGACGGCACTATTGAACTGGACCGGACGGCGGGGACAGCGTTTACAATTATCGTTACGGAGAAGGAATGATTGGTACTCTATCGTTGCTCTGTCTGAAAGAAAGGAGAACCGGGTCCGGGCAATGTCGCATGTCCATGAAAACCTGTACCAGTCACAAGACATCATAAAATTAATCTTGACAATGAGATACGGTTTTTAAGAAACACCCCGTTCTCTCTTGGGATTCCACCAGGCCGGTTTAATGCATATGCACGTTAACAAAATCAAAATGACAAGAATTATCCTTTCCTAAACGAATGTATTAATTCATCAAATTTGGGTAAATTGGATTGAGGGAGTATTATTGAAAGTTAAGAAGCATCTTCAATGATTGTCAATCGATCTTAATACCTCCTGA
>JAUSBW010000256.1 GCA_030651815.1 Methanoregula sp.
GGATTCTTGGAGCGTTCCAGAACACACCGGTAATGAACATCGAACAAGTAGCAAAATCTGCAAAAACGACAGCGATTACCGCCACCAAACATCTCTCCCGCCTCGCCAAAAAAGGCACGATCAAGGAATATCCCTGCGGAAGGAACCGGGTATTTGTTGCAACCGGCGGAGCGATCGTATGAAAAACGTTCAACGAAAAAGTAAAGGCAATGCACGGGACCCCTTAGCTACCAACACCGTGGTCCCGGCACACCTGTCCAGAGCTCGCGAAGAGGTGGACAAATGATCTCTCTCTCTTCTGGCACATCAACATTACCCAAACCCCGGATCATTCAGAATTTCAAAATCGATCAGGAAACCCTGGACCACTTAAAGGCCACAAGCCCGATGCACTACCTCGTAGCAATTGCCTGTCTCAAAGACGGCAGATGGCGACTCGCTGAGAATTTTGAGGAGGTGCGCAATGACTGATGGAGTTGATTTGCCGGGAATAAATTCCGAACTGATGGCGGGTATCCCGCTCTACCTCATCCCAAGAGCGATCGCCGACCAGATCAAAAAGAAGCGTGAGGCGATTGTTTACATTGAAGCGCGACCGGAGAAAGGACATTTCTTCACAATCACGATAAAAACATCCGAGCACCGCGTGACATGGAATAAAGATGCAGAGGAGAAAGGAGAAGAGAACAATGAATAACCGCTCCTCTTTCCGGACAACCAGCAGCCAGAGCAAAGGGGTGGCCTGTGGATGGACTGCTCCGTGATGCAGTAGCCCGGATAGCCGGGCCCGGGCAGATCGTCGAGGTCCGGGCGCTCACTGACCAGTTCACCCATAGCGGGTACTTCAGTGACTTCGACACACTCGTCCGCTCAACAGAACCGCTCGATGCCGATGGCTCGGTCCACGGCATCTATGTCACCCTCAACGAAGTGAACCCGGCCCTGCTTTCGCGACGGGCGAACCGGATCAAGATGCGGCTCGGTAAGAAGGACAGCACAACGAGCGACGCGGATATCCTGCGCCGCCGCTGGCTGCCTATCGATATCGACCCGCTGCAACCGAGCGGGGTATCGAGTACGGATGAAGAGCACGGCCTTGCGCTGGCGAAAGCCGAAGAGATTGCCCGGTGGATCACCGGGCTCGGCATCCCGGACCCAATCCGGGCGGACTCCGGTAATGGGGCCCACCTTCTCTATCGCATTGACCTGCCGAACGATGAGGGAGCAACTGCGCTCGTGAAGGCATGCCTCACGACGCTGGACACGCTCTTCTCGGATGAGCGGGTGAGCGTGGATACGGCGAATTTCAACGCGGCCCGCATCTGGAAGCTCTACGGTACGGTATCGCGAAAGGGTGACAACACACCCGAGCGCCCGTACCGGCGGAGTCGGATCCTCTCGGCTCCGGATGAACTGAAGATGGTGAGTCCGGAGCAGCTCCGTGATCTCACGGCCCGGCTCCCGACCGAGGAGCACGCACAACAGCCGACTGCAGCGAAGGACAAGGGCTTCGACTTGCGCCGATGGCTGTCCGTTCATGGGCTCGGGGTGCGGTCCGAGAAACCGTACAGTGGCGGCACGCTCTACATTCTTGACCAATGCCCGTTCTCGTCCGCACATAAGGACGGGGCCTTTGCGATCCAGTTCGGGAGCGGGGCGATCTTTGCGGGATGCAAGCATGCGTCCTGCGGCGGCGGTACTCAGCGGTGGCAGGATCTCCGCGAGCAGTTCGAGCCGGGCCGGGTGGACCGGCGGAAACAATGGGACCAGGCACAGACTGCACAGAGGAAAGTAAAGGCAAAGATGAAGGCAGAAGCAAGAGGTGACGCAGGTCCTGCCATTCCGGAAAACCCGGAACTCCGGGCGGAGGCTGCCGAAGTGCTCGCTCGCGGTGACCCGCTCTCACTCATGCTCACCGCATTTGCGCAGGAGCATATCGGGGATGAGATTCTTGCACGGTGCCTGATCCTCACGATGGCATCGCAGGCAGTGAAGAACTCGGACGGATTGCACGTCTCGGTCACCGGAGAGTCCGGCAAGGGCAAGACTCACGCTTTCAAGAAGATGATGCGGCAGGTCCCGGACCGGTACAAAGTGAAGGGCACGATGAGCAACAAGGCGCTCTATTACATGACCGACCTCTCCCCCCGGACCGTGCTGATGAGTGACGACACGGATCTGTCCGATGCCATCCAGGAAATCCTGAAGTCCGCGACCTCGAACTTCGATGAACCGATCACCCATACGACTGTAACCAAGGACCTGACCCCCCGGGTCTGCTCCATTCCCGAGCGGTGCGTCTGGTGGATTGCAAAGAAGGAAGGGACCGGTGATGATCAGGTGATGAACCGGATGCTCACCTGCTGGATTGATGAAACCCCGGAGCAGGATGCTAAAGTGCTTGCAGCCAAGCAGAAGAAGGAGCAGCAGGATCCGGACACGATAGTCGATGAGTCTATAGAACTTGTGACCTGCCGGGCCATCTGGCAGATTATGCACGAGCAGATGATGTGGGTGATCATTCCGTTCTCAGAGCGGATCCGGTTTCACGCTATCAACAACCGGCGAAACCCCGATATGCTCTACGATCTGATCAAGAGCCACACGGCGCTTTACTACCAGCAACGTGACCAGAAGACCAAAGAAGACGGGACGCTGTGCGTGTACGCGAGTGAGGCAGATTTCATATCTGCAAAAGATCTCTTCACGCTCCTCAACGGTATGGCCGGCGGGCAGGAATCGAAGATGACGAAGAAAGAGTCGGATCTGCTTAACGCTATCCAGCAGGCCCGGCAGGATGAGTTCACG
>JAUSBW010000262.1 GCA_030651815.1 Methanoregula sp.
ACTACTTCATCATCAGGAAGGCAAACTTTTACTTGCAGTGTGACTATAATTTCCATTTGGGGTGGTCTCCTTTTTGTTTTGAACTAACAATGAGATCATCCCAAAGATGATTATCTTAGCCGATCATTGGACACAACCAAATTTTCATGCACAGTCCGGCCGGGAAATGTCCGGACGAGGAATCTCCGGCAAGGCTCCACTCGTCCCCGCTGAAGCCCGGGAGCTGGCCGGATCTTGCGAGCGCGGCGCAGCTGGGGGTCGGTGATGGGGACGCTCCGGATTAGGAAGATTGCAGAGGGAACTTAACTTTGGCATTGCTGGACAGGGCTAAAAAAAGAATATCGCGGAGACCTGGGGACAAAACTTCCACTGTAAACCCCCCTCCCGGATACCTGCATTCCCACCCCCCAATCCGGCTCCGCTACGGCCCCGGATTGCCCATCCGGGAAGGTCATTTCCCGAACTTGTGCAAAAAACCGTACACTTTTACACACTTTTTCAGGGAAAGCATTTTGCGAACGATTTAAGGCAAACGGGGCGTTTTCCTTGGCGCTGTAAAACGCTATTGTACGCTATTGGGAGGCGAAACTCAGAGTGGCTGGGGGGGTAGCACGGTCAAAGTGAAAAGAAGGCCTGTTTTGGGATCGATCATTCAGGCCCGGGAGTCAGGGAGACCTACACTCCACCAAACTCACTTCTCCGTCGGAGACTTTCATATAAGGGGGGTCCCAGTTTCCCAAAAAGTGTCTAATTCGCGAAAAATGGAGTTATATCTTTTTTAAAAAACGCATATTGCGCCCCGATCGGCCGGATTCGGCATAAATCAGGCTCTAAAAAGTGTCTAAATGGGCTCAATTGGCTGGCAGATCTCTTATCAGATGGGCTAAAGTAGGTGGAAAGTGAAAGAAAGGTCTGTTTGGGGGGTCAAATCGAAGTATCTTCACGTCGGATACCGACGTTAATTTAACGATATCTTCCGGACCCCCTGTTCATGCAAAATATCCAGGAGTTTTCGATCAAACAGGGTGTTATCTGAGCTGAAACGGGGCTCATTTTGGGTTTGGTTTGGGAATTTTAAGGGAACTGAGGCCGATGCGTGCCCGGATTGGAGACGTTGTTAAGTGCTTAGAAAAAGGGGGTTTTTAAGGGGTGCGTATGAGCGGGGTCGAGGGGATTTCTATATGGGGAGAGAGTGTGAACTTTTTATTTCAGGGTTCACTTGAAATTTTTTCACGCAAGTTCTGATCAAAAGTTTTCAATCAAAATCGGGTTGAAAATTTTCAGGCAGGGTCTGATGCATTTTTCCCGCACGCTCGCACTTCTGAGAGGCACATACGGATTCACGTTTCAACCAAGGTCCGGTTGAAAATTTTCAGGCAGGACCCCCCCTGTTAAAGCCCGAAGGCTGGCCGGCTTTTATGGGGCAGTGCAGCCGGGGGCCGTGAGGTGTGGTGTTTGACCGGGATGTGGAATGGGCGAGCGCCGGACGTGTGCGTACCGGCACTTTTTGGGGAGTTATGTATCGATCGGTGCAATAGACAGGATTTTGATGGAAGGGGGGGTGGTTTGGAAGGAGATAGATGTGCCGCTGTGAGTAGTGGAGAGGGCCGTGTTTACGAGAATCGCTGTGGCTCGTGCACAGAAACCGGCGAAGGTGTTGAACTTGTCTTACAGGGTGCCGGCAGTCTTTGCATCGGAGTCCCGGTAGATGATCTTAACCTTGTACCCTTCTCTGGTCTTTTCTACCGGGTCGTGGTTCAGCCCGGGGTCATATAGGCTACACATGCAAACGGGTTGTCGTCGATGACCTACTGGAGATGGTGTTGAACGCCACAACGTTTGCAATCGGGTCCACGAGTTGGCGAACTGCACTTTTGGTTACGTAGCTCTCTATGGCTTCCGCCATTGGGTTCATCGGCTGAACAAGGCACTATAGGAGTCGGGATTCAGGTTTGCTGAAGGGAGTTCGAAAAATCGCGTTTTTTGGTTGAAAAACATATTTTCCTAACATATTTATCAGATCAACTGGATAACAGAACACGTGAAGAGCCCGTTAAATAATGAAAATTATCCAGAAGATTCAGGATTTATTAACGATGTTGGTGCTCATACTGCCCGAACAATAATGTTCCAGGATCTGGCTATGCTCTTCAATGCTACTACCAAAAATAGTCCTATAGAAGAAATCCGGAATAAAGTCTATAACGAGAATATTCTTCACAAAAAGAGCATTTCCGGCAGAAAGAAAACATTTGGCCATTTGAAAAAAAAATTTGGACTTGATCCAAATATTCCTCTTTACAATACGTTACGATGGGCCTGGAGTGTCAGCATAGAAGAGGAACGTCCTTTACTTGCACTTCTATGTGCTCTTTCCCGTGATACATCACTGCGGATCACGGCACCCTACATTTTATCTCTTATGCCCGGGAAAATTGCCGATAAAGAAAAAATATCAGCATTGATTGAACAAGCATTCCCGAATAGTTATAGTCCGTCGGTAACTGCATCTATGACTCGGAATCTCTTATCATCATGGACGCAATCCGGCCATCTTCAGGGTCTTGTGAAAAAAACCCGTACAAAGGCAAACAGTAATACTTCTGCGTGTGTGTTCGCCCTTGCTATCGGATATCTTGCAGGGTATCGTGGACGTATGCTGCTTGACACAATCTGGATGCGGGCACTCGATGCAACCGCTTATGAAATTCAGGAATATCTTCAGCATGCGATGAAAAAGGGATGGATTCGATATCGTGAGAGCGGAGGCATGATGGAAATTAGTATCTCTGATGAAATTTTCAATGTGGGGGTAAAAGCGTGAGTAAAATTGATGATCTTCTCTCCGCTTACAAAAAACAGGTTTCGCTACCATGGGCAGATCTATTATCAGCGCAGGAAAAAGTCTGGTTCTGTGTTTATGATCCTTCACAGGAGCGAAGGTTACGAAAACAAATCGACGCATTTGCAATAACGACTCAGGAATCCGGCCATGCATGGCTGCCGCTGGATGTCACCGGCATTTTCGATCAATGGCTTGCTACCAATGATTATAAAGAAGAATATTTCAAAAATCCATCAGACCTGAAATATGAGGAAAATACATTCCTTGAATTTTTTTCCGAAAACATCGGTAAATTGACCGAGGGGGCTGATTCATCTACCGTAATTGCATTAATTGGGATTGGTTCTTTTTATGGGATTATCAGGGTAAGTAAGGTCGTGGAACATTTTGTAAAAACCATTCCGGTACCGGGGCGCCTGCTGGTTTTCTTTCCGGGAGAACGGGACGGAAAGAACTACCGTCTGTTAAAGGCAAGGGATGGATGGAATTATCTGGCAACACCGATTGAGGCAGAGGAGATGGAATAATGGCACAAAAGAACACGTCATTTCTAAACCGGGAGGTATTCTATAACGATCCGACCTCCTATACGTTACCCAACGATGGGGTGGCAAAAGTAGGACCACTCCCGGAGGATCAGGGAGACAAGCAATGGATTGTCGCACGGTATGAACTCGAACATTTTGTCTGCGAAGGATCGTACCATGATGGCCTTGCAAAAATCCTCAAATCTTATCTTGCGAATCTCGATCACCCTTCGCAGCCAGCGGTCTGGGTGAGCGGATTTTTTGGTTCAGGTAAATCGCATCTGGTCCGGGTTCTTGAATTCTTATGGGCTGATCTCCATTTTGCTGATGGTGCAACAGCACGCGGGATCTGTACTCTGCCGGAAGATGTAACAGAATCTCTTAAGGAACTCTCAACTGAAGCACGCAGGTCCGGAGGAATTTGGTCAGCGGCAGGAACCCTTTCAAGTGGCGATTCCGATGATCCCCGGCTTGCTGTGCTTCAGGTTGTTCTCCGTTCCGCCGGATTCCCTGATAATCTCGATATTGCGCGGGTACATCTCTGGCTTGCGCAGGAAGAGATACTTGATAAGATGCGAAGCAAGCTTCGTGCAATCGGTAAAGAGAAAGATATTGAGCGTCCCTTTGTTTCGGACCATTTTGCAAAAATTCTCCTTGAACTCAAACCCGGTTTTGCAACATCTCCTACTCAGGCAAAAGAATTTCTTGGCAGCCAGTTCCGGGCGACCCGGCAGATGACCAATGCTGAGCTGATGGACCTTCTCAACGACATCTTCCTCTTAAAAAGTGCCACGAAAGGGAAGATGCCGCTGGTCATCCTTGTGCTCGATGAAGTCCAGCAGTACCTGACAATCGGCGAAGGAAGCCGTCAACTCCTCGCGTTTCAGGAGATCATTGAAGACTGCTGTAAAAAATTCGGCGGGAAACTCCTCGTCATCGCAACAGGGCAGGAAGCACTCCAGGCAAATTTACTGCTCCAGCGGCTCCAGGGCAGATTTTCGCTACGGGTTTCTCTGGAGTCCAAAGATGTCGATGCCGTGCTCCACCAGACCGTTCTCCGCAAGAAGGAGACAATGAGAAAACCACTCCATGAGGTTCTCAATTCGGTGAATGGAGAAATTTCACGGCATCTTGCGGGTACAAAAATTGCCCACTCGATGGATGATGATGAGGCACTCATTCTCGATTATCCACTTCTGCCAACTCGGAAACGGCTATGGGACAAAATCCTGCACGCCGTAGATACCGGAGGGATGAGTACCCAGCTCCGTACTCAGCTCAGGCTTGCCTATGAGGGGGCAAAGAGCACTGCACTATTTCCAATGGGGACGGTTATTCCTGCGGACTTTATCTTCAACCAGCTGAACACGTACTTGATCCGGAACGGCTTGCTGGCTTCCGAGATTAATGAGATGATCCGGAAAGAGAATGACGGGACACCGGAAGGAGAACTCAAGTCCCGCATCTGTGCCCTCATTTTTCTGGTCCAGTATATCGATGAATCCTATGGCGTGTTTGCAAATGCAGAGACGATCTCGGATCTCCTCGTTACCGATCTCACGAAAGGCAGCGATACTCTGCGTAAACAGGTGCCCCTTTTACTCGAAGATTTAAATTTACGAGGGGTCATAAGCGATGTTGGCAACCATGTCTATCACATCCAGACAAAGGAGGGAAAGTTATGGGATGCGGATTACCAGACAAAGTTTGCTCATTATAAAGCAGATGACACGAAGATCATGTTCGAGCGCGACAAGATGTTTAAAAGCGCCATAGAGCAGAAACTCCGCGAAGTCGGTATAGTCCAGGGCAAGAGCAAGACTCCCCGTCAGATTGAGCCAACGATTTTTGGTTCGCAGAAACCGCAGATTGGATCGGATGTTCCCATCTGGCTCCGGCATGGGTGGGAAGTGCAGGAGTCCGTGGTCCAGGCCGAGGCGCTGGAGGAGGGCAACGACAGCCCACTGATCATGGTCTTCCTTCCCCGCAAGCATCATAATGAGATCCGGAACGAACTTGCCGGTGTGCTTGCAGCAACCGAGATCCTTCAGAGCAGGCCAACACCAACGACATCAGAAGGTAGTCAGGCAAAAACCAATATTGAAGTGAAATGCCGGAACCACCAGTTAAAAGCCAAACAGTATATTACTGATATTTTCCTCAATGCCAAGATGTATCCCGGTGGGGGCACTCCTGTTGATTGTCCGGATCTCGTCAAAGCAGTAAATGAAGGTGCACAGAATTCTATTGTCCGGCTCTTCCCCCGTTTCGGCGAAGCTGATTATGGCAAATGGGATCAAGTTGTTACAAAAGTGAGGGCTGATTCCAAATCTCCGTTTGAGGTTATTGGTTTTTCGAAGCCAACTGAGGAACATCCGGTCTGCCGGGAAATCCTCTCACGACTGCACTCCGGTTCAAAGACCGGTAATGAATTGCGAAATATACTTGAGGCCCCGCCGTTCGGTTGGCCAAGGGATGCTATTGACGGGTCGATCATTGCCCTCTGCGCATCAGAGCATTTGAAGGGTGTGCTCCAGCATAAACCGTTAGCCGGTAAAGAGATCGACCGGAAGAACCTGGGCAAGATGGTCTTTTTGACCGAGACAATTGTTCTTACAACGGATGACCGGCTTGCCCTTCGGGGATTGTGTACCACACTCCAGATCCCCTCTGATAGCGGAAGCGAGGCAGAGACCGCAACAAAACTTATCGGGAGCCTGCGAACACTGGCTGACAAGTCCGGTGGTGGACCCCCACAGCCGGAACAGAATGTTCCCGGTTATCTTGTGGAGTTGCAGGTACTTTCCGGCAATTCGCTGGTTAAGTCCGTTGTCGAGCGGCAAGCGGACATTAAAGCGAATATCAAAGAGTGGCAGCAGACCACAAAACATATCGGCGAACGGTTGCCCCACTGGGATAATCTAACACTCCTTATGGATCATGCGGAAGGGCTCGCTGTGCTGGAGACGGTGTGTGAACAGTACGATGCCATCAAAGAACGCCGGAGCCTGCTTGCGGACCCGGACCCGGTGCCTCCGTTGATGAAAGAGATACGCAATGGTTTGCGGGATGCACTGAAAACCGGTCTCGAACATGTACGAGATGCTCAGGAAGCTGTGCTCGAAGAACTGAAAAGCGATGGGCTCTGGAAGAGGCTTAAGAAACCCCAACAGGAAGAACTGCTGAAAACCTACCATCTCATCGCTCTTTCATCGGGTAAGATAGAAACGGACGCGGCGATCATCGCCCAGATCAAGAAGACTCCATTGAATTCCTTTGCACCGCTGGTCAAGGCAATTGAAGGATGTCTGAAGGATATCCGGTCAGACATGGCAAAGATCCTGGAGCCAAAGACGGTGATGGTTCCGCTCTTTTCCGGAGTCATCGTGAAAAATGAAAAGGAACTCGATACGTA
>JAUSBW010000263.1 GCA_030651815.1 Methanoregula sp.
ACCGTTGGTCGTTGGCAAGATCCATTTTATCAGAATCGTTGGAAGCAAGGAGGATATCGTTGTATTCAATGAGCATTTTCGTATCGGTGAAGCGTATATCGGAGATTTTGTTTGGGCGACCATTGATACCAGGGAACAATCACTCAGCATATCTTACAATGATGAGGAGATGGTTGTTCGTAAGATAAAAAAATTCGAGTATGAGATTGGTGAACCTGTGCAAGATTTTGATGAACAGATTTTTTATCGTGAATGATTAAAAAAAGGTCACGATTTGCTGAACCTAAAATTGCCATTTGAGGGACACGATATGCTGAGCCGGAATCATCCAAATGAAAAGGGACACGATATGCTGAACCTTTCCACTCAGGAAGGGCAATGTCGCTGTCGCGCTGGAGATGGCCGGGGTTATCATCGCCGTCGCCGTGATCATCCAGTCGGGTGTGCTGGGCATCACGGCGGCATTGATATAAAATAAGTTTTTTTTAATCAGATCTTTTTGATTTTTTAAGGGCCCGTTGTCTAACGTATCCGAGCGTCCCGTATGTAGCGGCTTTTATCCCCACACCCAATCCAGCCAACGGGATCAGATATCTGATTTCGGATTGAACTTCAGTCCCCAGTAAAGCATGCAATAATACATGCGACAACAACAACACCAAAGGTAAGTACGGTGATATCAGGAAGTCCGAGCATTAAGTCAATAAGTAATTTCTCAATGGTCATTTTTTTTGTTTCGCGATTAAGGAATCGCCCCTTGATATCGGATGAAGGACGGTGAGGCATCCCCTGATAAAGAACATACTGCCGGTTTTTTTTCGTTATCCGGATTGTGACAATCCAACATCACCCATGCGATGAAAATAAAAACCAGAACAATCGCAACAGGTACCTAATGATGCTGGAGCGGAAGATTGCCCGGATCTTCGCGATGGATGACGCAACATGGCTGCGACACGCCAACCCGTGGAGTGTAATCCTGCGCTTCACCGTTTTCCCCATTCTCATCTTTGCGTTCTGGAGCCGGCTCTGGCTGGGATGGTGGGCGCTGATCCCGGTTGCTCTCGCCCTCCTCTGGACGTGGTTCAATCCCCGGATCTTCCCGGCACCGCTATCACTCGATCACTGGACATCAAAGGCAGTACTCGGGGAGCGGGTCTGGCTGAACCGCGATGTCGTTCCCGTACCATTGCACCACCGGACCTCCCCAAACATCCTGTCCGCCGTGTCCGGAATCGGGATGCTTTTTGTATTCTGGGGGGTTTTCGCATTCGATGTGTGGCCGACCATATTTGGTATGGCGCTGGTCTATTGCGGGAAACTGTGGTTCCTCGACCGGATGGCGTGGCTCTGGGAGGACATGAAGGACGCGGATAAAGAGTACCGGAGCTGGCAGATTCACACGACTGGATGATATTTTTAAAAATTTTGTAAATAAAAAACCAATTACTGTTTTAAAGGGTGAACCAGTCTGCTGAACCTCCAGCCAGACGGGATAACTGCACGTTATTGACAGGATACTATTTCATGTTGTCATAACCTTTCTCAGAGAAGTTGCCGCCGGCGTATCGCGAAGAGTATAATCGCTGCGCTGATGAAGACAAGGAAGAACGTAAACCGCAAAAGAATTGCCTGGGACACCGCAATTCCCTGCGGAGAGACGAGAAAACCGCCAATAAGGAAGAGCAGGGTAACAATGCAGACTGTGGGAATTGCATAAATCCTCTCCGACCAGTACGACAGGACAAGGGGGACGAAATAGAGGAGCCAGACCGGCTCTCCCAGAGGTGTAATAGTATCAATCAGATAGACCGCAAGAAGAACCACAGCGGCAATTATCACGAGACCCAGATCCGATACAAGGGAGTTGAGTACCCGTGTTATTGGTGTTTGGTTATGGTGTCTGGCAGGTGACATGTAATACTCCGTCTTTTAGCGGGAACTGGTATTTTCAAAGATATTATTACGTATTCCGGGGTATGTTGAAATTATTTGCGATCCTCTTTTTGGTATATCCGGCCGGGTTGAAGAAGCAGTCTCGTACCCCCGGCACCGGCGGATTCAGACGGGAAAGTGAAAAAGATGTGACCATGTAATGGTCACGCGATAATTACCGGTTATCATAGGACTCTGAGCCGCTGCCCGTTCCTCATCAGGTGGACATCGTTATCCAGGGTATACCCAAGATCGCTGGCAAAATCGGCATAGCCTGCCGTCATCTTCATGTCTGCATGTGCCGGGATGATGTGCCGGGGTTTTAACATCTGGAGAAACTCGTAGTGGTCTTCCCGGTACGCATGGCCGCTCACGTGCAGATCATCAAAAATCCGGGCCCCGGCCATTTTGAGTTGCTGTTCGATCCTGTACCGGTTCCCGATGTTCATCGGGTTGGGTATGATATTTGCCGAGAAGAGCACCTTGTCACCCTTGCTCAGCTGATAGGGAGTATCTCCCGCTGCAAGCCGGGTCAGGATCGATCCGGGCTCGCCCTGGTGGCCGGTAACAATCGGCAGGAACTGCTCCTTTCCCTCTTTCATCATCCTGCGCATCATCCGATCAACGGTCCTCCGGTTCCCATAGACGCTTGAGGTTTCAGGGAACGAGACAAGTTTCATCTGTTCTGCGGCAACGGAGTATTTCTCCATCGAGCGCCCGAGAAAGACCGGTTTCCTGCCGATCTCATGGGCACATTCCGCAATGGTTTTCACCCGGGAGATATGCGATGAGAAGGTCGATACGATAATCGCATTCTTGTCGTCTTCGAAACTGGTGATGACATCCCGCACAAGGTCACGGGCGATCCGCTCGCTGGGACACCGACCCGGGCGATGGATATACGTGCTCTCTACGATGAGAGCCAGTACTCCCTCATTGCCGATCTGCCGGAAGCGGGCAAAGTCCGGCGGCTGACCGATGACCGGTGACCGGTCGAACTTGAAGTCACAGGCATAGACGATTGCACCGTGAGGGGTGTGAAGCACCGGTGTCACGGTATCGATGATTGAATGCTGCGTGCGGACAAATTCCAGAATAAGGTTCGGGGAGAGCGTGTACCGCTGCCCGGCGCTGAGCGCGAAGAGCTTGTTCTTCACGCCGAATTTCTTTTCCCCGGAAATCTGTTGGCGGATTAGTTCGGTTGCATACGGAGTGGCGATAATCGGTGCATTATACCGGTGTGCAAGTTTCGGGATGGCCCCGATATGATCCAGGTGCCCGTGCGAGCAAACGATCGCTTTCACAGTGCCTTCGACCTTTTGCAGTATCGTGTCATCCGGAATCGCCTTGATCTTGATCAGATCAAGGGAATGCATCTCGTCAACCTCCACGTCGTCGTGGATTATCAACTGGTCAAGGCGGAGCCCCATGTCAAAAATGACAATTTCCTTTCCGCAGCGAACGGCGGTCATGTTCCGCCCGACCTCGTCGTATCCGCCCACGGCTATAATTTCTATTTCCATTTTGTGTTGTATCTCCTTAAATTGTGTGTCTGATTGTATTCACTGCGGGAACTATTTCCCGGTTTGTTGTGATATCGCATTTATCGTGCGATTCCGTGCGTATTGGCCGGATCAAATATCGGCCAAATCCCCCCGGAGTAAACCGGGAAGATTATCCGTTGGTGATCCCTCTTAGACCTATCGGTGAAATTCCCTTAAACAACCGTACGGGATAATTACCCGTTACCGTGAAGGGCTTGATTGGGCCATCACCACCAAACCGTGGATCATCGGGACCCTGTATGGGCATCGGTTTTTCCCCCCGATGCCGTTCCTTAACGATGGCAATCCTGCAATCGTCCGCATGATTCCTGCATTTTTGTTTCCCACGCAGACCGTTCCGGATAATGGGAAAATCCCCGGAATTATGTCTATGGTAAATGGTGAGGCAACTACATCAAACTTTGTTTTGTGCCATTCGAAGAAACCTGCACACACTGAAACATGCTACCCCGTCATGGCAATTTTCAGCCCCTGTTTACAGTTTCCGTTCTGCAAAGAGGGACAAACACAAAGGGTTTAAAGGGTGAGCCCAAAAGAGAAGATTACTGAGTGGTGCACTTAACTACTATCAATTTCTGTTAATACCAATCCGGAAATTTTCGCACCGCTCGACCCCTGCCCTCTGACGGGCAGAGCACAACACCATAACTGACGTGAAGCAATGAATCCCAAGTACGTTACATCAATTTCAGAGCTCGACAACCTTGTCGGGCTCGCCCCCAAAGCGAGGGAGATGATGGAGATGGTTACAGAACAGTTCCCGTTCCGCTCCAATGAGTATTATCTCTCGCTTATCGACTGGAAAGACGGGCACGATCCGCTGAAAAAGATTGTTATTCCCAATTCTCGTGAACTCAAAACCGGGGGATCAGCGGATCCGTCGTGTGAAAAAGATTATACCAAAAAACCCGGCCTGCAGCATAAATATGATCAGACCGGCCTTTTACTCCTCACCGATGTCTGCGGCGGTATCTGCCGCTTCTGTTTCCGTAAACGCCTGTTCATGTCCTGTGAACGCGAGACCGTAGAAGACGTTTCTGATAATATCGGGTATATCCGGGAGCATAAGGAGATAACAAATGTCCTGTTGACCGGCGGGGATCCGCTCACGCTCGAAACCCGGCAGCTCGAATCAGTTCTGCGACAGCTCCGGGAGATCGAGCACGTCAGCATCATCCGGATCGGCAGCAAGATGCTCGCCTACAATCCCTACCGGATCCTCAACGACCAGGACCTTCTCGACGTCCTCTCGCGGTACAGCACGCCGGAGAAGCGCATCTACCTGATGGCGCATTTCAACCATCCCCGTGAACTGACTGATGTATCGATACAGGCAGCAGAAGCACTCCGGAAAGCCGGGGTAATGGTTGTCAGCCAGACACCCATCCTGAATGGGATCAATGATAACCCGGAGACCTTAACCACGCTCTTCCGCAGGCTGTCCTTTGCCGGTATCTCGCCATACTATGTCTTCCAGTGCCGGCCGACGACCGGCAACCAGTTCTTTCAGGTCCCGGTCGAGCAGTCCTACGAAGTTCTCCAGAAATCCTGGCAGGCCTGCTCCGGCCTTGCGAAAAGGGCCCGGTTCGTCATGTCTCATGCAACCGGCAAGATCGAGATGGTGGGAAAGACCGCCGAACACGTCTTCATGCGGTACCACCAGAGTGCCGATCCGGCAAACATAGGGAAGTTCATGGTTTTTAAGAGCAACCCGGTGGCCCGGTGGTTCGATGATTATCGCCACGCACTGACGGATTTCAAACCGAAAAAGTTCTGGTTACTCTAAAGGGGGCTTTAAAGACGTGACAACAGCCTCCGGCGCACCGCAACGAGCCCGGCAGATCGATCCATCGGGCGATCCTGCCAGTACGATCAGGAACCTGAGCGGGCAGGTAAAAAATACTGTAAAAGACTTCGTCTCAGTCCTGAAAGGTTATTACCAGGGCGCAGAGACCCGTGGCGATCCGGCACTGCTCCAAAAGACGCAGGAGTCGGAGAATGCCCCGGAATACTGGAAAGACTGGCGTTGGCAGATCCGGCATGTCGTTCGGGATATCGATTGCTTCCAGCAACTCCTCGGTATTACATTCAGTCCTGTCGAAATAGAACAACTCCAGAAGACCATTGAGAAGTTCCCACTCAGGATTACCCCGTATTACCTCTCGCTCATCGACGTGAACGATTACAAAAACGATCCGATCTTCAAGCAGGCATTTCCCTCTCCTGCCGAACTTATCGTAGAAAACTACGAGCTTGCAGACCCGCTGGCAGAAGACAAAGATAGTCCGTGCGATTGCATCACCCACCGCTACCCTGACCGGGTCCTCTTCCTTGTCAGCAACACCTGTGCCATGTATTGCCGGCACTGCACCCGGAAACGCAAAGTCGGCGACGTGGACTCGATCCCGGACCGGACGAAAATTCTTGAAGGAATCGATTACATCCGGAACAACCCGCAGATCCGCGATGTCCTCCTCTCAGGAGGAGATCCGTTCATGCTTAACGATGAGTATCTCGACTGGATTTTATCAGAACTCCGTGCCATACCCCACGTGGAAGTGATACGCATCGGGACACGCGTCCCGGTTGTCCTTCCGTTCCGGGTCACCGATGATCTGGTATCCGTCCTGAAAAAACACCACCCGCTCTGGATCAATATGCAGTTCAACCATCCCAAGGAGATGACCGAATCTGCCCGTGCTGCCGTGGCAAAACTCGCCGATGCCGGCATCCCGCTCGGCAACCAGTCTGTCCTCCTTGCGGGGATTAACGACTGCCCGAGGATCATGAAAGAGCTCGTCCATCAGCTCGTCAGGAACCGCATCCGCCCGTACTATCTCTACCAGTGCGATCTCTCGGAAGGCATCAGCCATTTCCGCACGCCGGTCTCAAAAGGCATCGAGATCATGGAAAACCTGATCGGCCACACGAGCGGGTTTGCCGTTCCCCGGTACGTGGTCGATGCGCCGGGCGGCGGGGGAAAGATCCCGGTCTTTCCCAACTACCTGCTGACCTGGTCGGTGCACAAGGTCGTCTTACGCAATTACGAAGGGATGATCTGCACGTATCAGGAGCCGGCAAACTATGATCGTATTTTCTGCAACGGTGATTGTGTTGCCTGCAAACTCCAGCTGAACATCAATCGCGCTGATGAGTCTAAAATCGTCGGGGTTGCAAAACTGCTCGCCGATTACGATGAAACGACAACCCTTATCCCGGTGAACAATGATCGTATTGAACGGAGGCAGGATGACGCAGAATGATGTAGTCCTGCACCGGGGGAACAGCAGTATCCAGCACGGCCATTTCAACAACCGGGTTTATGTCATGAAACTGGCTCCGCCTGACATCCATGACATCATCCGGTACGCCGATGATCTCGCCCATAAGGAAGGGTATACCAAAATCTTTATCAAGGTGCCGGAATCGTCTGTAGAAATGTTTTCCAGCGCCGGGTATATCACGGAAGCCACGGTCCCGTTCTTCTTCCAGGGCAAAGAGCCGGCAGTGTTCATGGCGAAATATACAGATCCGAAACGAAAGGAGGTTCACGACGTCACAATAATTGCCGATACATTGTCAGCAGCATTCGGGTATGCAGGTGAGAGATCCGCACACGAACTACCGGAGGGATTCTCGCTGATGCATGCCCATGCAGGAGATGCAAAGGATATAGCAGCATTATACCGTTCGGTTTTCAAAACCTACCCGTTTCCTATTTTTGACCCGGAATATATCCGGGAGTCCATGCAGGGGAACATCCGGTATTTCGTTATCAGAAAATCCCACATGCTGGCAGCCGTGGCATCCTGCGAGATCGATGCAGAGAACCGGAATGTTGAGGTGACGGATTTTGCCACCGACCCGCAGTTCCGGGGAAGGGGTCTTGCCGGAATCCTCCTCCATGCAATGGAGACGGAGATGAAAAAAGAGAGTATCCTGCTGGCGTATACCATCGCCCGCGCAATATCCCGCCCCATCAATGCCATGTTCGCAGGTGCAGGATACCAGTTCGGGGGACTGCTCCCCAATAATACCAACATCTGCGGGTCGACAGAGAGCATGAATGTCTGGTACAGGAGACTTTAAATAAGGATACCGGTAATTCCCGGTCGAATCGTACCCTGTTTGAGAGCGCGATTATGGATACAAACTACCTTTACGCCTTGATCACCGTTGCCACCGGCCTTGTTACAGCAGGTTTCGCCCACGTCATTGTCAAGTGGCTGCAGAAAAAAGCTGGTTCAACCGACACTCTTCTGGATGATATTATTCTGCTCGCTGTTGGAAAACCGCTGGTTGTGGCAATTATCGCCATATCGATCTATATAGCAATAACGGCATTTATCATCGCACCGGAATCCATGCACTGGACATTCGGGGATATCAGTTTCTCCGGCTACCAGTTACTCAACTCAGTCTTTTATATCCTTGGCGCATGGATATTGACAATCTTTACGAACAATGTCATCATCACGTATGGAAAATGGGTGGTATCGAAAACCGAATCGGATATCGATGACCAGCTGCTCCCGATACTTGAGGTTTTTTCAAAATACTTCATCTGGTTCATTGCCATCCTGCTCATCTTAACAGAATTCAATCTCGACATTACCCCTATGCTTGCAGGGGCAGGGATCGGTGCCCTTGCCCTTGCCCTTGCCGCACAGGAGCTCCTCGGCAACTTCCTTGGCGGCGCCATCATCACGATAGACAAACCATTCAAGGTAGGGGACAGGATCAAATACGACAGCTATTTCGGGGATGTAGTCGAGATTAAGGCACGATACACCCGTATAAGGACGCTGGATTTACAGATTGTCACGATCCCCAACTCAAAACTCACTTCGAACGTGATTCTCAACTACGCGTTGCCGGATGTAAAGATAAAAGTGAGGATCCCATTTTCGGTTGCGTATGGCAGCGATATCAAGAAAGTCAAACAGATGCTTCTCGATCTTGCTCACGAAGCGATAGAAAAGACCTCCTGGGTGATGATGGATCCTGCACCTTCCGTTTATTTCCTGGAATTCGGGGAATCCAGCCTCAACGGCCAGTTGATTCTCTATGCCTATAATTACGATAACCTGTGGGATGTCCAGGACTACATGAACATCCGCATCGATGAAATGTTCCGTAAAGAAGGTATCGAGATACCGTTCCGGCAGGTGGATATCAGGCTGCGGACACTAGGGACCTGATGATGATCGATATGCTGATTTTCGGGACACTCTTGTGCATTTCGATCTTTCTGTTAGTTGTCGTGGTGGGCAGCGATCTCTTCGCGATTATGGTCGAAGAACATATCCGCTATCTCCGCCTGATCATCCATTATGCGCCGTTACCCGCGACCTTATCGATTCCGAGCGTATCGAGAAGCGCTGCATACAGGTCCGCCTGCTCATCGGGGGTCTTTCCGCTCGATAGCGGGGTGCCGAGGTACCCCGGCCGGCTCGGTGCCAGGAGCGAGAACCCGGCGTGGGCCAGCCATTCAAAAGCGAAGATGGTCTGGTCATACCCCCCAGGCCCTCCGTGGATACCCGGCACGACCGGACCTTCCCCGATGCGGGCATATTCCACTGTACCCTTCGCCGTGGCTGTGGTGCGGTTCAGGGCGACAAGTTCGTCCTGTCGCGCAACCTCGGCCATGACCCACTGTGAAAAGTCGGACGTAAACAGGGTATCATAGATTTCTTCAGGCATGGACTGTAGTTGAAGCCGGTGTGTAAAAAGTTTTTTGCCGGGTGTCACGGGTATTCCGGACCGGGTAGTTGCCAACGGCGGTACCTGCTGGTTGCCGGTAGGGAGCAGGCGGGAACACTCCCAAGCGTCTGCCCCCGACGGCCACCGCACCTCCAGCAGCGCCGTAGTCAGCATGGATTCATGGCCAGTGTTACACGGACCGGGTTCATGGTGCTGCTGTTGTGCTGCCAGTCTCCGGCCAGGCAACCACAAACCACCATCCTGTCAGCGGGGATGACCGGAACCGGGCCATATAGGAAACGCCCCTGTCTTCATACACCACCGTTCCTGAATCCAGTGTGCGCATCGTGGCGATTGCCTGCCCGAACGATGTGTCCGCCCCGATCGTTGAAATATCCCGCGAGATCTGCCCCTTGTCCGAATGGAGGGCGAATTTGCCCTCGCTATCGATCGCGAAGAACACAAACGATTCCGGTATCTCCTGCCGGAGCATATCTGTCAGCGTATCGAGGTACACCGACGCTCGTATTACACCAATCACGGTACCCTGATTCTTGACCGGAACTGCTATGATCCCGGCATTTTTCCCGGTGGAGTGACTCACGACCACCGTACCGATAGACTCGTTTCCGGCAAGCACGACCGGGAAATAGGACCGGCTTTTGAGATTCGCGCTTGTAAGGCCGTCGACAACGGTGTAATATGAACCGTCCGGAAGCGCGTACCAGGTCCGGGCATCCGGCTCATTCGCCTCAAGAGTGGCAAGCAGCGGCCGGATGGTCTGCCACTTACCGGATTGCACATCCGAAGTTATTGTTATCACCTCGAACGTCCGGAGGATGACCTTCAGCTGGCCATTGGTTTCCGTAATCATGGTATTGAGTGACAGATCCGCCAGTGCGCCCGCCGATGCCGGCACTGCAGTTGCCGGAGCGGGAGTAAACCCGTACTTTTTCCGGATGGCATCAAATGTCCCGTCCCGCTTCATTGCGTCAAGTGCGTCCTGCCAGTTTTTGATCACGCTGTCGGGAGTGTCAGGGCTGAACGCGATATACATATCAACAGTCCTGACCGGGTAAATCGCCAGAAAAGCAGATGGATCGATCCCTTCATTCCGGGCAATATCGGCTGCATTCGCACTGCTCCCTAGCCAGAGATCCGTCGATCCCGCCATCAGGCTGCGAAGGCATTCGGCATCGCTTTTACAGGATGCGATATTGTCAAACCGGTTCTCCAGCAGGAACTGATGTCGGGCGTCATCTTTCACAACGCCAATACGTCCAACCTTTTTTGCCGCCTCGAGACTGTTGATCTGGAGACCGGTTCCGTTCTTTGCATAGAACATATATTCAAACGATGCGACCGGCCCCACCCACTTGAAGAGTTTCTCGCGTTGGTAAGTCCGGCCGGTCGAATAGAGTGCTACACAGGGCCCGGCATGGGCGAGGTTGTATCCCTCGCTCCACTGCAGGAACTCGATTACGGTATTCTGGTTCAACCGGGTGAGAATGCCGTTGACTACGTCCGTTGCCTGCCCGGCAGCCTTGCCGTCCGGGCCGGCATAATTAAATGATTGTGTCCAATGATCGGCTAAGATAATCATCTTTGGGATGATCTCATTGTTAGACAAAAACAAAAAGGAGACCACCCCAAATGGAAATTATAGTCCCACTGCAAGTAAAAGTTTGCCTTCCTGATGATGAAGTAGTACCGATAGAATATCTCGTCTATATGCTGACAGACCTAAAAATCGAGGCAAAATTACTCGA
>JAUSBW010000268.1 GCA_030651815.1 Methanoregula sp.
TGTCTTTTAATCGCCATGTAGGTGATATAACACCTACAACTTTATAACAGTTTTGATTTGATTCTGTAGCGTCATAAAATCAGCCAAAATTTTAAGAAATTGTTACTGAGTAGGTGATAGGATTTACGCTAAAGGGGTTACAGCTATAGACCTCGGGAAGAGCCGAGACCGGGACAAGTGAGTCGACCTTGAGCGTAAAAGTTCCTGAAGGCTCAGAGGATGGTGTCTGTAGGTAATCGGGTTGGGACGGAACGGGTGATGCGGGAACGGGCGACGAAGGCGCCATTGAGGTACATCCACAGGAGATGAGAAGAGAGATAAGGATTACTGCAAAGAGCAGGGACCAGCGATTATCCATAACCGGACAGGTGCATGCGGGATAATAAACGTTCCGGCAGGCCAGCCGAATTTACCTGAGGCGCCACGGTGAAAATGCAGAGTATCCCCAGACACCCCGGATTTCCGGGCCTGTACCGTTGAGTTTCTGCATCCACCTAAACAAAGATGGCAGGATCGGGATCCTATCGGATACCATCGACCGGTATATCGAGCTTTCAGAGTATATATCGAACGTGCTCTTATAAGGACTTGAAGTGATGCAGAGCATCTACAACAACCAGCTCCAGAACATGAACAACCGCTTCGCCTTCGTCACCGCGTACCTCACGGTGCCCGGCACGGCATTTCTGGTCCCTGACACGATCGCCACCATCGCAGGAAGCGGGGTTATGGAGGAAACTATGGCAGCACAATGGTGGTATGTACCGCTCCTCATCCTCTCCACGGTGATCGCGACTGCGGCTTCTTTACTCTGGGTGCTCCACGTCTGGGGGATGAAATCGGACGACTGATAAGCGGGCTTTCAACCTGACGGGGTGCTGCCCCCTTTTTGATCTTCTTTAGTTCGGGTTCGAACCAGAGCCCGATGCACTGCTTTACCACGCCAAAACCTGCATCGCTATCTAAAAATATCGCACCGATCAGGGCTTCTACGGTATCGGCAAGGATCGTCTCCTCTCCATGCCTCATGAGCTCTTTCTCCCCGCGCCCCAGCCGGATGAACCGTTTGATCTTCAACCGTTTGCCAACTTTTGCAAGGGTCTCGTTCTTCTCGACCGGTTCCTTGTTGACGGTGATCTCGCCTTTGGTTTCGAGACCCTTTTCCATGAGAAACAGGATCAGCCCCGTCTTGAGCACGGCATCTCCGAGCGTGCTGTAGGCTTCCTGGTCCATACACCGTTTGTTCTGCTGAAGCAGTTCATTGGCGCAGGCAGGATGCGTGAGTGCCCGAATCAGGTGTTGCGGTTCAAAGAAATGATAGTTAAGAATCTGTTCGATCTCTGCACGGTCATCTGCGTCCATGTCTATGTAGTGTTTACGAGGGTATATGATAAAACAGACGGCATAAAATACAAACAGGGGTTCACTTTTAATATGGAAACGGCGCCACCATTTTCATGTGCCTGTATACTTGTGGCCACCGGAGTTTTATGGTTTTTTTAATCTCGTGCCTGTACTCCTGTTGGTCCGGGAGATAAACGGTTCGCTCTGACCGTTGTGGTACACATATGCAGTGTCGATGTAGTTGACGCCTCGATCAATCGCATAGCGCACCATCGCTGTTGCCTTCTGCTCATCGATTACAAAGTCAGCCGTTTGTGGCAATTGCATGCAGCCAAAACCCAGGATCGAGAGTTTCAGGTCAGTCTTGTTCATCTTCCGGTAGAGCATCGGACTGACTCCTGCAGGTTATTTTCTTACCAGTTTTTTTCCGCAACTCCACGCGTCACCGACACATTCGCCTACGGTCCAGTAGCGGTTGTCCGGCATGGTGAGCAGGAGCGGGTTTAACTTCTTTATATCAGGTTTATCCCCGGTAAGATACTTCTCTTCTGTATAGGATGCGATAATTTCACCGATGTAAAAATTATTGGTGGGATTTTCCACCGTGGTCTGCAACCGGCATTCCAGGGAGAGCGGACATTCGGTTATCATCGGAGCTGTTTTTAACTCCCCGTAATACACATCAAAGAGCGCTGCCTTGTCAGTATCCTTTCCCGAGACCAGCCCGCAATAATCTGTTTTCTCCATCATTTCCGCTGACGGGAAGTTGATGCTGAACGTTTTGTTCTCCTCGATGCCTCGTATTGAGTGGTGATGCAGCCCGACCCCACAGCCCACGGTCGGGGGATCTGCATTGACGCGGGTGATCCACCCAAGCGCCATGAAATCGGGTTTATTGTCCACCAGGGTGCCGAGTAAGGTCACCGGCATGGGGTACATAAAGACATTTCTGCCTGCTGAAATTTTTCCCATAGATTCGTTCACCTGCTCTGCTATAGGAAGGGCATTATAAAAAAGGATTGTGATGGATCATACACCCCGGTATCAGGGCATCTTGTAGAGATCCAGCGCAGCCGAGTTCATGCAGTAGCGTTTGCCCGTGGGTGGAGGACCGTCATCAAAAACATGGCCAAGGTGTGCTCCGCACCGGGCACAGAGCACTTCGGTGCGCACCATCCCGCCGGAGATATCCATGTGGGTGCGGATGTTGAGCCCGGACACGGGAGCATTGAAGCCGGGCCAGCCTGTGCCGGAATCGAATTTTGTGACCGACTCGAACAGGTCGGTACCGCAACAGGTACAGGTATAGGTGCCATCCTCTTTCCATGCGTGATATTTTCCGGTAAACGCGTATTCAGTGCCCTGTTTTCGCGCAACTTCATACTGTTCCGTAGTGAGGAGTGCCCGCCACTCTGCATCAGTTCTTACTACCGGATTTACCTCTTTTACTTTCCCGGTGCGGGCATTGTAAATTGAAATTGTCTCTTTACCTTTCATCTCCATGCCATCAATACCCATCTGCTCCAACGAGTTACGTGGGCGAGCCAGAGCATAGAACTTTGGTTTGAAGAAAAATATCAAAAAGATCAGAGGTTCAGAGTCCGAAGAACCCGAGTATCCGGCTCTTTGGATCCTTGTGGAAGATCTTTGCACCTTCCTTGATATTGCGCACATCTTCTACGGTATAGAGAACGTCAGGATAATTTCTTGAGAGCACGACCAGAAGCCGTCCCAGTTCTGAACGGGGCACGATCATAAAGATGATCGCTACCGTGTGCGAGAAACTCCCTGATGCCTCGATCCGGGTCATACCATATCCGAGCGTGACGAGCTCGGTGATGAGCGGCTGGGGATCTGCCGGTGTGATTAGCCGGACGATCACATGCCCAAGGGAGATCATCTTCTCAATCTCCATGCCAAGCAGGGTCCCCAGACCATAACCGGCAAGGTACGCGAACAGGTTTAAGTAATCCGAAAGATTGGTGAGTACAAGACCGGTGGAGAGCAGCCAGATACCGGTCTTTACTATACCAATACAAGCGGCGAGGTTTGCATGCCCCTGGTTGATGTAGATCGTCCTGACAGTTTCAAGGCTGGTCTCTACAATCCGGGCAATCAGGATAATGAAGGGTAATGCCCAAACCCCCAGGACAACCGGTTCCATCCCTCACCACACTCCTGATACTAATAATCTTACCGGGGGTCTTGAATAGATTGCGGAAGGACAGGGGGATTTCCTGCCCGGGCAGAAAGTATACCCCAGGGGGGTCTGTTTGAAAAAGGATATTTGTCCGGGAAGTTTCTGCAGGCTCACTGTTCTTTCACGGGCGTTCCGCCTTTTATCATTTCTTCGAGTTTTAACGCAATCTGCTGGAGCGTGTTGACCTCGAGGAAGATGAGGATATTTCCTGCGATTTTGTGCTCATCAGAGGTCAGCTTGACCTTAAAGAGGATCACGTCATCCACTTCTACAGTCATCTGGGCGACAAGGGAGGTGATGGCCGCGTGCGCCATGTCAACCACAAGGACAGGAGGGGAGGGGAGCATCAGCATGCCAATGAGATCGGATGCAGCGCTCAAAAAGGATGAGATCATGATGTTTCCGACTTCGAGGATCGCACTCTGGTCCATCTCGTTAAACGGGTGATCGGGTGCAGAAGATCCCTGCATGATATTTGCAGTCCGCATGGCAGAGTCGCGGGGGAAGTGCAGGATTAAAAATCCCCCGTGCGGGATATCACCCTGGAGCTCAAAGATGACCATGGTGGTCAATTCATCGGTGAGGAAATCTCCCACTTTAGAGATATCTATGATATCGATCTTTGGCACGCTCATGCCGATGTTGGTGTTGAGCATCTGCGAGAGGGTGGTGGCCGAATGTGCGGAACCGATATTGGCGAGTTCCTGCAATGCATCCATCTGAAATTCGGTAAATTCCATAATACACCAGATAATTTCAGGGAGATCACACCAGCAAACATGTCGTGACCTGGTCCCCCTTTCTTATGCCTATTTCCCCCGGTATCGCTTTAACCGGATTCTTCAGGTATTGTGTGGATGCAATTTTTGATCACTTATACTTTTGTGAGGAGTGCCTGCCGGACCACATAGATCATTGCATCTGATTTTTGTATCCACTCCCATCATAGTTGCCATGATAAAAGGGACACTTCATAAGCCCGTGACAGGATTCGGTATTTTTTCGGGCACCGGGAGTTTGTCTTAGCAGGATACGGGATATCTTTGATTATCACCGCATGCGCCGTTTTGCAAACACAATCTTTTCTTCGAGGGCTTTTTCTTTCCCTTTGATGATCATGGGAAGGGCGTGATCGACTTTTAACGCCGCAATTTCTGCAAAGTCCTTGATCATATCCAGTTCTTCTTCCGGAGTAAAGTCTTCGTGAGATAACCGCTCCAGAAACTCATCTTCTCCCTCAATTGCACTTTTGGGAACCGGATATTCCACCCGGTATTTTGCCTTACAATACCGGCAGTGGGTGTGATAGTTGCCAATATTCCTCTGCCCTTTTAAGATGAGTTTGAAGTTGAGTCCTTCGCACTGGGGACATTTCCATTCGAGGGTGAGCCCTTTTAAGACGCCACTTGTATCGTGTTCAAAGAATCGATCGAACATTTTTTAGCCCGTTTATCTGCTAAAGTACTGGTTTACTGTTGATACTGATTAAAACTATGGACAGGGCAATTCCACTTCATCATGAGTGGGGGTGTATATGCGCACGTACTCTGTGTCTAAAAAAATAAAAGCGTGACAGCAATCCACTAAAAAAAAGTCGAGTGACCACACGGTTCTGCAATCCCTGCAGGGTTCGGGCGCTTGATTCTTGTATTCCCAAAACCGATCTGATAGAGAACATCTATGGGCAACACAGAGGATAAGAATAATTCAGAGAAGGGCGAAGGTGCGCTCCTGACTGATCCCCCCTTTTATCTTCCGGAGTTTGAGAAATCGTACCGGTATATCATCGATGAGTATGAAGTGGCCCCGAAAGATATTGCGATCTTCATGCCATGTGCGGTGCGAAAACCGTACAGCGCAAGCCCGAGCCACCAGCTTATCCGGATGATCATCTCGCAGGTGCTGGAACCATCCCAGTACCATATCGTGATCTTCGGGACGTGCGGGATTGTACCTGCCGAACTCGAGACCATGTACCCGTATGCCCATTACAAGTACATGCTCGGGAAATGCAACAACGATAAGGTCAAGGACGATTTTATCCGAATCGAGACGGAGCGGGTTGCCGGCTATCTCAAAAAGACCCGGAACGTATACAAATACCGTATCGGGTACTCGATCGGGCTCTTCAGAGAAACCCTCATCAGGGGTTCGGAGCAGGCAGGGGTTCCCATTGACCTGATCCTCCCCACCCGGGACATCATCAACAAGGTGATAGAGGAGGGCGACTGCTCGTTTCAGGAAGGCAGCCTCTCGATGGAGGGATACCTGGGCGAATTCTGCGATGCACTGATCCGGTTCCGGAATGAGCGGCTGGGAAAGGATTAGAGAGAAACTGTACACTTTGGTAAGTAGGGAAGTTCGCAGACCCCCGCAATTTGTTTAAAAATAAAACCGCTCACCATCATTTTTTTAGGAGATCGATCTTTTATTAAATTTCGTCTCTGATGTGTCCCATCCCTGATAGGGGGCGCTTGGCCACCTCGACAGGGGCACGCCGGGAAAGGCATTTTTTGCCAATCGCACTCAAAAAAACTGCTCCCGAACCGCCGCACAAAGAAGCCATGCCATGGGACGGCAACGTTCATCGTATCAGGGATATCAGGCATCAGGAACGCCTGCCCGTCTGTTCCAGCACACGGAGCACTGCTTCCCCGAACTCCCGCGTTCCAGCCGAACCGCCGAGATCCCGGGTCCTGATACCCTGTGCGAGCATGGCCCGTATTGCCGATTCAATGTGATTCTCTCCCTCTGCATCCCCGACATGGGTTAAGAGCATCCCCGCACTCCGCAGGGCAGCGATGGGATTTGCAATATTTTTCCCTGCAATATCCGGCGCACTGCCATGCACCGGCTCGAAGAGAGCATAGCGCTCACCGATATTCGCGCTCGGCACCAGTCCCAGTCCCCCGACAAGATACGAGGCAACATCTGACAGGATATCCCCGAATATATTCGTCGTGACAACCACATCATACGATGCAGGGTGCTGGAGGATATCGAGCGAGAGGGCATCGATGAATTTTTCATTATAGGACACCCCGGCAACCTTTGCTTCGGCAATGCAGATGTCGCGGAACAGCACATCGGACTTGAGCACGTTGGCCTTGTGGCCGATCGTCAGCATTCTCCGCCGCTGCCGGGCGAGCCGGATTGCCATCCGGACGATCCGTTCCGTACCCGTCCGGGTCACCACCCGCAAGGTAGTTGCACGGTCCTGGCTGCTCTCTTCGATACCGGAATAGAGCCCCTCGGTATTCTCCCGCACGATCATGATATCAAACCCGCCGTCTTTTACCGGACGGAGATTTGCATACAGGTCGAGCGCCTTTCTGATCCTTAACACCACGCTCTGGTAGTCTTTCATCGGAGGCGTGGTGATCGCCCCGAACAGGATCGCATCCGCATCTTTGAGCTCCCGTATCTCCTTGTCGGCACACGGGCAGCCGGTCCGCTCCCACATACCATACCCCACTTCCACAGTGAAATAATCGTACTCGGGATGGAGCAGTTCGAGCGCACTGCGGGCTACCGGGATCACCTCGCGGCCGATCCCATCCCCTTCCACAATGGCAATCCGCGTCATTTCGCCCTCCACTGTGCAACTAAATCTTCCACTGCATGGGCGATGCGGGCCGGACTTGCACCCCAGTGCACAACAGCACCGAATTTTCCCTTATACATGCCAATCCCCTCGCGTTCGGAGCGGCAGCAGCGGGCGATGAACGGCTCTTCCCGCACGGACTCCAGGGGACAGATATTCTCCAGCACGAAGTCTTTACCGTAACATTCAGTGTAGAACTGTGAACCGGTCAGGCAGCCGGCCACCTTCTCGCCGCCCTGCATCGGGTCTGCATCGAGCGTTTTTGCATACCCCGCAGCACGGCAGGGGTAGACATCCGCCTTCATCTGCGTGATGTCACGGGTATGATGGCAGAACATGACCGCAAGTTCCCCGAAGAGTCCCGCAGCCTGAAGCTCCCGGAGACAGGCAGACAGGCTCGGGCGGGGTGGCGTTACATCGTAGACATGGATCTTAAGAAATACCGAGAGATCGGGATCGAGCACAAAGGTCATGTGCTCGTCAAGTCCGGTAAAGATTGTGCACCGGTATCCCGTATCCAGCGCAAGTTCGACCAGCCGTGCACGGTCATTGATCTGTACCTTCTCCGGGTAACGGTAGATTTCCTGCGGTGTTGCGATTACCTTCGATGCCACGGGTTTTCGCATCATACCGCTTCCGTTGGGATCAGGAGTGATTTCAAGCAGATCGTAGCCCGCACCGGTAGCCCGCACCAGCCAGCTGCTCAGGAAATAAACGAGATCCCCGCAGGGTTTGGTCGTTGCATACCCCACCTGCTTGCACTGTTCGGGAAAAATCACCGCTGGTTCCTCCAGTACTCCACCAGTCCTCCTGCAGAGAGGATTGCCTGCATTCGCGGGGAGAGCGGGGGGATGGCATGTTTCTTTCCTTCTGCCTCGATCCATCCTTCGGCAAGATCAAACGTCACAAGGCATCCTTCCATGCAGGCGAGGTCACATTCGATGAGCGGGAGCCCGACGTTGATCGCATTCCGGAAGAAGATCCGGGCAAAGGAGGGTGCTACTACCGCAACTACGCCAGCCTCCCGGATCGCAATAGCCGCCTGCTCCCGCGATGAGCCGCAGCCGAAATTCTTTCCCGCCACGATCACAGACCCTTCAAGAAGGGGAGCGAGCGATGGATCAAGATCCTCGAATACATGCTCAACCCAGATGCTGTGGTCCTTTGTCCGCAGGTACCGCCCTGCTATAACAAGGTCCGTGTCAATATCCGGCCCCACGCAGACAGCCGGGCCTTTCCCCTTCATCAGCTCACCTCCGGTTCGGTGATCTCGCCTTCAAGTGCACTGGCAGCCGCCGTAGCAACCGAGCCAAGGTAGATCGCACCACCTACACCCATCCGGTTCTTAAAATTCCGGTTCGCTGTTGAGAGGCAGACCTCTCCTTCACCGAGCACACCGCTATGGGCGCCGAGGCAGGGACCGCAGCCGGGTGTTCCGATCGTGCAACCGGCTTCCACAAGAATGGCAAGCACACCCGTCCGAATTGCTTCTGCCAGCACAGCCCGTGAGGCCGGAACCACGATCGTCCGCACAGCCACGCTCTTTCCTTTGACAATCCGGGCGAATCGTGCAAGATCGGAATACCGCCCGTTTGTACAGGTGCCGACAAACACCTGATCAAGGGGAAGACCGGCAATCTCCCGCACGGGTTTGACAGTATCCACGCGGTGCGGAACTGCTACCAGCGGCACAATCTCCGACAGATCGATTGAGAGTTCCTGCACATAGGTGCAGGGCTCCGGTACCTGCGGTTTTACCGTCTGCCCTGCCCGGGCAAGATACTGCACGGTCACATCATCAGCATAGAACAACCCGGTCTTTGCTCCCGTTTCTACCGAAAGGTTGCTGAGCACGAGCCGGTCATCCATGGAGAGTCCGGCAACCCCGTCCCCGATAAACTCCAGTGCACGATAGGTGGCACCGTCCATTCCCAGACGGCTCACATACGTAAGTGCAAGGTCTTTTGCTTCCGCAGCACCGGAAAACATTCCTGACAGGTGTATTCCGAGGGTCTCCGGAACGCGGAACCATGTTTCTCCGGTCAGCCATATTGCAGCCATATCCGTTGCACCAACACCGGTAGAAAACGCACCGAACACGCCTGATGTGCAGCTGTGCGAATCGGCTCCCACAACGACTTCACCGGGGAGTACGATCCCTTCACTCATGATCTGGTGACAGATCCCGCACCCGACATCGGAGAAGTGCATGAACGAACCGCGGGCAAATTCACGTAATTCATGCTGGAGCGTGGCCGTTGTGCTGTTGTTTGCCGGAACAATATGATCGAAGAGCATCGAGAGACGGGTGGTATCCGTAAGCCGATCACTCCCGATACGTTTCCATGCCTCGAGCGTTAATACACCGGTACCATCGTGGACATACGCCCGGTCCACCTTCCGGTCAACATACTCGCCAGCATTTCCGCCAAGAATCCGTTCTGATAATGTCGCCATCAGGTATTCTCCAGTTGTGCTTTTTTGATAAGTTTTCTTAAGATATCCGGAGTGATGTTGCATTTGTGTTCCGAGTGATCCTTGACCAGATCAAGAACACGACAGACCTGCTTGTCCGTACATTCGCAGCCGAGCGATGCCATGACGTGCTCGAGCGCTTTTTTGCCTGTATGTTTCCCAAGGATGAATTTTCGCTCACTCCCCACCATCTCAGGCGGGAAGTATTCATAAGTAGAAGGGTCTTTCAGGATTGCTGCGATGTGTATACCACTCTCGTGGGAGAACGCAAGTTCACCAGTCACCGGTTTGTTCCGCGGGAGCGTGATTCCGGAGAATTTCTCAACCATATGCGAGAGTCTGGTCAGGTGCGAGAGATCATACCGCTCAATGTTCCCTTTCATCCGCAGGGCCACCAGCACTTCTTCTAATGAAGCATTGCCTGCCCGTTCCCCAATACCGTTGACCGTAGTGTGGAGCTGGAAGGCTCCGGCTTCGGCAGCGGTGATCGTGTTTGCCACCGCACAACCCATGTCATTGTGACAATGAGCGCAGAATGGCCTGTCCACCGATGCCACAAGATCGGTCATGATACGGTGCATCTCATTGGGGATCAGGCAGCCGACCGTATCGGCAAAACTGAGTAGTACGGCACCGTGCTCAGCCGCACGGTGGTAGACTTCCTTGAGGAAGGGAAGATCTGTACGGGACGCATCTTCTGCGGCAAACCGTACCTGCACGCCATGATCCCGGGCATAATCTATCATCTTCAAGGAGTCCTCAAGCACCTCTTCCCGTGGTTTTTTGAACTTGAGCCGGACATGCAGTTCTGATGTCGGGATGAAGATGCTCACCATCTCAACATCGCAGTCAATGGCAGTCTGGATATCCTGTTCCCGGGCCCGGCAGAAACCGCAGACGCGGGCATCAAGACCGAGGTTTGCAATCGTCTTCACGCACTGTTTCTCATTCTGGGATACGGCGGGAAATCCTGCTTCAATGACCTCGATGCCAATCTCGTCTAACATGGTCGCAATCTTTACCTTCTCCTCGCAGGAGAACGAGACGCCCGGTGTCTGCTCCCCGTCCCGCAACGTCACATCACAGATCTCAATATTCCACGGTTTCATGGCTGCTTCCCTCCGGACAGTTACCTTCCACTACAAGCGTGCGGGGCGTGTCCGTCACCACGAGCTCGTTTTTCAGTGTTTCTTCATCATCGGCGCGACATAGTACCGGATCTGCCCACATGAGATAGGGGACCGGATCATAGGACCGTTGTTTACCGGTCATCGCTGTGCAATTGTTGTTCATCACGATACAGAGCAGCGGAAGCCGCTTCTCGTACACATCGATCAAGGCATTCAGGCCGGAATGGAGCAGCGCATAGTCGCCGATCAGGGCGACTTTGGTGCTCCGTGCGGCAACCGCGATACCCGCACCCAAACCGTAACTGGCCACACCCAGTTCGTACGGGGGGGTCATTGCGAGTATTGAACAGCCTGCATCGCAGATCATTTTCATCCGCCGTTCTTTGAGAATATTCATCATAGGCTTGAAGGGGCATGCTTTACAGAACGTCCGGTAATACCCCCGGTCCTCCATCACCTGTGGGGGTTGCCGGGGAACAGGCGGTTGCAGCCCCCGGTGATCGCGGACAAAGGTCCGACCGGACTCGTGCACGTCTTTTGCATGCCGGGCCCGTTCCGGCAGGGGGTGAACAGTAACAATCCGGGTGTTTCCCGGCGCAGCTCCAACACCGGCAGGCTCTCCCTTCCACTGGTTTAATGCCGAAGCGTTCGACCAGTCAAACATGGTCCGGTACAGCTCTTCAGCGGCCGTTACCCGCCCGTTCATCGTCCATGACCGATCGGAGAGCCGCCCTTTCCCGGGGTACCGCGGTACAGGTAAATATTCCACCTCCGCATCGAGTATTCCGGAGGTCAGCCTGAGCATCGCAACCCGGGAGAACTGCTCTGAGGCTGCAAGCGCTGCCTCAACACCGGCATAACAGGTGGAGGCATCCGGTTCGATCACGGGAAGTTCTGCCAGCTCACCGTAATACCGGGAATCCTGTGCAGTCTGGGACCCGTGGGCTTCCGGGTCATCCCCGGCTACGATGAGCACACCCCCAATGAGACCCTGTGTGGTTGCCTGCAGCAGAGGATCGGCACAGGCATTCACGCCGACATTTTTTATGATCACCGCAACCCTTCGTCCCTCAAGCGAGTCACCCAGCGCGTACTCGAGTGCGGTTTTTTCATTGATCACCATCTCTGCACGGGTCCGGGCACCCAGTTCAGTAACGGGAAATCCCGGTACCGTATATTGCCGGTCGGTACACGCAAGCAGCGCTTTTGTGATCACATCAATGCCTTTCATCTAGTCCCTCCCCGGCACCAGATCGCAGCCCGTACAGTTCGTGCACATGGTGAGTGCCTGACGGGGATCAAGCCCGGCTCTGGCAAGTTCGCGTTCGTGGATACCAAAGATCTTTTTTAACCGTTCCGCAGAAGGGCGTGGGGCTCGATCAAGTTCGGCAACCGGGTTGAGCGGGCGCAGCACAGGAATAACCCCGTGAGAGGTGAGCCGTTTGATACAAGCCTCCATCTCCCCGTCGGTCTCACCAAGCCCAATAATTACGTTTGAGAACACCCTGCTTTTCCCAAAGAGTTCCACCGATCGGTCGAGCACACGCCAGAGTTGTTCATAATCAAGCCCCGGGCACTGCTTTGCAAAAATGGTCGGCGTTGCCGCCTCTATGTTAAACTTCACTTCTGCCACACCGAGTGCCTTGAGCCGGTCGGGGGTCTTGTCAGCAGAATAGATGGATACTCCGATAGGAAGATCGTAGACCCGTAGGTGCTTTACCACCTCAAGCACATAGGATTCCTCCTCTTCGATCGTCTCAAGTACACCACTGGTAATTGAGATTGCCGTAATCCGGTGCCGGACTGATTCGATCATCCCCATGATCTCCTCAATCGTCTTTCGTTTGCCGCCCAGCGTGGGCACCGGGCAGTAGCGGCAATGGAAGATGCAGCTGCCCGTCACAGTGATGAACGCCTGGTCGGGACAGTGGCATCCCGGCTCAAGGAGTTTTCCGGATATTAATGCCCCCTCAAAATAGAGGTCCGCAACCCCGTTGCCCCGGTGGGCGATCTCCACTTCACTGAAAGGGTTCAGGACAAGCTTGACCCGGTGGCTGCCCATGGCAAAGAAGACTGCACCGCTCCCACCGGCACCCGGGCCTGCAGTTGAACGGGCAATGTACTGTTCCGCAGGTTCACCGGAGATACGCGCTGAACCGGCAGAGAGGAGCCGGGCTTTTAAGTCTGTCCACTGCATAGTTCAAGTGCCTCCTCGTACCGGGTGAAGAACGGGATGGCCGCAACTGCCCCGGTGATACCCCTGCCGTTCATGATGATGGTTAAGTCCTTGTCCCTGATCTGTTCCAGCAGCCCCGGTTGGACCTCGCCGCGTTTCACCTTCCGACCGTATGCAAGCAGTTCCTCAGAAGGGGAAAAACCGGTGTACACTGCCATACCGGTCTTTTGGGAGAGGGTATATTTTTTTAAGAGTGTGTGGAACCGTTCGGTGAGCCCTGCTGGATCCGTTGTGGCAAACTCTGCAACAAGGCCAACGCAGTTCTTTGTCCGGTACGGCACCGGAAAGAGCTGGACTATCGTATGCGAGAGATAGACTGAATGTTTATCTTCCACTGCTTTTGCGATATTATGGACAAGGGTCCACGTTGCCCCTTCTTCCGGAGTATCTGTGTCATCCACCCCAATGAGCACCCGCTGCATCCGGGGCATCCAGATTGTAGCGCCTGCGACTTTTCCTCCACCAGCAGGATCGCTCCGGCTCCGCAGGACCCCGCGTGCATCCGAACGGCAGGCTGCTGCACCCACACCGCCCCCGCCCATGCCGATATACGAGACTGAAATCTCGGACTGGTCAACGGTACACTCCGAAATGCCTGCCGGGAACCGGGAACCTTCGAGTGCAAGATCCACGGATTGTGGTTTTAAGAGATACCGCATGGTTGAACCCATACAACGCACATTCTCCACCACCGGACTCTGGGCGTAGTGGTGTTTCGACCACATCGCACCGCCAACACAGTCAAAAAACTCGATCAGTTCCACCCGGCTGCCGGTCTCATCTGCAACTGCCACAATCTGTGGGTAGTGGATTACATAGGGTTCAGAGATGCTCGCCATCTTGGTACTACCTCAACGCCCCGGGTGCACAGGAGCTCTGCGCGGCCCGGGGATCGCAATTCTTCCGGCATGTCTGCCCGATATTACAGGAAATTTCTGAATAAAGAGCAAAACAAAAACACTCTCGTACCTCGTTAAGATTCAGGGAGATCATGTTATCGCCGAAATTCTCGTTAACAAGAGATTCGGCAATAACAGTATTTATAGCAATCGATTAAGTGCCAGAAAATGTTCAGTTATCGTATCTACTCTAACGAGAAAAACAATTTAAAATCCCATGAATCCGATGGTAAAAAGCGTACAGCAGCATGAAAACGGCGATAGCCGTTTCCATATTAAAAAAGGATTAGAGAATTTTGTGAAGCTCGATCTTATAAGGTCCAAGCGTGCCGCCAAAGTTACCGGCAGTGATGAACTTCACGCCCGGCACCATGACTGCTGCTTTGACACCTGCTGCCATGGCTGCTGCAACGGACTTCTCATCAATACCGTCAATAACAATCTCATAAACCCCTTTGATCCCGGCAGGGATCTTGGAGTCCGGGACTTTTTCCCGGAGTGTCGGGCAGTACTTCTCATTGGTTGAAGCGGGCATGAACTTGTATTTCAGGCTGCCCACTTTTGAGCCGCTTGCAACAATCCCACCGGGGAAACTTGTGATAGTGCCCGGGACTTTGGCTATGGCATCTACTGCAGCCTGTGCTCCCATGAGGGCTGCCATCTGGTTCTCTGCCATCACAAAGAAGTTGCCACCGGCTACACCCTTGACAATGCCAAACTCTTCTTCACCGATATATTCCCCTTCCATGATCGGGATGACCCAGCATTTCCTTCCGCCAACCTCTTTCTGGTACTCGTGACCATCTCCGAAGAAGTGAAGTTTTACCTGGATCTTCTCTTCAGAGTTGGTAATACCGTTAAAGACTGCGGTCGTTGGTGCAGTGAGTACGCACTCAGCGAGGCGCTCGACAACCTGATCCTTGATCTTCTTCTTACCCGCACAGATCAGGATTGAGACACCCGGGCGGCCGTCAGGGGTCTGTGAGCCGTCAAGTTCCTGTTCGATCCCCGCTTCGCACGGGCACCCTATCGCAGATGTAGCAAAGCCGGTTGCCTCGGTTGCTGCTTTCCTTGCCCATTCAGTGGTGACTGCTGTGATGATCACCCGGCAGACCCATGTAGGGAATGCCTCTGCAAATTCGTTGTCAATGGTAACTCCGTTGATTTCCATACGATAACCTCCGATACCACAATGGTATTATGATTGGTATTGAATAAATTTTCTAAATTAATTCCTGTACAGAAGAGCGCACAACTAACCGGCAATTAAGTACACAATATTTGATTAATCTTAATGAAGAGTATAGAGATTAGAATTGAAAATCTTTGACAAAATGCTCTTTTTATCGGGTAAATTTCAGAACATTTATCTACATTCTTCTACCACTTTTGGATAGTCGATTTTAAAATCGATCATAGCTGGTGCGTAAAAAGTATGGCATTTGCAGTGCATATTAACATGGTAAACTGTACTGGCTGTAACAATTGTGTAGTCGCGTACCCCGTCGACGCATTGGAACTTCATACTGTGGATCCATCAACATATGATAAGATCTATAAAGTCAGGGACGGCAAGTCCATTGTTCTTGACTTCAAAGGTGAACTCTGCGCCGGTTGCGGTGTTTGCGTTCAGGCATGCCCGCACGATGTTATTAAGCTAAAATTACCCTGGGAATCCAGAGCACAGGCAAACGTACTATAATGGTATTGCATGAGGGTTAATTCATGAACAATCTGTTTCCCAAATTTTCCAAAAAGAGGGATGGGGTCAACGTTGTAATGGAGCAGAAACTCCTTCAGAACGTGAACAACCTTATTCTCAATGCAGAGACCTGCACGGGATGCGGTATATGTGTGGAGGCTTGTCCTGAGGAAGCTATTGTCCTCGGGCTCGTCGGTGCATCGAAGCGTGGCGCAATCAATTACGCTGCTCCTGTCGATGTCGACGAGGTCAAGTGTTCATACTGCGGCGTCTGCGTCATAATGTGCCCATTCAATGCATTGACCTTAAAAGTGGATGGACAGGAGAGACTACCGATCCTTGAGAAGGAAGGGTTCCCGCAATATGATATGAAAGCTGAGATTGATGACGAGAAATGCGTCAAGTGCACGATCTGCGAAGAGGTCTGCCCGCGTGACGCCATTGACCGCAACGTCCCTGCTTTTGAAGGAACCTACAAAGGACCGGTTATTGGAGCAAGGGAAAGGCAGACAGCGATCAAAACCAAGACGACCTTTAAGGTTGATATGGAAAAATGTTCGTTGTGCGGTCTTTGTGGCGCACTCTGTCCGGCAATCACGGTAAAACACAAGGAATTTACCGCAGAAACCGGAAAAGTCGAGGCAGTTGCTGACCCGAACACCGGGCTCCCGTGGGACGAGACCAAATGTGATGCATGCAAGGTGTGTGTCGAGGCATGTCCCGAAGAGTGCATCACCGTCGAGCGCGAGGTTATCAGCGATAAAGTTGAGGGCAAGGTCAGCATTATCCAGGACAACTGCTGCACCTGCCAGTGGTGTTCACGTAATTGCCCGCCCGAGGCAATAACGGTAGAGAAGATTTTTGAAGGAGATATTGAATTCCACGCCGAGAAATGCCCCGGTGGCTGCTCAACGTGTGCAGATATCTGCCCGGCAAATGCGATCTATCTCCCGAGCCCGGTTGCAGCAGCTGACATGAAACGTGACAGCATTGAAGCAACCATTGCAGTCAACAAGGATTACTGTATCCTGTGCGGAGCGTGTGTCAACGCCTGCCCCGGTGAAGACATCATTGTTATGCAGAGGACCGGCGTTCGTATGAAAGGCACGGAGACTGACCTGTTCAAGAAGATCAAAGAGAAACTTTTCACCAAGAGAACCTCGAAGGTCAAAGAGGAGATCACCGGACAGGTTAACCTCAAACAGATGGAGAAGGCGTGAGTTCCATGGTAAGAACAAAAGGTTACCCAGCAGCGCTGGATCAGAAACTCCAGGACACGAGACTTCACAATGATGACTCAAACCCTGAGTTCACGAAGAACGTGAAAGCCATCTCACGCACTACTGCACACATGTGCTACCAGTGCGGAACCTGTACCGGCTCCTGCCCGTCTGCTCCCCGCAGCACTTACCGCATCCGCAAATTTATGCGGAGAGCGGTGCTCGGGCTTGAGAACGAAGCATTGACCGATCCGGATCTCTGGCTCTGTACTACCTGTTACAGCTGTTCAGACCGCTGCCCACGGGATATCATCCCCACAGATGTCATCATGGCCATGAGGAACCTCGCATTCAAGAGAGATATTATACCGGTCAACTTCCTCAAGACTGTGCAGTCTATCTATAAGACCGGACACGGTGTGCCCAACAACGATGTCAACCGTGCAGCCCGCGAGAAGATCGGGCTCTCACGCGACCCGCCGACCACCCATATGTACCCTGAATATATCCCCGGCATCCAGAAGATCCTTGACCACTACAACCTCAAGGCAAATTCCGACCGGATTGTAAAGGAAAGGGAGGGCTAAGATACCATGTCAGAATCAAAATTCAAGTTCGCATTCTATCTCGGCTGCATTGCCCCCAACCGGTATCCCGGTGTCGAATCTGCCTCCATCAAGGCCATGAAAAAACTCGGCGTTGAGCTGGTTCCCTTAAAGGGTGCAAGCTGCTGCCCGGCACCAGGTGCATTCGGTTCTATCGATCTCAATGTATTCTATGCAATGGCAGCCCGGAATCTTGTCCTTGCTGAGCAGATGAAGATGGATATCGCCCTTGTCTGCAACGGTTGCTATAAGTCGATCTGGGAAGTCAACCACAAGCTCAAGCACAACAAGGATCTCCGCGACAATGTCAACGAAGTTCTCAAGGAAGTTGACATGGAGTACAAGGGTACCATCAACGTGTACCACACTGCTGAGCTTCTTTATAACGACAAATTCATCGGGGTCGACAAGGTTCGCGACAGCGTCACCAACCCCCTGACGGGAGCACGCATCGCAGTCCACTACGGATGTCACTTAACAAAACCCCACAAGGACCGGGAGTTTGAAAAGGAGGTCATGCTCAATACCGAGCACCCCGTATGGATGGAAGAACTGGTTGCTGCACTCGGTGCAACTCCGGTGGAATACCGCAACAAGATGCAGTGCTGTGGCGCCGGCGGCGGTGTCCGTGGGTACGATATTGTCCATGCGCTGGACATTGCCAATGAGAAACTGATCAATATAACAGAGCAGAAGGTGGATGCCCTCACGGATATCTGCCCGTTCTGTCAGCTTCAGTTTGACCGCGGTCAGATCGAGATACAGGAAAAGTTTGGCGTGTCATACAATTTACCCGTACTGCACTATGCCGAACTCCTCGGTCTGGCACAGGGAATGAGTCCGCAGGATCTCGGGCTGGATCTCCATGGAATCAGCTGCGAATCGTTCCTTCAGAAGGTGTTGTGAGGTGGTAAAAAATGGTAGAAAAGAAGAAAACAACCACCAAAAAGACCGAGACCAAAAAAAAGGACACAAAGAAGGTGGCACCCGTGAAACAGGAAATTAAAAAACAGGCACCCGTGAAGACAGGGCCCTCTGAGAAACCGCGTATCGGCGTTTTCATCTGTCACTGCGGTACCAACATTGCCGGCTCTATTGATATCAAGGATCTGGAAGCGTACGCAAAGACCATCCCGAATGTGGCCCACACAGACAACTACCAGTATGTCTGTTCCACACCCGGTCAGAAAAAAATTACCGATGCCATAAGAGACCAGAAACTCACCGGTACCGTTGTGGCGGCATGCTCACCGCGTCTCCATGAGCCAACCTTCAGGACAGCAACCAAGGAAGGTGGCTTAAACCAGTTCCGGTTCGAGATGGCAAATATCCGCGAGCAGAATGCGTGGGTGCACATGCACGACAAGGAGGGTGCAACCGATAAGGCAAAGGATACCATACGGATTGCCGTTGCCAAGGCATCACTCTTAGAGGATCTCACACCCAAGACCGTGCCAGTCGAAAAGGCGGCAATGGTCGTAGGCGCAGGTATCGCAGGTATGCAGGCAGCACTCGATCTCGCTGCCGCTGGCATCAAGACCTACCTCATCGAATCTGCCCCGAGCATTGGCGGACGCATGTCCCAGCTGGACAAGACGTTTCCCACACTCGACTGTTCCCAGTGTATCTTAACCCCCAAGATGGTGGATGTCGGACGGGACTCAAATATCGAGCTGTACACCTACTCTGAAGTCGATGCAGTCGAAGGTTACATAGGCAACTTTGACGTGACCATCCGCAAGAAGGCACGCGGTGTGCTCACCATGGCGGAGGCTGAAGCCCGCGGCATTATCGGCGGCGGCTGTAACGGCTGCGGTGACTGCGACCCGGTCTGCCCGGTTGTCAAGCCTAACGTGTTCGAGATGGGCATGAAGCCCAGAAAGGCGATCTACATCAACCACCCGCAGGTTGTCCCGCTTCTCTACACCATCGACTTTGACTCCTGTGTCAAGTGCGGGCTGTGTGTCACTGCCTGTGGTCCGGAGAGGAAGGCAATCGATCTCGAAGCAAAAGACGAATTTATCAAGGTCAAGGTGGGTACTGCCATTCTTGCAACCGGGTTTGAACTGTTCCCGATCGAGAAGAAGACTGAATGGGGATACAAGAAGTTTGAAAACGTCATCACCGGTCTCGAATTCGAGCGGCTGATCTGTGCTTCGGGCCCGACAAGCGGACATCTCGTCCGCCCAAGCGATGGCGAGACCCCCAAGCGCATTGCATTCCTGCTCTGCGCAGGGTCGCGTGACAACACCGGTGTTGGCAAGCCCTACTGCTCGCGGTTCTGCTGCATGTATTCATTAAAGCATGCCCACCAGATCTATGAGAAGATCCCGGGTGCCCAGACATACATCTTCTACATGGATATCCGGTCATTCGGTAAGGCGTACGAGGAGTTCTATTACCGCATCCAGGATGAGGGTACAAAGTTTGTCCGCGGCCGTGTGGCCAACATCCTTGAGGATCCCAAGTCAAAGAACCTTCATGTCTATGCAGATGATACCCTGCTCGACCGCCCGATGGATCTGGAAGTCGATCTCGTAGTGCTCGCATCTGCAGTACAGCCATCTGAGGATACCAACCGGACCCGCAAGCTGTTCGGTGTCTCCTGTTCCATGGACGGCTGGCTGTTAGAAGCCCACCCGAAGTTAAACCCGTGCGGTACCACTACTGCCGGTGTCTTCCTTGCCGGTGTCTGCCAGGGACCAAAAGATATCCCCGACACCGTAGCATCTGCTGAAGGCGCAGCATCTGCGGCCAGTATCCCCATCCACAAGGGTGAGGTTGAACTCGAGCCGTACTTTGCTACCTGCATTGAAGAGAAATGCGCAGGCTGCGGTATGTGTGTGAACCTCTGCCCGTACAGTGCCCTTGCGCTTGTCGACAAGGATGGTCGCACAGTCATGGAAGTAACCGAAGCCAAATGTAAAGGCTGCGGTACCTGCGGGGGCTTCTGCCCCGGTGGTGCAATCTGGATGAACCACTTTGCAACCCCCCAGATCGTGGCACAGATCGATGCATTCCTGCTCGGAGGTGAGCAGTAAATGTCAGCTCCTGGAAATTTCAAGATCCCCGAACGCGGGCCCGGTATCTGGCAACCCAAGATCATCGGTCTTCTCTGCAACTGGTGTTCATACGCCGGTGCAGACCTTGCCGGTGGCGGCCGTATCCAGTACCCGCCCGATGTCAGGGTTGTCCGTGTCATGTGTACCGGACGCCTTGACGCACTGTTTGTCTTAAAGGCTTTTGCCGATGGCGCAGACGGTGTGCTCGTATCAGGCTGCCACTTTGGTGACTGCCACTATCTTGAAGGCAACTACAAGTCAGCAAAGCGGATGTTCATGGTCAAGCGCCTGATGAAGAGCATCGGCCTTGATGACCGCCGCTTCAGGATGACGTTCGTCTCTGCTTCCGAAGGTGCAAAGTGGGCAGCTGTCATTACTGATGTGGTCAACACGGTGACAGATCTGGGGCCAAGCCCCATCACCGAGTTCAGGAAATAACGCAGAATAAAGGGGCATCGTATCCACCCATCCATTTTTTACATCAGACGCACCAGTGCTGATTTCACAAAAGTGGAGTTAAGGGAATGGATGCAGGATACCCACATTTCACGGATTTTTTCGATGTAAAAACGTTTTGATAAGATCCATTAATCTGGTTTCGGGTTGTCTCATCCACCAGAATCCTGTAACCGGTTCATGGGAACAATGTGAGGGGGGGAAAGTACCAGATCCAGTTCCTCAACCCCACCTTTTTTATACAGAGCGCACAAAAAAATTTGATTTTTATCTTAAAGAAGTAGTTATTGGTAATACTTTTTTATTTTACGGTAATACTGCGTAAAACAATGAAATGCGAAGTATATGTAATATTTGAACATTGCTCCCTTTTAGAGTATTATTTTTGATTTAGTATAATTCGACGTGCCGGGAAGAAATAGCAATACTTATATGGCGAAATTGGAAATTATTCATTTGTCCCATTTAGGGGACGTGCAATAGCGACTTTCACTCATTACCAGTATACCTGATAGGGTATACTTTCGTTCACTGACAGTATTGTACCGCGGTTAAATGTAAATTTGGAGGAATTCAAATGGCAAAATACAAAGACACTATCGACCTCTACGACGATGAAGGCAAACTCTTAAAGAGCAATGTAACTCTTGAAAAGATCAGCCCCGTTGTCAACAAGGGCGCACTGAATGTCATCGACCTCACCAAGAGGACAGTGGCAGTTAACTTTGCAGGTATCGAAGATGCCTTAAAGACCGGAAAGATCGGCGGCAAGATGAACCAGGTTCTCGGCCGCAGCATGAGCTGCAGCTGTGTCAAGGACGCAGACGCACTCTCAGCCAAGATCAAGGACATGGTAGAGGTCACCGAGGGTGACAACACCAAGATCACCAAGGTCGGCGGCGGCAAGATGATCTTAGTCGAGGTTCCGACTTCCCGTATGGATGCAGCAGCAACCTACGATGTAGCATCCACCGTAGTGGCAGCAGCCACCACCTATGCACTGGTTGACCAGTACAAGGTCGACATGTTCGACGGTTCCTACATCAAGGCAGCAGTCTGGGGTACCTACCCGCAGACAATGGACATGCAGGGCGGCAATGTCGTCTCGATCCTGTCCATCCCCCAGTTCAACGAAGGTCTCGGCTATGCACTCCGTAACGTTCCGGCCAACCACGCGGTCATGATGACCCACCGGAATGCCATGCAGGGTGCAGCACTCTCAGCCACCTTTGAGCAGGCAGGTATGTTCGAGATGGGTAACGCAGTCGGCCCATTCGAGCGTGCACAACTCATGCTCTACGCATACCAGGGCCTGAATGCAAACAACCTCGTTTATGACCTCGTCAAGGCAAACGGCAAGACCGGTACCATCGGTACTGTCGTGCAGAGCCTTGTAGAGCGTGCCATTGAGGACAAGGTCATCAAGGCAGGCAAGAAAGGCAAGAGCGGTTATATCTTCTACGAGACCAAGGACCCGATGCTCTGGAACGCCTATTCATCTGCAGGAACCCTTGCAGCAACCATGGTGAACTGTGGTGCCGGACGTTTCGCCCAGGCAGTCTCAGCAACCCTGCTGTACTTCAACGACCTGCTTGAGCACGAGACCGGCCTCCCCGGCTCCGACTTCGGTCGTACCATGGGTGTTGCAGTTGGTTTCTCGTTCTTCAGCCACTCCATCTATGGTGGCGGCGGTCCCGGTGTCTTTAACGGTAACCACGTAGTGACCCGGCATGCAGCCGGTGTCGGTATGCCCTGTATCGTCGCAGCCTGTGCACTCGATGCCGGAACCCAGATGTTCGGACCCGAGCACACCTCGAAGATCTACCAGGACACCTTCGGCCAGCTTGATGCATTCAGGAAGCCAATCCAGGCAATTGCAAAGGGTATCTAAACCCCCCAAAGGATACGAATGACAGAAGCCACGTTCCCCCAGTGCAGGATTATCCCAGAGCGGTTTCTTAATCCAGAGACTACGGAGCGCCTGCTGAACCGGGTTATCAGTGTTCCGGGAATACTGCGTATGGTCCTCAACGGGCCACGCCTTCCCGCAACAGTTACTTACGGACCCGCCAAAGGACTCGCTAATCCTCATACTATGAGGCAGAAGATCCAGGTGGGCGACCAGGAACTGGAACTGCAGGTTCATGTAGGCACTGTATTGCTCGAAATTGAGAGCCGTGATGTGATCCCCGCACTGCAAGCCGCGATTGAACCGGTCTTTACTGATTTTACGTTCCGTATTCAGGAAGGCAGGTTCATGAAGACCGAGCCGTCACTTGTTGATTACTGCAAGTACGGCCCGGATGCGGACAAAACGATGCTCGGACTCGCTGATCCTAACAGCAAGTCCAGGCCCATAATCATCCAGGGAAATAAATAAATCATGCCAATTGGACGAGTAACCCAGGTTGTTGACTGCCGCGAGGCGATGGGCATGGGTAAAGGAGGCGGGTTAGCCCAGCGGGGCACCATCTCCGAATGCCGGTACCCGGATGTCATCGTGGTCGGGATGTCCCCCGGACGCCGCCACGTGACAAAGCCGGTGTGCGATATCACCTCAGGCCTGAGACAACAAGGCGTTGAATACAGTATCAGTACGCTGGTGCTGAATGCCGGAAGTGGCGTACCAAAGGACGCACCAAAAATTGCTGGTGGCGTTCTCGGCGCTTCATTTAGGTTATCCGACAAAGAGGTCATGCAGATAGAGAAACACAAAGTTGCCATTCTCCACCACGGGAATGTTCGTTCCCATGTGGTGCACAAGGTGCGGTTTATTCTGGCAAATTGTGATGTGAAGGCAGTTGTTGTTTCCCAATGCCCGGTTGATTACGAGGATCTCGCAAAGGAGGGAGTGAAGACTGCGGTGGTGATGCCCCCCGAAGGTAAGATCCGTACCAAAGGTACGGTGATGGCCATTGTGAGCGGTGTAACCCGTGGTCAGACCCCCACACGCGATAAGATGGCTGAAGTCATTTCGTCAGTGATGAGAATCGTGAAAAAGAAGGAAACATTGGAGTGATAAAAAAATGGCATACAAACCCCAATATGGTCCAGGTCAGACGCATGTCGCCGAAAACAGGCGCAAGCAGATGAACCCTGAACACAAGTTGGCAAAGCTTCGTGAGGTCTCGGACAAGGACGTTACCCTTGTTATGGGACACCGTGCACCAGGTTCAGCCTACAAGAGTGCACACCCGCCGCTCTCAGAGCAGCAGGAACCCGCCTGCCCGGTCCGCAAGCTCGTGACCGCAACCGACGGTGCAAAGGCCGGCGATCGCATCCGTTACATCCAGTTTACCGACTCGATGTACAATGCACCCTGCCAGCCCTACCAGAGAAGCTACCTCGAGTCCTACCGCTTCCGCGGCATTGACCCGGGTACCCTCTCAGGCCGCCAGATCGTCGAGTGCCGCGAACGCGACCTCGAGAAATATGCCAAGGAACTCGTAGGCACCGAGCTCTTTGACGCAGCCCTCACCGGTATCCGTGGATGCACTGTGCACGGACACTCCCTCCGTCTCGATGAGAACGGGATGATGTTCGACATGCTCCAGCGCTTTGTCATAGACCAGAAGACCGGCATCATCAAGTATGTCAAGGATCAGGTCGGCGTTCCTCTTGATGCAGAAGTCAAGGTCGGCAAGGCACAGGACGCAAAGTGGCTCAAGGCAAACACCACCATGTTCCACTCTGTATGTGGCACTGGATTCCGCGACGATGCGGAATACGTTGAATACATCCAGCGCATCCACTCGCTGAGAGTGAAATACGGCTTCATGCCTAAGGAGGCGTAATCATGGCAAAAGCAAAGATCGAAAGAACGCAGAAGCTCTTCTTAAAGGCAATGAAGGAGAAGTTTGGGGGAGACCCGCAGGCAACGTCAACCGTATTCGAGCGCAAGGGTCTTGAGCAGTCCCCGAGAAAAGTCGAGTTCATGAAGGCCGGCAAGAAAGCCGAGATGGACCGCGGCATCTCCATGTACGACCCGAAGCGCTGCCACTGTGGTGGTATCCCGCTCGGTCAGCGCCAGCTGACAACCTACGAAGTCAGCGGCACTGGTGTATTTGTAGAAGGCGACGACCTCCACTTTGTCAACAACGCTGCCATGCAGCAGATGTGGGATGATATCCGGCGAACCATCATCGTTGGCCTTGACCTCGCCCACCAGACCCTGCAGAAGCGTCTGGGGAAGGAAGTTACTCCTGAAACCATCAACGAGTACCTCCACGTGCTGAACCACGCCATGCCCGGCGCAGCAGTTGTCCAGGAACACATGGTCGAGACCCACCCGTCACTTGTCGACGACTGCTACGTGAAGATCTTCACTGGCGATGACGAGATGGCAGATGACATCGAGCCCCAGTTCCTCTTGAACCTTGACAAGCTCTTCCCGGCAAAGAGTGCAGCAGCACTCAAGGCCGCAATCGGCAAGTCGATGTTCCAGGCAGTGCACATCCCCACAACCGTCAGCAGGACCTGCGATGGTGGAACCACCTCCCGCTGGTCTGCAATGCAGATCGGTATGTCCTTCATCGGTGCATACCACATGTGCGCAGGCGAAGCAGCAGTTGCTGACCTCGCATTTGCCGCAAAGCACGCCGGTGTTATCCAGATGGCAGATATCCTGCCCGCCCGCCGTGCCCGTGGCCCGAACGAGCCAGGTGGCATCAAGTTCGGACACTTCGCAGATATGGTCCAGGCAGACCGCAAGTACCCCAACGACCCCGTCAAGGCATCCCTTGAAGTCGTCGGTGCAGGTACCATGCTCTTCGACCAGATCTGGCTCGGATCCTACATGTCCGGTGGTGTCGGTTTCACCCAGTATGCAACCGCTGCATACACCGACAACATCCTCGATGACTACTGCTACTATGGTCTTGACTACATCAACTCCAAGCACGGCGGTCTCGGTAAGGCAAAGAAGACCCAGGAAGTCATCAACGACATCGCAACCGAAGTCACCCTCTACGGTATGGAACAGTACGAACAGTTCCCGACTGCACTCGAGAGCCACTTCGGCGGATCCCAGCGTGCATCCGTACTTGCAGCAGCATCAGGTATCACCACAGCACTGGCAACGGCCAACTCCAATGCCGGTCTGAACGGATGGTACATGTCCATGCTCGCCCACAAGGAAGGATGGTCACGTCTCGGCTTCTTCGGCTACGACCTGCAGGACCAGTGCGGTTCATCCAACTCCATGTCGATCAGACCCGACGAAGGCTGTATCGGCGAGCTCCGTGGACCAAACTACCCCAACTATGCAATGAACGTCGGACACCAGGGAGAATATGCAGCCATTGCAGCTGCCGCCCACTATGGACGCCAGGATGCCTGGACCCTGTCCCCGTTGATCAAGATCACATTCGCCGACCCGTCGCTCAAGTTCGATTTCTCCGAACCACGCCGCGAGTTTGCCAAGGGTGCAATCCGCGAGTTCATGCCCGCGGGCGAGCGCTCACTGATCATACCAGCAAGGTAGATCAATCAACCCCATTTTTTTTCAGGGTTTTCCTGTTTTATGAGATAGTTTTCCATCAGTCATCGGTTAAGGAAAAACCGGGTATCAATTCACTGGACTTCGGTCTTGTGGAGCCGATGTTTTACGGGGGGACGAGTAAACTCCTGCGGGTCCCTGTTGCTGGATTGATACCTAACCTTGTGGAGTGGGGCATCTGAATTTGTTGGCCTTGTCAAAGATATTTCAATCAACAATTTAAAAACTATCCACGACCACGAGCCATATCCCCCGGAACCCTGACTGTTCACGCATTCTCCTCATGGGGGGTCTGGGGGGTCGGGTGGGTCAAACCCGATCTACAGGTGACCCCCCTAGGCTGTGTAGCTGCTCATGACAGTGTGTTTGCTCACTTGAATAATTGGGTGCGATATGAGTGCAGATTCTCGCGATGCGACACGAGTCAATCTTTGGACTCCCTTGTGGGTAAAAAGAAGTTGAACGACGGAGTTCGGGCTTAACCGATGACACATGGATAGTTTTCTGATTGCCGGATTTTCGATGATTGAAAACCGGTAATTCTGATGTTGGCCCTTGCTAAAAATTTCAATAAAAAATATGCATCTCTTCATCATAATGAGGGAAAATTCGTGTCCAGATGTAGTTACGTTGATGGGGGACTTTGCCCCTCATCCTGCGTAAACGACTGCACTGCCATTGACAATGGACCGGTACAATTATGATCTCGATCGTGTCCAGCGTTGCTGCATCCACTACGCGACCCCGGCTGGACGCCTGATTCCCTTCTGCACCTATAACAGTGGCCCGGTATACCGGGAGCAGGTATGGAAAAAATACGCAAAGAAAGACCCGTAAGTAAGGTCGAGCGCGAACGAGTCACTGAGCGTTGGTCATGAGTATAATCAAAAAAAATGGAACGATAGTACAATGCATCTTTCGCGGTAAGACGGTACTGATCTCTCTCTCTTTTCTCTGAATCCTTCAAACGTGCCCCTGAGTTTGGATCTTAAAGCGGACTGCCCCTGCTACCGCTTTTAAAACAGATAAAACTGGTTTGATCCGGGATTGATGAGGGCAGTCTCCCCCTGCTATCCCGCCTCCTAAAACAATTTTCCCGGGTTCATGATATGGTTCGGATCAGCGAATTCCATAAACTTCTTCCAGAGTTCCGCCTGATACCCGATCCGGTCGAGAGTCGGCTCAATTATCCCGGCATAGGGTCTGAACCACCCGTAAATACCTGCATCCAGGAGGCGCGGGAACTGTATCCTGTTATATTCCTGGATCTTCTTTCCGAGATCAGGATCGGCGCCGTCATAGAATATGTCAAGTTCCACATAGCAGAGCTGTCCATGGAAACGCCCGATCGGGTTCACATAGAAATAGACGTGGTCCGCGGGTATGCCGGCGTCAGCTGCAGCCTTCTTGTGCAGCTCCCAGTATGCCGGCACATGCGTCAGAGGTCCGTATATGCCGATGCAGTGGTAGTTTCCTCTCACGCCAAAGACCATGCATGACTTTTCAGAACCGGCAAGCGTCTCCTCCCTGAAATGTGTTCTCAATTTTTCAGGGATGTCAAGGAGCACACCCACGCTTTTCCCGATATGATCTCTGACCAGCGTGTCTTTTGCCTGGAAAATGCCGTCGATCCCGGCGACCAGAATGCAGGCGACAAATTCCGGCAGTTTCTCGTAATCATAATCAAATGTCCCGAACAGCCCTGTAATATAGCTGTGGTGGTCCAGCAGACGGCAGCTCTCGACCAGTTCGTCACGGTTGATATTCCTGATGAACTCCATCGAGTCTTCCACCGTGTCAAACCCGACAAAGTATGCCTGCTGCAGATCATAGACAGGGTAGAGCTTCAGTGTCAGTTCAGTGACAACGCCCCAGGTCCCTGGTGACGCAGCCATCATGCCCGCAATATCCGGACCCACGCCGTACCTGAAGTACGGCATATCATCTGAAAATGCCCTCGACCCTGTTTTGATGATCTCGCCATTCGGGAGGATCATCTCGAAACTGAGTGTATGGTCGTGTCCGTCTGCAGAGGACGTCTGGTAGATCCCCCTGAGATAATTATTTGCCAGAACACTGACTGTGAGCGGGGCATCCGGAAACGCCGGTCTCAGTTTGAATTTATCTGTCGCCGCCATCAGCATCCCGAACGTGACTGCAGGTTCTACTGTGGCGGTCATCATCTCTTCATTTATCTCAATGATCCTGTTCAACCTGGATAGGTCGAGCAGGATACTGTTGTCATGTACAGGTATCGTAAGACCCCTGACATTTATGCCGGTACTCCAAGGGATGACAGGGATTCTGTTTTTGTTTGCAAAGAGCAGTATCTCACGAACCTCCTCCCTTGTGCCTGGCATAACTACGCAGGCAGGGGATTTTGCCGGAACAAAATTCCAGTGCTGATCGCGGGAATATGAGTAGCATATCGCACTGTCATCTGTTATATATTCATCTCCGACGATCTGTTTCAGGCTTTCTTTCATGACTGCACCTCCAGTGCAAGCTTAACAAGCTCTACAATGTCATAGACCTCCATACCATCCGAAGCTTCAGCGAGGTTGCGTTTGCAGAAGGGGCAGGCGCTCGTCAGAACATCTGCAGTAAGTTTCGCCTCTTTCACCCGCTCACCCGCTGTCCAGAGGGCGAAGTCACCGAAGGCTGACTTAACACCTCCGCCAGACCCGCAGCACCATGCCTGTTCACGTGTTCTCTTCATCTCATGCAGGTTTGCAATGCGGTTGAGGATCTCACGGGGTGCGTCATAGATGCCAAGGTGCCGCCCGAGGTGGCATGGATCATGGTATGTCACATTCATGCCAAGGTGCCTCACTTTCAGATCATTGAGGTGCTGTGCTATGAATTCGGTGGAGTGGAGCAGTTCTACACCCAGATCAGGATAATTTTTCTTAAAGGTCATCATGCAGCCCGGACAGGTGAAGACCAGCCTTTTTGCACCACTCTCCTCTATGGCTCTGATATTTCGCTCTACAAGTTCACGAGCTGCATCTCTCTGTCCTGTCCTGAAGAGGACTGAACCGCAGCAGGTTTCATCATCAAGAATGGAGAACTCCTCTCCTATTGCCTCAAGTACCGCAATCATGGAGTCCATGATCTCAGGCTCTCTGTATCGGGAGGTGCAGCCGATGAAATAGAGGGTATCTCCTGATCTTCTGGACGGATATGTCTTTTTTGTGGTCACGCCATAGGCATTTCCAGTCTCTCTCACCCTCTCGGTAATCTCCCTGTGCGCCTCGGGTAAGATACCTCTCCCTACAAGCCTGTTGCGCATATCTTCAAAGATCTCTGCATGGTTGAGATCTATTGACGAGATCTCTTTGCATTTCTCATGACATGCTCCACAGAGCGTGCATCCATATGCAATCTTGAGGAGTTCCCCTGTATTCCCTACCTCTTCATCAAGGATGCCTCTGAGTACTTCAAGTCTGCCAGGGGCATAGAATGCCTGATACTTATAATATGTGCCGCTTGGGCAGAGGGGAAGGTAGTCTCTGGCAGGATGGAAGGTCGTAATGCTGCAGAGTTTGCACTTCCCGCATCGGTAAATCGCACGTTTTAATTCTTCCGATCTCATAAAAATCACTCACCATTTACAGTATTTTGATTACACACTGCCATAAATCTTTGGTAGTGTAAGAACATTGGCTAAAAGTCCCTACTGAATAATAGCTACCAACAGTTTATCATATCAATTTTATTAATTTGAAAAGCTCGGCTCTTCAGCGAAGAGTGTAGGTAATTTTGTTGCAGATGCACGTTGTAGATTGGGGACTTCGTCCCCAAACCCCTAGGAACGAGGGGATTCCACCGCCCCTGAGACCATCAACGAGTACCTCCACGTGCTGAACCACGCGATGCCCGGTGCAGCCGTTGTTCAGGAACACATGTGCGAGACTCACCCGGGACTCGTGGACGACTGTTACGTCAAGGTCTTCACGGGCGACGATGAGATGGCAGACGACCTTGAGCCCCAGTTCGTCCTCCCCATCGACAAGCTCTTCCCGGCCAAGATGGCCGCACAGCTGAAGGCAGCAGTCGGCAAGTCGATGTGGCAGGCTATACACATCCCCACCACCGTCAGCCGCACGTGCGATGGTGGAACCACCTCACGCTGGTCTGCAATGCAGATCGGTATGTCCTTTATCGGTGCGTACAAGATGTGCGCCGGTGAGGCAGCAGTCGCTGACCTCGCATTCGCCGCAAAGCACGCTGGTGTTATCCAGATGGCAGATATCCTGCCCGCCCGCCGTGCACGTGGCCCGAACGAGCCAGGTGGCATCAAGTTCGGACACTTCGCCGACATGATCCAGTCAGACCGCAAGTACCCCAACGACCCGGTACGGTCATCCCTTGAGATCGTCGCCGCAGGGTGCATGCTGTTCGACCAGATCTGGCTCGGATCCTACATGTCCGGTGGTGTCGGCTTCACCCAGTATGCAACCGCTGCATACACCGACAACATCCTTGATGACTACACCGCCTATGGTGTGGACTACATCAAGAAGAACCACGGTGGCATTGCAAAGGCAAAGGCGACCCAGGAAGTTATCAACGACATCGCAACCGAGGTCAACCTCTACGGTATGGAGCAGTACGAGGAGTACCCGACCGCTCTCGAGTCCCACTTCGGTGGTTCCCAGCGTGCAACGGTTCTTGCCGCAGCATCAGGTATCACCGTTGCACTGGCAACCGCGAATTCCAACGCGGGCCTGAACGGCTGGTACCTGTCCATGCTCATGCACAAGGAAGGCTGGTCACGTCTCGGCTTCTTCGGCTACGACCTGCAGGACCAGTGTGGTTCCGCAAACTCCATGTCGATCCGTCCCGACGAGGGATTACTCGGCGAGCTCCGTGGACCGAACTACCCGAACTATGCAATGAACGTTGGTCACCAGGGAGGATACGCCGGTATTGCAGGCGCTGCCCACTATGGACGCGGAGATGCATGGACCCTGTCCCCGTTGATCAAGATCACATTCGCCGACCCGTCGCTCAAGTTCGATTTCTCCGAACCACGCCGCGAGTTTGCAAAGGGTGCAATCCGCGAGTTCATGCCCGCGGGCGAGCGCTCACTGATCATACCAGCAAGGTAAGATCATTCAATCACTTTTTTTTTCAGGGTTTTTTTAAGGCACCGCGAGCTGGTGGAATTTTTTTCTGCTGCGTTTGAGGATTTTTTTTAATTGGATTGCTGTAAGCAGCGAGGATGAGGTACTTATCGTTGGCGGATCTTATGCTGCATGGGTTATGGCAGCATACATAAGCGAGATAACACCTGCGTTTTTTGCGACACCCTCCATCCACCCGGTTACATGAGGGGAGCCAACAAAATTTAAGTGAGCAATGGCCGGGAAGATTCCCCCGGGTCTTACTCTCACCTTACACTTATCCAAGCTCGGGTACCGGCTCTTCCAGCAACCACCGCCACACCGGGACAACAACAATATCCGGTTCTTTTTGACCCGGAATTTTTTCTTCCTGGTTGTATGTGAGGATCATACCCTGTTTAATCCCGAGCTCCTTCATTGCTTCCAGAAGTCCATTCACCTCACGCTCCCGGTTTGCGGCATTCAGTTCAAAACAGACCTGGATGGCAGAGGAAAGTGCGCCTTTGTATTCGGTAATGAAATCGCACTCATGCTTCTTACGATAGTAATACACACCGGCATTCCGCCGTTTGAGCTCAATGAACACGAGATTTTCTAAAAGTCTCCCGCTATCACCGGAAAACCGGAATGAGACCGTATTTCTCATCCCGTTATCGATCACATAGATCTTTTTCGGGTTGGCATGCTGTTTCTTTAACGAAAAATCATACTTGAAGAGTTCAAAGATGAGGTATGACTCCTCTAAAAACCCGATATAACACCGGACCGACATCGCACTCTTAAAGTCCAGCGCATTTTTTAACGAGTGGTAACTCGCCTCCTTCGTCATGTTTGAGAAGAGGTAATGTACGAACTGACGAAACGCTTTCATATCGCGTATCCTGAACCGTGTAATGATGTCGCGGAACAGGATGTCATCGTAGATGCGCTTTAAAAATTCCCCGTCGCGGTATTTTAAAAATTCCGGAAACCCGCCATGTTCAAGATACTTATCGAAGGCAAAAAGAATTCCGGCCTTCTTTGATGAACTCACCTTGTGGTAATCGATATGCTCAAAATCCAGCATCTCAGTAAAGGCAAAGGGGTACAATTCGATCTTTGAATACCTGCCAGTCAGGTGCGTGGCAAGCTCGGAACTGAGCAGATTTGCATTTGAGCCGGTTAAGAATATCTTGTATCCTTCATCATGGATCCGCCGGATGAAACGCTCCCACCCCACTACGTTTTGGATCTTGTCAATGAACATGACCTTAAGGCCAGGGTGAATTTTATTAAACGCAAGCATGAGACTGGAAAAATCGGCCAGCTCAAAATCGATTAAGCGTTCGTCATCGAAATTGAGATAATAAAATTCCTTATACCGGTCCGCAAACTGCCTCATCAGCGTGGATTTCCCGCTCCTGCGGATCCCGGATATCACTACAATCTGTTCATGGGCGCAATGCCTGATGAAATCCACCCGCCTTGACATGCCCGGCTCCCGTGAGAGAAACATTTCTTTCTGGTCAAGGATCAGTTCTTCCAGCCGCTTGTCAGGTATCATAGATATTCCCAATATACAATTTTATGATAATTTGTATATTAGTAATATATAGTTATCCATCATCCGTCAGCGTGCTGATGCAGAGGATGGTGCCGGCACCAATGTCCGGCACTTTTTGAGGAGTGGGACTAAAATCTCCATTTTGCATTACACACTTTGGCAGATCTTTTTTTGCATGGGTTATGGCAGCATACAAAAGCGAAATAACACCCGCATTTTTTGCGGCACGTCAATACCATAATTACCGTTTTATGGAAAATCTGCCCGTAAAACCGGCATTTTTTCCCGCCCGCGCCGCGCCCGTACTCAACTTTCCGGCTCCGGCTCAATCCGGGCAATTATTGAGCCCGTAATGGCCCATAAACTACCAAAATTCCCGCAGCTACCCTCTCTGCTTAAATATGTCCCGAATCATTTATTCTTTCACTACAATGATCAGAGAATTCATCGCACGACTGAGAACGAGGGCAAAGGAGATTGTGGCAGCCTGCATTGCAAAGATCGGGGCTGCCATAACAAAGTATACGCCCACACAAAAAGTTCGTGCCAGCACCAGCAGACTCATTGTACCAACAGGATCGGGTAATGCACTCAATGCGGGAAAACGGTACAGGTTGACAAGCGACCATGCCCCCATCTTCTCGCTCTACACATTTTTTGGTAATCGGTAAGTAACGCCGTATCTGGTGAATCCGGTAGTTTCGTATTAATGCTCTGACAGGTTACCTGCCGTCTTTTAAAAAACGGCCCTGACCTTAAAAAAGAGCCCCGGCTCTACCTGGCCAAGCCTTGAAATGGTGTGTTCAATTCAGAAAAAGAAGAGCGGATGCTCTTGATCAGGAATTGTCAGAAGAAAAAATCCAACAGTGATCAACCATGACGACCAAAAAACAGGAAAACAGAACAGAGGGATCCTTTGTGATCCCAGAGCGGAGGGGAAACGGCATTGCCGGACCTTGCCGCGAGGGATCCAAAACGGATGCAGCAGCGTCCGGTGTGGACAGGGCCGGACGAGAGAACAACGACGAGGAGTACAATGGTAAAGACGAACCGTTCAACCCGGTAAGAGATGTAATAAGGAAGACCGAACTCCTGGGCTGGGATGTCAGGTCTACTCACCGTTCGAGGCGGAAAGCTCCCGTTGATCCGGAAGAGAATCCAGATAACCCGGAGGAAGAGGAATGAACGCGCCTGAAAAAAATCCGGATTGCGCCGGTGATCTGATTCTCTCCCTTGCTGAACGCCAGGACCGGATTTCAGTGCGGCTGAACAGGAAGATCGAGCGTCTTGATCACCGGATTACGATTCTAAAAAGAGCGGGGGCGATCCCCATGACCGGGCGCCGTTCATCGATGGATACCGGAATCCCCCTCTATCTTATTCCCGCAGCTATCGACCACCAGATCAGATTGCCGGGCGGGAGGATGTTCAGGATACGCGTGAAACGGACTTGCCGGTATCACGATAACATTATTGTCCGGACAAAATCGCTGCACAGGGAACTCCGGGTTCCCAAGAGTCCGTCATCCGCTCACTGGCCGGTTGACAACAGCGATAGTGAATGTGGGGGTGAGAACTCATGACCCGGGGAAGGCCATCGTTACAGGCAATCGATGAGGCAGCCGTTATCGCAGCAAAACGCGGAGTAGTGATTGTGATTAAGCCTTCGAAAAAATCCCCATTCGATCTCTATGTCATCCGTCCAAATGATAATGTGGCGATTAAAGTAAAACGGATCCGCTCGCGTATCCAGGGACCAAAAGAGATCTCCGTGACGTTCAGATACGAGATTGCAGAGATCCGTTCACAGCAGCTGCCCCCCATGGTGCAGCGCGAGTTCTGGACCCTGACGCCGTGGGGAACCTGGCAGTTTTTCCTCATTCTGGATGACTGGATTGTTGAGGTCTCCTCCAATGGAGATCCCCTCCCATCCTCTTTGCAGGATCCAAAAAACCCTGCCCCTCCGGGTTCCCTGCCCGGTATTCTGAAAGAAATAACACGAGATACCGTTCCACGGTCAGGATTCCTCTGCCCTTTTTATGCACAGGTGCGAGGATAAACCCCTGTTTTTCCTCCCCCATACGATCACCCTCATAGACATGCACCCATCCGGGTTCAATGCGGGCTTGGATTACCCCTTTTCATCCTTTTTGACCGGTCTTATTGGAGGTTTTTCCGGGATGATTTTAGAAATACCTCATAAAAACGGGCAAATCGTAAAATGAAAGGTTTTGGTGAGGAAAAAACCGGCCTTAACAGACCCTATTGGATTTGATCCGTTTTTCCGTATGACCTGGAACCAGTGGGAGTCAAAATGAGAGCGGCGAAAATATCTATGAAAGGCAAATTGCCGTAGTCCTTAGTTGGACCACCGAGAGCAATCAGCCCCTCAGACAACCCCTCGATTGCTATTCCCAACGCCACTTTGCGGAATGCGGAGGGCTTCGATTGATGATGGACAACGAACTCATCATCACCGTAGTTTTCCCAGGCGCAGGACTGCTCGCCAGCGTGATCATATACGGGATACGCGTCATCCATGACCGGGTGCTCAATCACAGGGAGTAGTAAGGTACATTATTGAGAACAATCGAGGCAGGGGCAAAAAAGATGCCCCTGCTCTTCCATTTTAATCAGTTTTTAAGAGACTCAGGATTTTTTCGTAACCTCAACCGGATCAATGTTCGCATCGATCAGGCAATCAAAGGATACCGTTTCAAGCCACCCGGCTTTCTCAAACATATGCATGAAGCTGACGCCAATAACTATTGCACCGGAATGTTTCGCTATAACCGCTTTTACCTGCTCGGCTTTCACCGGCACGTTGGGCATTGAGAGCCCGCCCATAATGACAATTGCTTTGGGCTTTAAGGCAACCGAAGCCACGCGAGCCTGCATGCCAACGTCAGCGACATGGCTGATATTCTTGGCCCTGCTCTCGTCTACGAACGGGACAAATACCTGCTCCAGCTCGAGCGAGCGGAGGGCAAACCCAAGCAGCTCGACAAACGGTGTGCAGGTGCCCGGGACACCGTAGTACACAATCTGATCGCCTTTTTTCAATCCCTTTGCCTCGACAAATTCCTTAAACGGGCGCAGGATGCCCGGGACACCGTGGAAGATTTCCTTTGTGGCCATAATAGATCAATAGTCTTACCGGGAGATGATTAAAATTACCTGATCTCGCGTTTTTTTCAGGTGCCGGAAATGAGCGGGAGATCCCAGCCATTCTTGCAACCCTAATCTACCGAAACGCAAATATGAAGGTCGTTTTTTTGGGATATCTGAAATACCGGGTTTAATCAGAAATCCGTGGAACTGGTCGCGGAGCGGGGGCAAGCACGGTAAAGCCGTACGAAGCGGTTGACGATTTACTTCTGCTCCCACAATGAAAGACGCAGTCACTCCGAATCACATCGAATGCGGGTTGGCACATGAACCGGGCAATGGCAGCTACCAATATTCGGGAGCAGCGACGGTGACCGCGCATCGCATTTTTCCATCAGCATGACCCTGATGATGAGATTCCCGCTACAATCCGACACCTCATACCTATGCCAGCCATCAAAACAATCATGTGCCTGTGGGTTGAGCATTAGATATGAAAGTGCTGGGCTTATCAGGGAGCATGCGTAAGGAAGGCAACACCGCAGTGCTGATCAACGTCATTCTCGAACGTTGCCAAGGTGCGGGGATCGTGACGGAATTTGTCTCGCTTGCAGGAAAGAAGATCCACCCCTGTCTGGGCTGTGAGAAATGCAAGGAGAAGAAGTGCTGCGTAATCGAGAACGATGACTGGGCTAACATAATCAACAAAGTACTCGACTGCGATGTGCTCGTGATCGGTTCACCCACTTATTACTACGATGTGTGCGGCCATCTCAAGAATTTCATCGACCGTACGTATTCCCTCTATCATGACCATAAGCTGGCAGGCAGAAAGGGCGTTGCTGTAGCTGTGCAGGCGCATAAGGGTGCAAGCCGGACGATCCAGACGCTTGAAGGATTCTTAAGTACTCATGAATTCTCATCGTTAGGCTCAGTCGAGGGTAACGGGTATCATGAGGGCGAAGTGCTGGCTGATAAGGAGGCAATAGAGAATGCCCGGAAGATCGGGGATAAGATTGTACGGCTCATAAACCCCCACCATAAGTGATACAGGGGGGGGTCAGTCTCTCCCCATTCATGCTTTTTCCGGTCAGCTGTTTTTTCGTATCTTAAGAAGATATCCTGCCGGAATGCGAAAAAGAGGATTGGATCGCACTCATTCCGCTGTTATCCGGTCGTAGAAGACTGCTGCAGCTACAGCACCAACCACTGGACCGATGATGCAGAACGGATCGATTGCCATACAGCGATCCAGTGGGCCCCGACCAGTACTGACCGTACCGGTACAGACTTGTCCGGCAGGCTTACAAGCAGGTCATTAATGACAGAGTGGTTACTCATAGTGTTCTCCATAGTCTGTGATGCTGATTCTGAAAAACACGAACAATGGGTCGCATGCCGGAGATATTCATATTTTCCAGAATTTTCAGGATTCTGTGTATGATGCGATAGTTTAAATTAATTATGCGCATATGAGTATTAATCAAAGGTTGAGATCATGAAGTTATGTTTTACAGCAAAAGGCGCAACCCTCGACACCCTCTCAGAGGACAGGTTCGGGCGTGCACCGTATTTTATCATTGTTGAGAGCGAGAACGGATCCTTTGAAGCGATCCAGAACCCGTATGCCGATGGTGCGGGCGGCGTTGGCCCCAAAGCTGCTCAGGTACTCATCGCACACGATGTTAAGGCATTGATCAGCGGGCAGGTAGGCGGGAACGCACGTGAGGTAATCATTGGCGCAGGGATTGCGATGTACACGTACAACGCCGGCGGATCGGTGAAAGACGCATTCGACCAGTTCACGAAAAATACCCTTGTACGCTCATAACAGGGAGAAACAGAGAAACATACTCCGGCAGGAGACATATCGATGAGCCCACAGAGTGATGAAACATGAAACTCGCAATTGCAAGTGGCAAGGGCGGTACCGGCAAGAGTATGGTAGCCGCAAATCTCGCCTTCACGCTCTCCCAGACTGAACCTGTCACTCTCGTTGACTGCGATGTGGAGGAGCCAAATCTCCACCTCTTCTTCCCGGCGGCTGCCACGACAACGGAGGTTACCGTGCCGGTACCGGTTGTTGATGATTTCTCCTGTAAATATTGCGGGAAGTGCGAGGACTTCTGCCAGTTTGGAGCGCTGACCGTACTCGAGAGCAGGGTCCTCTTCTTTCCCGAGCTCTGCCACTCCTGCGGGGGGTGCACGCTGGTCTGCCCGAAAGGGGCCATCCACGAGGAGCCAAAAAGAATTGGAACCGTATCCATTTCTACTCCGCTGCCCCAGCTGAAGCTTATTTCAGGAATGTTAGACACCGGAATTCCCCATGCCGTGCCGATCATCAGGACCGCAAAAAAACTGGCAGTGGGCTATCCCCTGGTGATCTGCGATACTGCGCCGGGCACCTCCTGTCCGGTTGTCGAGACACTGGACGGGTGTGATGCCTGTATCCTGGTGACAGAATCAACCCCGTTTGGCCTGCACGACCTGCGACTTGCCGTCGATGTGGCCGCCCGGCTGGGCGTCCCCATAGGCATCGTCATCAACCGTAGCGATGGAAAGGATCAGGCAACCCTTGCATTCTGCACCGACCATGACCTTGAAGTGATGATGACCATTCCCTTCGAACGGGAAATTGCCGCCATCCAGAGCAGGGGAGATCTCCTCTGCCGGGTACGTCCGGAATGGCAGAAAGCCTTTGCCGCACTTTTTATCAAATGCAGTGCTCTTTCCGGGGGTGACTGATGATCCGGATTGCAGTGATCAGCGGTAAAGGGGGAACGGGCAAGACGATGATCACCGCTGCGCTTGCCCAGTTGCTCCCGGGAAGCCTCGTGCTTGCGGACTGCGATGTAGACGCAGCGAATCTTGAGCTCCTTCTTAGCCCGAAGATAATCCGTACCGAACCATTCATGGGGATGAAGACTGCGGTGATCGATCCCACCCTCTGCGTACAGTGCGGAGAATGTGAAGCCCACTGCCGGTTCGAAGCGATTGCACGTGACGGGGATGCATACCGGGTAAGCCCGCTCCGCTGTGAAGGGTGTGCCGTGTGCACCTATGTCTGTCCTGCTGTTGCGGTCACCATGCAGCCGCGACAGACAGGTGAGATGATGTATTCAGATACAGAACGGGGGCACCTCGTGCATGCCCGTCTTGTGCCGGGCGCGGGCAACTCCGGGCTGCTTGTCTATGCAGTGAAAAAAACTGCCATGGAACAGGACCATAATTGCGATCTGTTCCTGATCGATGGTCCGCCCGGAACCGGCTGCCCGCTCATCTCCACAATCAGCGGTGTGGAGATTGTGCTGGTTGTCACTGAGCCGAGTGTCTCGGGGCTCCATGATCTCAAGCGGGTGGTGGAGGTCTGCCGGCAGTTCCGGCCACGGATCCTTGTTGCGGTCAACCGGTTCGATCTGGAGCTGTCCCTTACAGAAACAATAAAGCTCTGGTGTAATGAAGAGCAGATTCCCATGATCGGGAAGATTCCCTTCGATCCTGTGGTCATCGAATTGGTCAGGAATGGCGTACCTGTCACCAGTGCAGGTACATCTCCCGCAGCACAAGCCATTCAAATGCTGGAATCCAATCTTGAACAGGAGTTGAAGCACTATAGAGACCAGCGGAAGTGAGGGGGGATGCCATCGACGGGGACGACCCCGCATGAACCGGTCTATTGAGGGTGTGCCATCTGCACGGTGCTATGCACCACAATGCAGCCCGAACAAACACGAGGAGATCGTTTCTCTGCTTCCCGAAGAACTGGCAGTACTGGATCTGATCGATCTGCAGGGTCTTGAACAGGAGCAGGCAGCAACAGTTCTCGGCGTCTCCAGAAAGACCATCTGGCGGGACATTCACGAGGCACGTCGCAAGATCACCGATGCCCTGATACATGGCAAAGCCCTGGAGATTGGAGGGTGCCTCCGCAGGCAAAAGGGGATCTGCCGTAGGGCGTCAGGAATTGACAACATCTCCCTGACAGGGAGCGCCGTTGACCAGTTGCCGGATGATCCCGGCGCTGAATAGTCACCGTGCAGCAGGAAGGAGACGATACCAATCATGATTTTTCTCCGGGCATGCAGCGGGACAACGGGGTATGCCTGATGACCCCCCGGCACATCTTCGGTCCGGTCCTCTCCCGCAGGCTTGGGCTCTCGCTGGGCGTTGACCTGATCCCGTTCAAGACCTGCTCCTATGACTGCGCCTATTGCGAATGCGGAACCACTACGGATAAGACCATCACGCGGCAGGATTTTTTTCCCGCTGAACACGTCATCACCGAACTCCGCGACGTGCTCGCATCCCATCCGCATCTCGATTCAATCACGCTTGCCGGTTCCGGTGAACCGACGCTCTCCCGTTCGCTTGGGCCGGTGATCGCTTTTGTGAAACGGGAGTACCCGGAATATACCTTAAGTGTCCTCACCAACGGGAGTCTCATGACCGATGAGAATGTGCGGGAGGAACTGGCCGTTGCAGACCGGGTGATCCCGACCCTGACCTCGGTATTCCAGGAAACCTTTGAGCGCATACACCGCCCCCATCCCTTGCTCAGGATAGAGGCGATCATTGAAGGGATGGTGCAGTTCCGTAAGATGTATTCCGGTGCCCTCTGGCTCGAAGTGTTCGTCATCCCCGGCCTGAATACCACGGCAGAGGAACTGACCGGGCTGAAAGGGGCGATTGAACGGATCAATCCGGATCATGTCCAGCTGAATACCCTTGACCGGCCTCCCGCAGAAGGATGGGTCGAGGCAGCAACAGACGCCGAACTGGAACGGGTCAGTGCGGTGCTGGGCGGATCGGGCATCGAAATTGTCGGCCGGAAACTTCCCGTTTCCCATGCAATGAAGGTGAACACGGACGCAGGCGATCTGGTCCGGGCAACGCTCTGCCGGAGGCCATCAACGGTCGAAGACCTCGTACGAACCACCGGGCTGAGCGGTGGTGAAGTGGCAAAAATCCTTGGCGTGCTTGAACGGGCAGGCACAGTAACTTCAAAGCGGGGGGCTCGCGGAGTTTTTTATGCAATCTTACCGGGAAAAGACGATCAATGAGGAAACACAAATGAATGTTACTATCCTCGTGGACAACACCGCGCTCTTCGACCGGTTCTTCACCGCAGAGCACGGGTTTTGTGCATATATCGAAGCGGAAGGGTGCAGGGTCTTGTTCGATACAGGCTACTCTGACGCCGTGCTGAAAAATGCGCAGAAAATGAAGATCGATCTTCTCGGTCTTGACTATATTGTCCTCTCACACGGGCATTTCGATCATACGGGAGGGCTCTATCATCTTATCCGGCTCTTCACAGAAGCGATCCTGGAAGATACTTCCTGCCACCTGCCCAGACTTATCGCCCATCCCTGTTGTTTTTACCCCCGTCCGAAACCGCCTCAGCCCGACATCGGGGCCATCCTCACAGCTGATGAAGTGCAGAGGATCATGCCGCTCAATCTATCAAAAGACCCGGTCAGTCTCACGCCGAACTTGTTCTTCCTCGGCGAGATCGAGCGGAAGTCCTCCTTTGAGACGACCCTCCCCGGCCCACGGCGCATCGTGCTGCCGGACGGGAGCATGCCAGAGGATCGTCTGGTCGATGACACCTCCCTCGCTTTCCGCAGCCGTGAGGGACTTGTGATCATCACCGGGTGCGCCCATGCAGGGATCTGCAACACGGTAGAGTATGCAAAGAAGATCTGCGGAGATAGCAAAGTACATGACATTATCGGCGGGCTCCATCTCCGTGGTGCCGGCACGCAGCTTGAAGGGACACTTGCGTACCTGAAAGACCAGAATCTTGCCGCACTCCATGCCTGCCACTGCACCGCACTACCGGCAAAAGTTGCCCTTGCGCAGGTCGCCCCGTTGCAGGAGACCGGTGTGGGGTTGCGGCTGGAGTACGGGGACCGGTGAACAGAAAACAGGAGAACCTGTCGGGGTGCATCACATGAAATGTCCCGGGATCCGGAACGGGTTTTTAGGGGAGGTTTGCCAACCGGTTCCTCTTCCTTAAAAAACGTGAATATTTTTGTTGCATTTTGCTGCAGGAACACGGGATATGATCACGCCGGAACTGATCGTGGCCGTCTATGACTTTCCAGTTACAATTTCAGAGAACAATAGAGTGCCGTGCGTTGTACTAGAATCCGGGTATAATCTGACTTTTGGTAACGTCTCATAATTGTGCTGTTGTTTTTAGTACCCTTCACGGGTGTGTTGATCTGAATCTGCAGATGGATTCTGTTATTGCCGAATCATTCCGGGCAAATTCCACAAACTGTTCCAGAGTTTTTAAGGTTTCGGGGCTGACATGATGCTCGATCTGGCAGGCGTCGACTTCAGCCAGTTCCCGGTCAATCCCCAGAATTTCCAGGAGATTAGCGATAATACGGTGTTTCTGCATCAGCTCCCGCGCCATTTTTTTTCCGGAGCCAGTAAGGATTGCACCATTATACGACTCGTAATGGATAAGCCCCTCCCTCTCAAGCTTCTGCAGCATCTCGGTAATAGTGGGGGGTTTGACCCCCATGCGCGATGCGATCATCCCGGTCTGTGCACGCCCGTTCCTCTGTTCAAGAACGCAGATGGTTTCGATATATTCCTCAATAGTCTTAGGTCGCATGTACCGTCACTTCATATGCCGAGCAATACCAATCTCATCACACCACCGACCACAAAGGCTGTGCCAGCCATGAAGGCGGTTGCCTTGATCATATCCCGGATCCCCAGCTCCCTGAACATCACTGCAAAGGTGCCAACGCAGGGAAAATAAACCGTGAGAAGCGTTGTTGCGATCACGAGCTGCATCGGGGACATGCCAAGGGGGAGAAGCATACCAACGGCGAGATCTTTTCGCAGGAACCCAATCAGGAGCGCTGTGGTGGCTTCCTTCGGAAGACCGAACCACCCCTGAATAACAGGAGCAAAAATACCACCCAGCCATTCCACAAAACCGACAGTGTAGAGGATATTGATGAGGAGCACACCGAGAAACAGGTACGGGATGGCTTCCTGAAGAAACCAGCGGATCCGCATCCAGGTCTTTTTAAGTACAGTTATGGTATCCGGCTTCCGGTACGGCGGGATCTCAAGGCAGATCTCCGGGCTGTCCCCTTTTATCAGCCGGTTCAGGATAAGACCTGATGAGACGAATACGATGAACAGTGTTGCAAATACCAGGAAAATATAGCCGATTCCATAGGGCCCAAGGATCCCAAACACCATGGCATTCTTTGCCATGCAGGGAACTGATATCGCAAGGAGGGTTGTAGCAATGAACCGCTGCTTTTTTGTTTCCAGGCTCCTTGCCGCGAGCACTCCGGGAACATTGCACCCGAGGCCCAGAAATACCGGAATTATTCCAAACCCGTGCATCCCGAACCTGTGGAAGATCGTGTCGGTAAGGGTGGCAAGCCGTGGAAGGTATCCTGAATCTTCAAAAATCGCAAGAACTGAGTAGAATGCGATGATATAGGGGAGCACCATGGCAAAGGGGACATAAATACCCGTTGTCAGCAGCCCCATTGACTGGAGGTAATCGATTTGGCCGTCGATGAGTTGCCCGATGAGCAGTTCCTGCAGGAATCCGGGCCCGAGCCAGGTGCTGATACCCATGGCGATCGGCGTATACAGGGTGAAGATAGGGTCGAAAATATAGGTAATCAGCGTTTCGCCGATAAAACTTACAAGCCAGAGTGCAGCAAATATCACGGCAACCGCAATGGGAAAACCGGTGAGTGGCCGGATCGATGCTTCGGAAATCCAGTCCCGCAGCGTGTGATGACGGTGAGTCACCTGCTGCACATTTCTGATGATCTCCCCGATTTTTATCCACCGCTCGCTTTCACTCATCGGTTTGATCTTTTCTGCAGAACGGGCTTCGTCAATCCGTCCGATGAGATCACAGATACCCTCCCCGCTCAGTGCCACCGTGGGAACAACAGGGATTTGAAGTGCGTGTTCGAGCTTTTTAATGTCTATGGAAATACCCGTATGATGTGCTTCGTCCCACATGTTCAGGGCAAGGATCACGGGTTTTTTCTGTTCCAGGATCTGGAGCGTCAGGTACAGGTTCCGTTCAAGGTTTGTTGCATCAACCACATTGATGATCAGATCCGCCTGCCCAAACATCTCAAGGGCAACTTCTTCTGCCTTGTTGGAGGGTTCGAGAGAATAAGTACCGGGAGCATCGATGATCTCCTGACCTTCCTTCCCCAGACACATCCTCCCTTTTGAGAAGTCAACGGTAGTGCCCGGGTAATTCGAGGCAATAACATTGGCTCCGGTGAGACGGGAAAAGACAACGCTCTTGCCGACATTCGGATTTCCCATCAGCACGATCTTTTTCATTCCGGATCCCCGGTGATGATGTGCTCTGCCATCCTGCGGCCGAGCGTCGTTTCCCTTCCATCAACTTCCACAACTACCGGTCCGTGGAACGGGTGTATTGCCACGAGACGGATTGTTTTACCTTCCCGGATTCCCATATCCCCCATCTTTTTCCGGAACTGGAAACCGCCTTCCAACCGGAGAATTACCGCCCTTTTTCCGGGTTCAAGAGTTGATATTGGTTGTTCCATGATAGAACCTTTAGGTATACCTAATATTTTGCGTTTGAGGGTATAAATATCAATCGGATCAGGTCACAGGTATGACAGAACATTTCTTATCGTTGAGTCGAAGTTCGTTGTTTCCGCTTTGGTGACGCCAAGTTTTGCCGCTCCCGCCAAATTTCATTAAAGATCACATTGTCGTCTCACGCTTTTACTGTGCTATTTATTTATGTGACTATACAACGCAGAGAATAACATGATGCTTACAGATGACGTGGTGGACTGCCATGTGGTGGACTGCCATGTGCTGGTTACCGGGAGCGGCGGAGAAGGCATTAGGGCTGTTATAGAATCATCGCAGTACGGCGATACAGTGCTGGTGTCAAAGACCATCGTGGGCAAAGGCGGATGCACCACGATAGCAGAAGGCGGGTATAATGCGGTCATGCGGGAGGCGGGGGCATGAAGGGACTGACCATCCGTATTAGCAGGTTCGACCCGGAAAATGATGAAACTGCCCACCTTGAGACCTACACAGTGAACGTCAACGATGGCGCCCGTGTCCTGCACGTGCTCCACGCAATTCATGATACTCTCGATCCCTCCCTCTCGTTCCGCTACTCCTGTGCTTCAGGTCAGTGCGGGAGCTGCGCAGTCCACGTCAATGGGGAACCCGTGCTCGCCTGCCTGGAAGAGGCAAAGGATGGCATGACTATCGAACCCATTCATCTTCCGGTGAAAAAGGATCTCATTGTCGATCTCCTCCCCACTCTTGAGGCAATCGCATTCCTGCTGCCTGTAGAGGATTCGGTGCTCCCGAAGAAATCCGAGATCGATGCAATCAAACCGTTAAAGGACTGCATCGAGTGCCTCGCCTGCGTCTCGGTCTGTCCTGCCGTGGACGTGACAAAGTTTCTCGGTCCCACGGCAATGCGACAGCAGATGCGCCTTGCTCTCGATCCGCGTGACAGCGGGGACCGAATCGCAGACGCGGTAAGGGACGGGCTATTCACCTGCACCTCCTGCCAGGCCTGCTGGAAGGTTTGCCCGAAAAATATCGAAATACCGGGTAAGGCAATCGAGAAACTCCGGGCGCAGGCCAACACGCGGGGCTTCACGCTGCCCCGACACCTGGAGGTTGCGGCACTTGTCAAAGCAACCGGCAGGAGCGTTCCCTGGACCACAGAAACATTCCTTGAGAAGGTACCAGATGTCATCGAACCATATGGCCCGGTGAAGGCAACCGTCGGATTCTTTGTCGGTTGTATGTACAACCTCCGACAGGTGCAATCAGCGCTCGATGCGATGGAAGTGCTCCGGCGCAACGGGATCCGCGTTATCATCCCAAAGGAACAGGTCTGCTGCGGCTCGCCCCTCATCCGGACCGGACAACTCGCCATTATCGAAACACTCAAGAAGCAGAATATTGAGACATTCCAATCACGGGGCATCGACACAGTTCTGACCATGTGCGCCGGTTGCGGTACCACGTTAAAGAACGATTACAAGACCCCCTTCAAGGTCATCGACATCAACGAGCTGCTTACGCAGTATGGCCTTGAACCCCCCGCACGTCTCTCAATCAAAGCCACCTACCATGATCCATGTCACCTGATGCGGGGACAGGGTATCCGCGACCAGCCCCGCGAACTGATCCGGCAGGTCGTGGACCTTGTGGAGATGCCATCTATCTGCTGTGGTTCAGGTGGCGGCGTCCGTTCCGGGAACCCGGAGGAGGCAGCAGCACTCGGCAGCCGGCGGGGCAAGGAGATCAAAAAGACCGGGGTGGATATCGTCATTTCCTCCTGCCCGTTCTGTGAATTCCATATCACTGAACATACCGATAAACCGGTCAAGAACATTACCACGGTGCTGCTCGAGGGGTATAAGGAGAAGGACCGACAGAAGGGTACTCCCCCGGTAACGTGATCGCCGGGAAACCCGGAGCAAAAATCTGTCACAAACTTTTTATTTGGTGATACGTGTGAATTCTCTCTCCTGTCCATTCTGTTCTCCGGCTTAGAACGACATTGTTTTTGAAAATGCGTTGTGGTATGCACGGTGGGATGCATTCCCGGCTACGCGTGGGCACGTGCTTGTGATCCCATTTCGCCATCTTACCGGGTATTTTGATACCACTGCGGATGAACAAGCCTCCTTACCGGAGATGCTTGCCACATGCTTTTGAACAGAGTATTTCTCTCTTGAGATGAAGATTATAATTCGAAGTTTTTACATCAGGAGAGATGACCATGAGTGATCCAATCAAACTGGGAATCATCATCTGCGACCGGTACCGGACCTGTGCCGGGGGCAAATGCCTGCGGGCTCTTCGCAATCGTGAAGGCGCCTTTGAGCGGTACAAAGGAAAAGACGTGGATCTTATCGGGTTTGCCACCTGCAACGGGTGCCCCGGCGGGAATGTCGAGTACGTGCCGCAGGAGATGAAGAACAATGGTGTGGAGGTTATCCACCTTGCCACCGGCATGATCGTGGGGTATCCCCCCTGCCCCCGTATCGGATATTTTTCCCGGTTTATCAAAGAACAATACGGGATGGATGTGGTCATCGGCACGCACCCGATACCCCAGAAATATTACACAACCCACCAGAAGCTTGGCTCGTGGGATTCGTCAGCATGGAAAGAGCTGATCGCCCCGACACTCACGGACGAGAAGACCCGGCTGGCGTACGATTAGCCGTGGGAATCCCACGATGAGCCTTTCCAATTAGTGCGATGAAATGAGATCTGTCATTTTTTCCCCATGGGCTGTCCAACAATTGTCACTGCACATCAGACAGGTTCAAATGTTTGGAATGAGCCCAAACTTTTTTCTGGAGTGCGTGCGTATACATCCATATGGAGCCCGAGTGCGGTCTTGCCCTCTCTGCCCGGAAAGTGGAGTATCTCAAATTTATTTTAAAAACGGGAGGAACGGTCAGGACAAATGAGATTGCATCAGCGTTCAGCGTTGATCCTTCAACAATTACAAAAACCCTTGCAGAGATTACAGCTGCAGGGTATATCACGCATATCCCTTACCACGGTGTCTGCCTGACCGATTCCGGTAAGCATCATGCGGAATTTCTCGTGAAACGTCACCGCATCCTCAGTCTTATGCTGGCCAGGAATGGACTCTCCTCACAGGAAGCCTGCCGCGAGGCTGAACGGTTTGAGAGCCATGTTTCCAAAAAGGCGATTGACAGGATTTGCCATTTTATGGGACACCCCCGGCAAGGAGTCTGCGGAGAGATTACGCACGACGATGGTTGTCTTGTCGGAAACCAGATGGACAGGGCCCTGTCCTGAAATCTGAATTTCAGGAAAATGTAAAACTAAAAAATTGGATTGAACCCAAATTATGGTGAGTTGGATGCAGGGACAGAAGATTACAGGGTTTCAGGGAAACAGAAATCGGGTCAGGACATGCAAACACAGCCGCATAATCATGGTATTGTGTGCAGTGGCAGGAGCTATGATCCTGCTCATGGCGGCCGGGTGTGTTCAGCAGCAGGGGGCAGGGGTGCCTGCGGATAACGGGACTACTCCCCTCACCGTTGCAGTCACGATCCTGCCACAGAAACAGTTCGTGGAGCGTATCGCCGGGGAACATGCCCGCATCATTGTCCTCGTTCCCCCCGGGGCAGATCCACACACCCATGAACCCACCCCGAAACAGCTGATGGATATCAGCCAGGCTTCGGTGTATGTCAAGGTGGGTTCCGGTATCGAGTTTGAACGGGCATGGATGGACAAGCTCAGCGGGGTCAATCCCCGCATGACCGTAGTAGACAGTTCCACGGGCATACTGTTGATTACCGGTCACCATGATGATGCAGATGCAGCACCGGATGCTCATGATGAATCGGGAGAGCAAAGCGGTGCAGACCCCCATATCTGGCTCTCGCCGAAAAATGCAAAGATCATGGTAGAGAACACGTACCAGGGACTTGCCCGGGCAGATCCCGTACACAAAGCAGAGTACCGGGCCAATACCGACGCATACATCAGGGATCTTGACAAGCTCGATGCAGATATCAGCCACGAGATCTCCCGGAAGCAGATCCACACTATAATGGTCTATCACCCGGCATGGTCCTATTTTGCCCGCGATTATGGTCTTCTCCAGATTCCCATTGAAACTGACGGCAAGGACCCCACCCCGATGGGAATAGAAAACCTCATACGGCAGGCAAAGGAAGATAACATTACTGTGGTCTTCGCATCACCGGAATACAGTACAAAGAGCGCAGACGTGATCGCAAAAGAGATCGGCGGCAGCGTGGCGCTTGTCAGCCCGCTGGAAGAAGATTATCTGGGAAATATCAGGCATGTCTCATTCGCATTTACACGGGGGTAAGCAGCAGTTGACTGAAGAACCGGTAATTGAGGTTAAAGATCTCTGGCTCAGCAGGAAAGGCGAGGTGATCCTCGAAGATATCAACCTCCGGGTCTTACACGGGGACTTTTTTGCAATCATCGGGCCGAACGGAAGTGGAAAGACCACGCTTCTCAGGGTTATCCTCGGCCTCATCCCTCCCGACCGCGGGACCATCCGCATCCTTGGCGGGTCGCCGCAGGAGAAACGGCACCTCCTTGGCTATGTTCCCCAGCTGCGGACATATGATTTTGATTATCCTATCAGTGTCCGCGGGATGGTCCTGTCCGGCCTGCTCGGACAGAAAAAAGGCATCTTCAAGACATTCAAGGACGTGGATAAAGAGCTTGCAGACAAGGCGCTCTCGACCATGGGGATCTTACATCTCGCCGACCGCACAATCCGCAATCTCTCAGGAGGTGAACAGCAGCGGGTGGTGATTGCCCGGGCACTGGTGGGAAATCCGCAGGTCCTCCTTCTCGATGAGCCGACGGTGTTTGTGGATACACCGACCGAGACACAGTTTTATGATATTCTCGGAAATCTGGCACGTTCGATGACGATTGTGCTGATCACCCACGATATCGGGGTGATCGTCTCCCATGTCACCAAAGTTGCCTGTCTCAACCGGCGCCTGTATACCCATGACTCGAAAGAATTGACCGAAGACATGATCCAGGGTGCCTACAAGTGCCCGGTTGACATCATTGCCCATGGACACCCCCACCGGGTGCTGCGTCCGCATACGCCGGAGGAGTAGCCATGCTCTCTCTTCTTGGCTATGAATTTTTCCAGAATGCCCTGATTGCGGGGGTGCTTGCAAGTGTAGCCTGCGGTATCATCGGGACATATGTGATCATCCGGCGCATGGTTGCTATCAGCGGCGGGGTTTCCCACGCGGCATTCGGGGGCATCGGTCTTGGTTATTATCTCGGGATTGAGCCGCTGCTGGGAGCACTCGTGTTTACCGTTGGTGCAGCATTGACCATGGGTGAACTCGAACAGCGGGCAGAACAACACATGGACACGCTCATCGGCGCAGTGTGGGCAACCGGCATGGCGCTGGGGATCCTCTTCATCTACTTAACACCCGGATTTGCCCCCGATCTCTTCGGGTACCTGTTCGGAAACATCCTGCTGGTGCCGCAGGGGGACCTGCTGCTCATGCTGGTCCTTATCGTGGTCATTGTTATCACCGTGGGACTGCTGTTCAACGATCTTCTCGCGGTCACCTTCGATGAAGAGTATGCAACCGTAATCAACCTGCCCGTGGAGCGGCTCGTGCTGATCCTGCTGGTACTCATCGCCCTCACAGTCGTTATGCTCATCCAGGTGGTCGGAATTATCCTTGTCATCGCCCTGCTCACGCTCCCGGCTGCAATCAGCCGGGAATGCACATCTCATGTGGGAACCATGATGCTGTATGCAATCCTGCTGGGGGTGGCATTCACCACCACGGGAATTTTCCTCTCGGCGTTCCTGGACATCCCATCGGGTGCGACCATCATCCTCGTGAGCGCGGCAGCCTATGGGGGAGTGCTGGTAAAAAAGAGACTGGCCGGCAGATAACGGGTTCGCAGGGGCTGCTGCACCGGACGAATACCGGGTTTCTAAGTGGTGACAAGCAATGAACGCAAAACGCCGGGTCTTTGAGGAGTTTGCAGCAGATTATGACCGCTGGTTCGATGACCATGCGGAGGTCTACCTCGCGCAACTGCGGTTGCTCGGCAGGGCAGTCCCGTCATCGGGGCTCGGGCTTGAAGTCGGTGTCGGATCAGGGCGCTTTGCCGCACCACTGGGTATCTGCTGCGGTATCGATCCCTCATCCTCCCTTGCAGAAATGGCAAAGAGCAGGGGTGTTGAGGTTGCCATCGGGGTTGGTGAGCACCTGCCATATCGTTCAGGATCGTTCGATCATGCCGTGATGATGACGGTCATCTGCTTCCTTGACGATATGACCGGAGTCCTGCGGGAAGTGTTCCGGGTCCTCGTACCGTCTGGCATTATCGTGCTGGGTTTTATAGAACGGGACGGGGAGATCTTCCGGCACTACCGTGCTGAACCGGAAAAAGGAAGATTCCTGCGCCACGCACGGTTCCACTTCACTGATGAGATAATCCAAAAACTCCATGACGCGGGATTTTCAAGAGTTGAAGTCAACGCCCGTGAACACGGGTTCTGTATCCTGATAGGGGAAAAAGAAGCATTGCCCAATTCCATGAACACTGCCTATTTTTAAACATCCCCTTTTTTAAGATGAGCACTTTGGGAAGCATTTTTCCCGCAGAACCGGATCGGGTGACCAGCATCGGGCAGGATAATCCGGTTATTTTTATCACATGCGCACACCAACAGTCCACAGATGACAACCCGAACCACCATGACCATTCCCGAAGCTGCTGAAGTGCTTGGCATTACCAACAGGGCGAGCCTGAACAGGATACATGCCCGGTTTCATGAACTGGTCAAAGAGTGGCACCCGGATGTCTCCCAGCACGATCCTCACCTTTCCCATGTCACATTCATCCGGATAAAAGAGGCTTATGATATTCTTGTGGAATACGGAACAAACTATGAGTTGTCGTTCCGGGCAGAGGATATCAGGAAGGGCACTGACTACGATTCGCAGGGATTCTGGATGAGCCGGTTTGGTGATGACCCGATCTGGGGCTGAATGATCCATACCACCACACCGGGTTGCCTGCACCATCCCGTACTCCGTTTGTTACCGGAATGATCCCGCTTCTTAGGGTATTGCCCAGACCAAAGTTTTTAAGTATTTATGCGCATATGAGTAATTAGGGTACCTGAAGCGGTGCCAGGAGAATTTCAATGCCAGGATTAAACGGAACGGGACCAGAGGGAAATGGTTCGATTATAGGCAGGGGATTTGGCAGGTGCCGCATGGTACCTGCACAGGAACCTGCGGTCGCGGCACATTCGGCTCAGGATGAGAACGTACCTGCGATATCGCAGGGTTCTGCACAGAATATTCCGGTCTATGGCCGTGGGCGCGGGGGAATTCCCTGCGGGTGCGGACAGGGCTTTGGATTCGGTGGCGGCAGGCGCCTCCAGAGATAAGAATTCGATATTTTTCGAGGTTAATATCATGAAAGTTGCAATCGCAAAAGAGGGAGATATGGTGTCCGAGCATTTCGGCCACTGTACTGAATACGCAGTGTTTGTTATTGAAAATTCAAAGATCACTTCACGGGAGATTCTTGAGAGCCCCGGGCACGAGCCGGGAAAGTTACCGGGATTCCTTGCCGGGCATAAGGTCACGGACATCCTAGCAGGCGGCATGGGCCCACGGGCAGTGGACCTGTTCTGCGAAAATAATATCGAGGTATTCCTTGGAGTACGGGGTAAGATCGAGACCGTAATCAAGGATTTCATGGCAGGAAAGATTGCACAGGGTGAAAGCAGCTGCACCCACGGCCCCGATCACGAATGCAGTGGGCATTAACCCTATGGTATCACGTGCGCTCTCCTGAAGAGATGATGATCACTTCCCGTTTTACGGAAATGCGAGGCCGGATGTTCCAGCAATATAAAAAAGACGGCCTCTCACCGGGTAATTATTTTTGATACTGAATATTATGACAGCAAAAACTCATGAACACACTGACCCGAAGGGTGCATCCCATGCCCCCAAAGGGTTGCCACCGAAGGCTAAGATCGATGTCAAACACGTGATCCTCGTCCTGAGCGGCAAGGGGGGCGTTGGTAAATCAACCGTTTCCACCAACCTTGCTTCTGCTCTCGCGGCTCACGGCAGGCAGGTCGGGCTACTCGATCTCGATATCCATGGCCCCAACATTCCCAAGATGCTGGGCATCGAAGACCAGCGCCCGGCCGTTCTTGAAAACAGCATGGAACCGGTCCATGTCACAGGAAATCTCTCGGTCATGTCGATGGCATTCCTGCTGCCGGATACGAGCACACCGGTTATCTGGCGCGGGCCGATGAAGATGGCGGTGATCCAGCAGTTCCTCTCTGAAGTGAACTGGGGTGCGCTGGACTACCTTGTTGTGGATCTCCCACCCGGTACCGGGGACGAAGCACTCTCCATTGTTCAGCTCTCACCGAACGTGCAGGGAGCTGTCATCGTGACCACCCCGCAGGAGGTGGCTGTGCTCGATGCGATCAAGGCAATCAAGTTCATAGAAAAACTGGACCTGCCGGTGATTGGGATCATCGAGAACATGAGCGGCATGATCTGTCCCCACTGCGGGGATACTATAGACCTGTTCGGCAGGGGTGGCGGGGAGAAGGCTGCACAGGAACTGGGCGTGCCGTATCTTGGCTCCATCCCGCTCGATCCGGCGATGGTGAAAGCCGGTGATGAGGGGCGCCCGTATGTCCTCCGTCATGCGGATACCCCCACATGGAAGGCCGTGGATGCCGTGATGAAAAATCTGGTAAAACTGGTTGAATCCTGAAAAGGCAATCCATTTTTTTCACGGATATCTGATGAAAATCGCATGAAGTGCCACTATGAGAAGATATCACGGTATCCCTGAACTGCTCGAAGCGTACATGGAAGAGAACGCGGCCGATGAGCAGTGGATCACTGCACATGAACTCCGTGACCGCTTTGGCCTGACACGCTACCAGAGCAACACGGTATCTGCGTTCCTGCGGCGGCTGAAGGTCGGGCCGTTTAGCCAGTTTCCCTTCATTGTCGCAAAGATCACGCTGGAAGAGGGCGAAAACCCGTCCGATCCCAAAAAATGCCGGTATCTTCTGAAACTGCGGGAATGTACCGCTGCGCACCACCATCGGACCATGCTTCCGGAAAAAACCGATAGGTAGCGTATAATGATCCCACGGGTCAGAAAACGGCATGATACTGCAAGAGATATCCGTGCAATTATGGCCAGTGTTTTCTTGGTCTTGTCAGAGAGACGAGTTCCGGATTTACGGGTCTGATAAAAACTATCCGGGGGAACCAAAAAGGGAGGTTAAGGAATGCCAATAGACCGTTTCAATGAACTTCCCGGTTTACGGGCACTGCCGAGGCTGTTGCACAGTTCGAAAAAATTAACCCAATAGTAGAATTTGCAAAAAACGGTATGTGTTCTGATGAATTTTCAACGATATTTTGGAGGACAATTAACACAAATGTAGAATTGAAAAGGTCTGTGCAACGACCTCTGCCATCAGGTTAATTTTGAAAACATGTCTGCCCCCCCTGATACACGGGACAAACAAAGGAACCCGTCCGGCACATGCCCGGTCATACACGCAGCAGTAAGAACATTAATTCCCCTCGCAAGAGTATCATTGATCACAGGAGATTGAGCGATGACGGACAAAAGAGAGATTGAATTGCCCCAATGCCCCCGCAGGGGAAGACCCCGTATCCGGCGCATCATTGAAGGGACCGGGGAGTCGCGCTGCTACGAACCCCGCTGCTGCCCGCATGAAGACGGTATCGTAATCTCTTTAAAACCTGAAGAGATTGAACTTATCCGTCTTGTCGATCTCGAAGGGCTCGAACAGGAAGAAGCCGCAGCAAAACTGGGAGTCTCCCGCAAAACTGCGTGGCGCGATCTGCATGAAACCCGGAAAAAAATTGCCGATGCACTGGTGAATGGCAAGGGTATCGAGATGTCCGGGTGCCGGAAAGCAGCGGAAGGCCAGTGCCCGAAATGCTATCGCAGAAAGGGAGAACACAGGGTCGCTCACAATGAGAGTACATTCGCGTAATCTCCTCTTTTTTAATTCACTACGCTTAAATATTTACGCTCATAAGTGTAATTAATCGATTACACTATAGAGGGATATATGCCAAACTTTGACGGAACGGAACCGATCAGACGCGGGCGGGCGATCGGGCGGGTACCTGGTCCCTGCAAAAAAGGCAACGAGTGCTCCCCGTGCCAGAGGAAGGATGCACCAGAGAATACAAAAGAAAAACCGGATACCCTGTAACTAAAAGCGAGAGATACCATGACCACACCATTTCTTTCTGTTGATAATCTCTGCATGGAGTTCGAGGGAAAAAAAGTCTTAAACAACATTTCCTTTGAGATCCCCGAAGGCGAGATCGTCGGCGTCATTGGCAGGAGCGGGGCGGGAAAGAGCGTGCTTATGCACCTGCTCAGGGGCGTTGAGCAGCCCCCGACAAGCGGTTCTGTGATCTACCACCTGAGCACCTGCAACACCTGCGATCACATGGAAGTGCAGAGCCGGGCCGGAAACCGCTGCCCATCGTGTGGAGGAAAACTGATCGCAACGGACGTTGATCTCTGGGGCGAGGAGACGGACGGCATGAAAGCCCGGGTGATGCACCGGACTGCGATCATGTTCCAGCGGACATTTGCCCTGTATGGCGATGACCGGGTGATCGAGAATGTGCTCCACGCGCTCGATGATATCAACTACCCACAGGAGCATGCGATCACAAGAGCGGCGGACCTTATTGACCAGGTACGGCTCTCGCACAGGATGATGCACATTGCCCGCGATCTCTCAGGAGGCGAGAAGCAGCGGGTAGTGCTCGCCCGGCAGCTCGCAAAGAACCCGGCACTGCTCTTTGCCGACGAACCGACCGGTACGCTCGATCCAGAAACCGCGCGTATTGTGCACAGCATGCTCATTGAAGCAGCACAGAGAAACGCGATGGGCATGATCGTCACCTCGCACTTCTCGCAGGTGATTGAGGATATGGCGAACCGTGCGATCCTCCTTGTTGACGGGAAGATCGAACACATTGGATCCCCAAAAACGGTGATCCGCACGTTTGCCAAAGGTCAGCACGAAGAAGAGCGGACCGCACCTGCGGAGTTCGGGGAGAAGATTCTTTCCGCACGGGATGTGACCAAGCGCTACATCTCGGTGGATCGCGGGGTGGTGAAAGCGGTAAACGCAGTCACGTTCGATGTTGCCCAGAGAGAGATCTTCGGTATTATCGGCAAGAGCGGGGCGGGCAAGACCACCCTCTCCCGGATCATATCGGGTATCATCGAACCCACCAGTGGCGAGATGAACATCCGTATCGGTGATGACTGGGTGGACATGACAAAGCCCGGCATCGACCAGCGGGGCAGGGCCAAGGAGTATATCGGCCTGCTCCACCAGGAATATGATCTCTTCCCGCACCGCACGGTGCTCGACAACCTGACAGACTCGATCGGTCTTGAATTTCCCAAGGAGCTTGCCATGCGTAAAGCGCTCGTCACCCTCGCTATGGCCGGGTTTGAGCCGGAACGGGCTCACGAGATCCTTGACCGGTACCCGGCAGAACTCTCCGATGGCGAGCGGCACCGGGTAGCACTCGCCCAAGTGCTCATCCGCGAGCCGCGCCTCGTGATACTCGATGAACCGACCGGCACCATGGACCCGATCACCAAGCAGGATGTGAAGCACTCGATCCTGCACGCCCGCGATGAGATGGATGAGACTTTTATCGTGGTCTCGCATGACATGGACTTTGTACGGGATGTGTGCGATCGTGTAGCCCTGATGCAGGGCGGAAAAGTGATCGAGATAGGAAAGACTGCTGACGTGCTCGCCGGCATGAATGAGAGCAACTGACATCACACCTCCTGCTAATGCATCGGGTTGTTCACACACCAACAAGGATGAATTACACCATGACACAACACACATCTGCCAAAGATACAAACTGCGATGAGAACGGCTCCAGCTGCTCTTCCGGATCAACACCCCAACCCCAGAAAGGGCTGCCGCCGCGATCAAAAATCGACGTGAAGCATGTGATCCTTGTGCTCAGCGGGAAAGGAGGAGTAGGCAAGTCCACGGTCTCGGTTAACCTCGCATCCGCACTCTCCGCTCACGGGAGAACTGTGGGACTCCTCGATCTCGATTTTCATGGCCCCAACATCCCCAAGATGCTGGGCATCGAAAGCCAGAAACCAGCCGTTATAGAAAAGCACATCGAGCCTGTGCATGTAACCGGAACGCTTTCGGTAATGTCGATGGCATTCCTGCTGCCGGACACGAGTACCCCGGTGGTCTGGCGCGGACCGATGAAGATGGTGGCGATCCGGCAGTTCCTTGATGAAGTGAACTGGGGAACGCTTGACTACCTTGTCGTGGATCTGCCTCCGGGAACCGGAGACGAGGCCCTCTCGATCGCGCAACTGGCACCGAACGTGAAAGGTGCAGTCATTGTGACGACACCGCAGGATGTGGCTGTGCTGGATGCAGTCAAATCGGTGAAATTCATCCAGAAACTGGAAATTCCGGTCATCGGCATCATCGAGAACATGAGCGGGATGATCTGCCCCCACTGCGGAGATACCATAGACCTGTTCGGAAGGGATGGCGGGAAGAAGGCGGCTGAAGATCTGAACGTTCCGTTTCTCGGTGTAATCCCCCTTGACCCGGAGATGGTGAAAGCCGGTGACGAGGGGCGACCCTACGTCCTTCGCCATACAGATACACCTACGTGGAAGGCCGTGGATGCAGTTATGGAAAAACTGGTAAAACTGGTCGAGTCCTGAATGCGTAGTTGGAAAGGCTCAGAACGCCACCGACTCGCTTAACCTGCTGATTCACGGATTTGCTAGGCATGCGGACGCACCCTTTCACGCGATCACCACAGAACTCTAATACAACCCGGTGCTCCGCACGCAGAGATTACCTTTCCCCCGGTTTGCCACATCGCCTTTGTACACATCCGCAGTGATCTTCCATTCGGGAAGCACCCGCCTTTCAATCTTTTCAAAGGTGGGGAGCATGTCGTGCACCGTGCCCAGAATCACACAGGAGCCGTTCTTCATGTTCCCGCAGGGCCGGGTGGCGTCGCCTTCTATGATCAGCTCCCCGCCCCGCATCTCCGCGCCGGGGAAATCACCGGTGCTGCCATGGATGTGCACCGTACCGCCTGCAAGGTATTCAGCGCAGAAATCCCCGGTATTGCCAGACACTTCCACTTTCCCGCCCTGCATACCTTTCTTCTCGCCGCGGTAGCCGGTTGCGCAATAATGGCCCGCATTGCCCCGGCAGAGGATCGTCCCCCCCCGCATCTCCCGTCCGAGCCACGCATCGGCATTGCCACGGATCTCGATCGTTCCGCCGCTCATGAAGTTCCCGCAGTGCATGCCGATGTCTCCTTCTATCACGATACTGCCGGTGTCCATGTACTCCCCGACCCGCTTGATCCGTGAAGTATCGCCTTTGAGTATCACCTCAATGTTTTCAGGAGAGACCGCAGTCCCTTCGACAAAGATCCAGAACAGTTCAGAGAGCGTGCGCTCCTTGTTGCCCTCGAACACCACATGATCGGTGCCTTTTAAGAAATTGCGGGGGATAATCGCCTCTGCTTCAATCGGGAGGTTGGGCTTACTCCGCACCTTGCTCTCGAGGATCACTCTCATGTAAATGCCTCCGTCTCTATGCACCGTCCGCGGGGGAGGTACACATCCTGCACCGGGTAATTGCTCATTCTCACGGTGTAGAACTGCTCGAATCTCTTAATAAATTCCGGGTCGTTCTCCATTCTGATATCCTCCGGTACCTTCGCATCTACCCAGAAGGTCGCATTTGCACCATCCACGATGATCTCCCCGTCCCGCGATACCACGCGTCCCCGCTTGATCGTGTACCGGGTCTTCTGGAACCCTTCGACTACTTTCCGGTATTCCCGGGCCGGGTCAACAGAATCCGTCCGGATCGGATAGATAGCGATGTCGGCTTCCGCACCGACACCGAGATGGCCTTTGCCCTGGCTGACGATGCCCAGCGCCTTTGCCTGCCCTGCCCGGGTCATGACGGCGATATCGTGCCAGTCCATCTCCCGTTCAAGCGCATACAGTGAGGTCTTCTGCTCGGTACCGGCATGCAGGGCGGCGCATTCCTCGTCCCTGTACCGCTTGCTCATCAGAAGGCCAATGACTTCGGGATACTTCACAAACGGTGCACCGTTGGGGTTGTCAGTCTCGAGCAGGCACTGCCATGGATTTTTTGTAAGAAGAGCCAGTTCGAGGCCGATCGCCCACATGATGCAGTTCACTGTACTCTTTTTAGAGTACGTTACCGGGATGATACCGGACCCGGTCTCCAGTTCCACATCGTGGTTGCTCCACTTGTTGTTATGGAGGCAGTGGAGGTTGAACTCCATAGGCCCGTCAGCGGTCATGGTCATGGTCCGGCCGAACATGATCTGGCCCATGTCCATCACGATCTGGGGTTTGCTGTTGACCAGGCGGGTGATCTCTTCTGCCTTGGAACAGATGTTCTTCCATGTCCCGCCGCCATACGCATGGAACTGCACATGGGTGGCATACAGGGTCTGGCGTGCGTCGTTCAGGTCGGGCACGAGCTCGAATGTCTCTAGCGTGGTCTGGTAATTGCCGGGCTTTCCTAAGTTGTTGCAGTGCAGGTGCACCGAGTGGGGGAGTTTGAGGAGTTCGTTTGCCCGGATCATGGTGGTGATGATCTCGGCAGGAGTTACTGCGAAATGCGGAACCGTGTCATGAATACCGGTCAGATCCTCGCCCCAGCCCCATGCCTCGGTACCACCGGGATTTGTCAGTTTGATCCCATATCCTCTGGCTGCTTTCAGCGTCCATGCGACCACCGCCGCAGTTTTCCGTATATCTTTTTCCCGCACCGCATCCATGACTGCCCAGTTGCCGTCGAAGAGGGTGTTGGCCATCATGTCCTGGTGGGGAGTTGCCGTGAACTCCTCGTGGGTGTGGCGGGCTTCTAAGGGAGCCATCGCCCCTTCGAGCAGGGTGGTGTACCCCATGGCGCTGTACCGGTAGCTGTTCCCGAACGTGGTCGGGACATAGTAGCCGCTCGTCACATGCATCTTCCCCTTGCGCTTCGTACGTCCTGCACGCATGTCCTCCGGGCTCATGTACCGCCCGAAGTTCACCTTGGTGCCGCTGACATGAGTGTGCGAGTCAATACCGCCGGGCAGGGTGAGGCACCGTTCTGCATCGATCACCTCAGCCCGGTCCGACACCGACTCCACGATCCGGCCGTCACGGATTGCGATATCCATGATATCCCCGTTTATGCCACGGATAGGGTCAATGACACAGGCATTTTTTACCCATAATTCGGTCATGGTCCCATACCCCCGTTCAGAAGATCATAGATTTTTTTGAGGATCTCTGCATCATCCGGGTACCCGCGGTCGATTACTTTTTTCAGCCGGATGGGCACCCCGTCCATCCGGTATGCGGTCCCAGCGGCATCGATACCCGCAGCGGTACAGGGAATATGGATGCGGGAGAGGGCGGTCGTCGCGTTCACGTGCGGATCGATAACTACAGTCGGGATCTTTGCCAGGTGGGCCGCGGCAGCCCGGGGGAAATTTGCACCCGGATCACTTGCCACGATGAGGGCCGCATCACACTCCCCCCGCCGCAATATGTCCACTGCGGTCGTTTCCCCAGGATTGTAGAAGGCGATGCCCCGGGCAAAATCAACGGCAAAAGGATACCCGGTCATCCACGTGAAGACTTCATTGGAACCATAAACATTCCCGTGTCCTCTTAAGGGAGAGATCACAAATTTCGTATGCCGGTTGAGTTCGTCGGTGAGCTCGATGGCATTCCGAATGTTCTTGTATTTTCCACGGCTCATGGTGAGACCGAGACCAAAGAAGATCGCCCCGAACTTTGCCTTTTTGCAGATTTCGGCAATACGGATCAGCTGTTCCTTTGAAACCCCGGCAACTTTCCGGGGGATCACCGACGCATTTCCCCGCACAATTGCCCGCAGGGCGGAAAACACCGCGTAATCCCCCCCTCGTTCAATCTGCACGAATTCATCAGCAATATTGGCTGTGTCAGTCCTGCGGGTATCCACCACGATCACCGTACGCTCCCGCCGGGCCTCCGGTACAAAAAAACCGGTAGCATAGGTTGTGTACCGGCTCATGTGGCGGGGATGCGCCTCTACCGGGTTGGCCCCCCAGTAGATGATCACATCCGCCCGGTTCTTCACCTGCCCGAGAGTGCAGCCGGGATGGCCGACTTCCTGGATGGCAAGGATGGACGGGCCGTGGCAGACGGTGCTCGTATTGTCGATGACTGCCCCAATGAGTTCGGCAATATGCACGCCGATGCTCTGTGCCTCACCGTGCGTGCTGCTCCACCCATAGAGGAGCGGACGGTCTGCATCCCGTAAAATCTCTGCCGTCTCTTTGATCGCTTCGTTATAGGAAATATCCTCCCAGCCGGTCTCAGTGCGCCGTATCGGGGCCGGGAGCCGGGTATCGTTCATAAACGTTGACTCTGCAAGGGAGCAACCGTTCTGCACCTTGACGATTTTGCCCCCTTCTGTCTCAAGTTCGAGATCATCGCAGAGGCAGCCGCAGAATGGGCAGACCACATCACGTTCGATCATAGCGCAACCCCCCGATCGCTTCCATGAGTTCCCCTACGCTCTTTATCGGTTCTTCGGTTGGCTCCACATCTACGGACTGGCTCTTGAAGTCCGGCATCCCGGTGCCATGGGTCTCTGAGGAGATGATGTGGTTGGCATACGGGCCGATTGCCACAAAGATCTCCCCCCGTGCCACCCCCTCAGCGGGACGGGCGGTGAGGACGATATGCCCTGCAGGGGTGGTGACCCGGACCCGATCCCCGTTCTCGATTCCCAGCATCATCATATCCACGGGATTGAGAAAACAGGCCGATGCAACGGTACTATATAATTCTGATCCCTTGTGCTCGACAGAAGCTCCCTGCGGAACCGTGCGCCCGGTGTTGAGTATGCACTTCACTGCAATTCCTCCTGAACGGGCTGCTGGTATCCTTCAAGGATCCGTGCAATCCGGATGGCACCGTTCGGGCAGCTCATCTCGCAGGTCTTGCAGCCCGTGCATTTATCCTCGTGGATCACCACAATATCTCCTTCCTGCACCCGCATGATCACCTCATCATTCGAGGAATGCCCGCCTGCCCCCATCTGGGCGTCAACCTGCTTGTTGACCGGGCAGGCAGTACAACAGTTCCCGCAGCCGGTGCAGAGTTCCTTGTCAATCGCGATACGGAACGAGAAGAGCAGCGACGTGCCTTCACGTTCCAGGGTCTCAAGGATCCTCCCGCTTTTTAAAACCCCGTTCGGGCACGCCTCCACGCAGAGCCCGCAGCGGATGCAATGCCCTTTGTGAATCTTCGGTATCCAGCCATCGCCGGCGTGCACAACCTCGATAGCTCCCGGTGCCGGGCAGGCCATCATGCAGAAGAGGGCATGCTGGCAGGTCTTTCCGGTCGGTTCCGGAAATCCCCGGAAATACGAGGGGGTTACCAGCGGAGCAGTCTTTGCAAACAGGAACTTTTTGATCCACTCAGCACGGGCGAACTCTCTTAAGTACCAGATTAGTGATGAACCCATCTTACCGCTCCGCACATGCAACGCAGGGATCTGCCGAGATGAACGTTGAGGTGACATCGGCGATCGAATCCGACCCGATGATCATCTCGTGGCAACACGCCTCGATGTTCATGATGGACGGGGGTTGGATCTGGATCTCCACGATCCGACCGAACTCATCGCTTTTGATAAAGTACGTCAGTTCTCCCCGGGGGGCTTCGCCGCTGTACCGTATCTCTCCTGCTTTGCAGACGCCTCCGCCCCGTATGACCCCTTTGGGAAGTTCCTGCAGGCATTTCCTGATTAAGGCGATGCTCTGGAAGACTTCATCGAACCGGACCATCACCCGTGCAAAGTTATCGCAATCCGGCCGGGTGATCGGGACAAAGCCGAGTTTTTTGTAGGTGGGATGGTTCTGCCGGCAGTCATACGCGATCCCGCTCCCCCGGGCAGTCGGGCCGACCACATGGGCCCGCTGTGCAGCCTCCAGCGTAAGAATCCCGACACCCCGGCTCCGCAGGGCGATCATCGGGCCGTTTTCAAACATCCCAGTATACCTGCGCAGATCCCCCTCGATCCGGTCAAGCGATGCCTGTAAATCTTCCGCATCCTGACGCGGGATGTCGCACCGGACCCCGCCGGGGATGATGTAAGCGCAGGTAACCCGGGCACCGGTCAGGCGCTCCAGTTCGTCCATCACCTGCTCCCGCAGGTCGAGCAGGTACATGCCGAGAGTCTCGTGCTCGATGGTGTAACAGTACGAGAAATTGGCCAGCAGGTGGCTCTGCATCCGGTCCAGTTCGTTTACAATCACGCGGAGATACGCGGCACGTGGCGGAACAGAAATATCACTGATCTGTTCCATAGCCTCGATAAAGACCATGTTGTGGATCACAGAGCAGATCCCGCAGACGCGTTCTGCAAGGAACATAACTTCCTGCCACGGGCGCCCTTTCATGATCCGCTCTATCCCCTTCTTCATGTACCCGAGCTCGACTTCGGCGCTGATGATGCGCTCACCCTTTGCCTCGCACTTGAGCCGGACCGGTTCCTTGAAGCAGGGATGAATTGGCCCTAACGGAATATTGACATCCACGATCCGCTTCATGGGTGCTCCTCCTCCCAGTCAAAAAAGACCGAATCGCGGACCGACATGATCGCCTGCAGGATCTCGGTAGGACGTGGCGGGCAGCCCGGGACTTCTGCGGCAATCGGGATATGCTTTTTGACCGGAGGATCGACAAAGGAGCCCTTCCGATCGAAGAGGCATCCGGAGATCGGGCAATTGCCGATGGTGATCGCTGCCTTGGGTGACGGAATCTTATCCCAGACCATGGCAAGTTTCTCCTCCCATCCCGGGGTATAGGCACCGATCACGAGCAGGACATCTGCTTCCCTTGGATTATTGTGGACAAAGATGCCGTACTGTTCGATATCGTAGCGGGGCGCTAAGCAGGCGAGCACCTCGATGTCGCAGCCATTGCAGGAGCCGACGTCTACGTATGCTACATGGATTGAGCGTGACCGAACCTTGTTTTTTATCCGCTGGAGAATATTCATCGTTTTAATGCCTCTCGTATCTGTGTCCTGCCAAACGCGATCGCTTCTTCCATTGGGATACCAGCGTGTACGCGTGCATTCACTTCGCTGAAAATAGAATCCATTGCTGCACTGGAAAGAATCTGGAGATAAAGGGTAAATTTTTCCCGCCCCAGTGCCCGTGCAACCGCGTCTCCATGATCGGCATGCGCCTCAGCCATTTCAGCCCGGGCGGGAAGGTTTTCCAGCTGGATCATGTCGAAGTGTTCGATTAAGTATCTCCGCAACTCCTGGACGGGAATATCCAGTTCCCGGGCGATCTGCCGCACGAGGTTGTCATGCCACAGTGCAACAAGAATCCGGTATTTCTGGGTGACCAGATCCTGCTCGTAGAGGTAGGCAGTCATAACAGCCCCCCGTATTTGAGTGCCCCGTAGACTACGAACAGGAGCACAGCTGCCCAGAGTGCAGTGATCTCCGCACAATGGAGCCGGTGCTCATCTTTTATGAGGTAGTATGCAGTGGCAATGGCGAGCACAACCGCAACAATAATACCTTCTGCCCAGATTGACGGACGGTCGATGATCTGGGTGATGGTAATGAGGATATACAATACTCCTCCGAAGAGAACCGCTTCCCTTATCATGGGTGCACCACCATCAGGACTACAGCTGCATAACCCAGCATCAGCCCGGTGACCAGCATCTGGATGGTCACCGAATCAAAAGGCGACATCATAGGGGTAACTGCGCAGGCGAAGGCGAGGAGTACTATCATGAGGATCATCCCCACAAGGAGCCATGGCAGGGAAAGCAGCCCGATGAATACCGCAAGGAAGACAGCGAGCAGGACAAAAGTCTTTAAACCATTGCAAATCTCAAGCCCGGCACGCCAGATGCCGAAGTGCTCGGTCTTGTACCCGCTTACCAGTTCCTTTGCCTCGACGATAGAGAAGGGGCCAAAGGGCATCTTGGAGAGTATCACAAGGAACATCGCACAGGCTGCCGGAAATGCGATGATGAGCAGCGGGCCGTGTACCTGCTGGTACTGCATGATGACAGAGAGATCCAGTGATCGGGTGTAGACCGCGATCACCGCAACGCTGACAAAGAGCGGGATCTCCGATGCTGCCGAGATGACTGACCGGACACCGCCATACTTGCCGTAGGGCGATCCCGACGAGAGCCCGAACCCGTGCTCCACGATCTTATGGAGCATGTAGATCCCAAGGATGACCAGCAGGCTTCCTCCGCTGATGAGCACGTAGAAGGCTGCAGTCCATATGCCGATTGCGATCAGGACTACACCGACAAAGAGGACCGGGCTCGCGGTTTTCGGGATCCATGTTGTCTTGAAGGAGAATTTGAGCATGTGCAGGATCTCCTGCCAGACGGGCGGGCCGGGCCTCCGCTGGATACGGGCGATGAGTTTGCGGTGGAGCCCTAAGAGGAGCAGGCCAAAGAGGGTGGCAAGGACGAGTTCTGCGATCATATCAGTACCCGATGAACGGGATGTCACCTCCGGACTCTCCTGCCATCCAGCTAAAGAAGAGCGATAAGATCGTGACTGGGAATGCCACGACCAGCAGGGCTGCACAGGCAAAAAGCGGTATCATTCCCATGAAGTAGAGGCCGGATGCGATCACGCAGACACCCGCACCCACCCAGAATATTCGTGCAACCGTAGTTTTTTTCATCTTCATCACCCCAGCATAACGATCTCGACAACCCGTAAGAAGATCAGCAGCGAAGAGAGTGAGCACATGATCACGTACGGGGCGCCCGGGGCCCGGAACATCTCGGCTTTTGCCGCATAGAAGGGGGCCATGCCTTCACCGATCACCCCGAGCATGAGCATCCCCTTTGCTATCAGCGGAACGGCCGGCACCGTACCTTTCATCAGCTCGATCATCGAGAGCGAACCGGTGACTGCTGCATACACTGCTGCGCCCGCAAAGAGGGGGACGGTTGCTGCAAGTGCCACCAGCCCGTACTGGTATGCCGCGTCCTGCACGTGCGGGCTTTTCACCGCGGCGACGATACCGACATTAGTGATCCCGACCATTGCCGTAAAGAGCGTGAAATTGAAGATATCCCCGGTCACCATCGCACCCATCGTGGCAAGACCGCAGGCGATCGCCATAAAACGCCGGAACCGCATCTCGGAAATGCTGATCTCCTTGGCCCGGTAGGCATCGCCTCCGAATGCGATATCGATCTGTTTTTCCGGCCGGCTGATGAGCACCAGCACGGTAAACGTCAGGGCGAGCAGGAAGAGCGTGATCGTGTAGGGTGTAAAGTACACGAGTTCGTCGCCAAATTCCAGCACAAAGAGGGGTACTCCCCCGATGAGATCAATCATGCGGCTCTCCCCACATTGTCCCGACAAGGGACAGCTTTACCGTCACTTTCAGGAGGATCCCAATCGCAGCTCCCATGAGGGCGACAAACCAGTATTGCGGCAGGAACATGAAGACAAAGAAGGCAGCGATCCAGAGTGCCCACGAGATACCGCTTGCCATCTCGAGCAGGTTCAAATCCTCCCGGTATGTGCGGGAGATGAAGAGGAAGACAAGGCCGAGCCCTGCAACTGCTCCACCGGTAAAACCGGAAAGGATCATGCCATACGCAACAAGGAATATTGAGAGGATCAGCGGTGCATCCGCCTTTGCAATTACCTCGATGTTGAGCCCGGTAACGGGACGGTCCCGTATCCCCTCTTTGGTGCAATAGATCTGGGAAAGGGCGAGTAGTTCGGCGATCCCCACGGTCAGGCCCGGGAGGATCAGAGCTTCAGCAAGATCAGTGCCCAACAGCGCAATCACACTGAACCCAACAATCTCGACCAGATCCAGAAGGAGGAGTTTGTGGAGATCGTCACGCTCCCGTGAAAGCGCAAAGAACGCGATGACAGCAGCAACCATCACGACGAATATCCCGTAACTGTACTGTCCCCACATGGTTAGCCCTTCCTGTAGATATATGAGGCGATGGCAAACGCGATGAAGAGGATTGTGGCCTCGACAACAGTGTCCAGCCCCCGGGTGTTGTACAGGATCTCATCGATAATTCCCCCTGGGTGAGAGACGATAGTGGTGCCAAGGTGCAGCGTCACCTGCGACAGGAACAGGGAAAACGGCGTCAGGTATGACGTTACGAGCCCTGCAGTCGGGGAATTCTCCGGGTACTGGGAGACGATGGTCACCTGCGTAAACGGCGGTCCCCCGCGATCATACGGGTCAAGCGAGCTGTTGCGGTCAAACGTCTTGGGATAGAGCTGCTTCTCACTGTACGGGAGCGGGAGAAGAAGGATGCCGGCGATAAACAGGAGCAGGCAGGCGCCCGCAAAGAGGCGGGTGATATTTTCATAATTGCACAGAAGGTGCGAGATCTTCCGTATGATCATGCGGCCACCTCTCTCTTCTGGATAACCCGGACATAGATGAACGTCGAGAGCACGGTGATTGCCCCGAACGTGAGCAGGGCCAACGCCTCGTTATACGAGAGCATGACAAGCAGCAGGCCAAATGCAGGGATCTCGAGATTGATCAGCCGGGTCAGGTAATCTTTTGGTTGGGGAAACGCCACGGCGATCGTTCCGGCTACCAGCACGATGAGGCCGATAATAAATTCCGGTGCATAACCGTCTATCATGATGGCGCCCTCCTCTGGCAGGCCATCAGAATGAAGATGGTGGAGAGCGGGGCTATCAGCGCAAGTGCAATGGCCACATCAAGCAATCCGCGATCAACGATGAACGGGAAGACCCCGGCTATCATTACCGAGAGCGAGATCAGCTTGTCAAAGGGATCGCGGTTGAAGATTGTGGCTGCCATGCCAATGAGGATGAGAATGGCCGATGCAGCCATGATGATCTCATCCATTGCGCTTCATCCCCCCGTACCAGGTACTTGCGATCGCATTGGACTCGAACGTGGACCCGACAAAGAACGCTGCTGCGGCCAGGATGGTGAGCGGATGCGGCAGCAGGAGCGCAATGATGGCGGTTACGGCAAATGAAATGACATTGACAAACGGCAGTTTGCGCATCGTCTTCCGCTCGGTAATCACCCGCACTGCTGCATACACTGCGATTGCTGCGCAGATGTATATAGCGATCATGGACCTCCCAGCAACCGTTCCCGGAACTCCCAGAGCCGGCCAATCAACCGGCTGGAATGGACATGGGAGATGCCCTGTAGGGTCAGGATGGCAATTACCATGCCGGCGATAAAGTCCGAAGCGGCAAACCCGACCATGGTCATGCCGTAGACAAGGAACGTCGCAGTAATCGCTCCCGTCGTCCCTGCGTAACCGCGATCGTAACAGATGCGGTTGCCTATATAGACAAGCAGGGCAGCAAAAAGACCCCCGGGAAGTCCCGCACAGTACACGCCGCAGGCAGCAAGGAGCGTGCCTGCCGAAGCGTCGGGAGATGAAACGATGTTGCCCAGCATGTACCCGCCGTGCAGGTTCCCGCCGCCTTTTTCCACTTCCTGTGCGATCGCGGTTGCCCCGCAAACGCCCCCGCTCTCGGGTAACCTGAAGAATACATCAATAGCTACAAAATTGATCCAGCACAGCGCTGCAGCAACAAGGATACGGGCGGGCTCATCGAGCATGGTACAACCCGGCGAAAATCATCGTCTAATCGAATCATCGGCGGGAAACTGGATAAAGGTTGTGATATTGACGTAGTGCTTTTCCCTTTTTTTAGGGGATAGGAGGCAGGGGAAAACAATGGTTGTCCGGCATCACACGGGGACTTTACCGGGGCACAGGTCGGAATCAACGCAGGGGTTGCACCAACTGCATGACCTGCTGACCACTTGGTCATTGGATTCATAAAGAAGACCCGGAAGGAGTGTGGGGGTTGATTCAGATTGCCCCGATCCTATGCATGATAATGGAATATATTGGGTAAGGAAAAACCACTAAAAATCCTCTCACATCCTCTGCGGCATAGTCCTCTTGTGCAGGTACATCGTGCCGACAGTAAACACCAGCGTGAACACAGCAAGCGCGGCGATATCGATCGCCACCGGGAAAAAATGGTCGCCCGTAAACGAGTAGCGAACAAGATCCGTGAAGTAGGTGAGCGGGGAGAAGACCGACAGCACCAGCCCCCATGCCGGCATCTGCTCCAGTGGAACAAAAATGCCGGAGATGAAGACCAGCGGGAACTTGATCAGCGAGGAGAGCATCATGATGTTTGACGGCACATTCGTGGGCGGCACGGCAAGCAGCATCCCGATTGTCGAGAAGCAACACGCGGCCAGAAGAACAGCGGCAAGCAGCGTTACCCCGTGAAGGAGCGAAAGCCCGAGCCCCAGCCCGATGATGACCGTAATAACCGTAATCCCGATACCGAAGAGGATGGAGGCGATCATGTCGCCAAAGACAATGGCTTCGACCGTGACCGGGCACGACGCGAGCCGCTCAAGGGTCTTAGCCTAACCTTCCCAAGGGAAGATGGCGGGAGATACAGCAGTGGCCGTGAAAAACAGGGTCATCCCGACCAGCCCGGATATGAGAAATGAAAGGGGGAGCTGCCTGCCCCCCATCATGAAGGCAAGGAACATGAAGAGCGGCATGAAGACTCCGAAGATGAGCACGGGACCCTTGAAGTAATAGATGCTGATGTCTTTCTTTGCAATCGCCCATGCCCGCCGCACCTGTTCGGAAAATCCTGACGGGTTCATGGTTTTGCCTCCTGTGTCAACCGGAGAAACGCTTCATCGAGCGAGGGGGCCAGCGTGTTCAGCGTGACAATCGCCGCGCCGTTCTGCTGGCTGAAGGTCACGAGGGAACGGATGGCGGCATCCCGGTTTTCTGCGGAGATCTGCCATTTGTCACCGGTCCGGTTCACTCCGGTCACATCGCTGAGTCCTGCAAGGGCATCACCGGGCACTTCACGGTCAAAACTTATTTCGATCTTATGCACCCGGTCGATTGCGACTTTGAGTTTCTCCGGTGCATCGATGGCCACCATCTTCCCGGCCCGGATAATGCCGACCCGGTGACAGAGCCGGTTGGCCTCCTCCATGTTGTGCGTGGTGAGAAAGATCGTGGTTCCCTGCCGGTTCAGGTCACGGAGCAGGGTGAGGATCATCTGGGTGCTCTGCACATCGAGACCGCTCGTGGGTTCATCAAGGAAGAGGAGTTCCGGTTCATGGATGAGTGCCATTGCGAGGATGAGCCGCTGCTTCATGCCTTTGGAGTACGCCTGCACTTTCTGATCCTTTTTCTCCAGGAGCCCTACCTTCGCGAGCAGATCGGATGAACGCTGCTCTGCCCGGGCACGCATAAGCCCATACAGTTCGCCCATCAGCATCAGGTTCTGCCATGCGGTGAGATCGGTGTAAGCATTCGAGGTCTCCGGCACCACCCCGAAACCCTGTTTTGCCAGCACCGGCTCGGACCGGATGTCATGGCCAAGGATCGAGGCGGTCCCGGCATCCAGGGGGATAACGCCGGTCAGCATCCGGGTGGTAGTGGTCTTACCCGCACCATTGGGACCGAGGAAGCCAAAGATCTCGCCCTGCCGTACATCAAACGAGATATGGTCTACGGCAGTACTCTTGCCAAAAACTTTTGTGAGGTTTGAAGCGTGAATTATCTCTGTCATAAGGTTCTCATCTCCTCATACGTCTTTGCGGATACCGGGAAGGACCATCCGCTGGTTACACCGAATCCCCCGGTTCTCATCTTTTTTTACGGAGACAAGGTGAAGGGGTTTGACGGGATGCTCAATAATCCCTGCAGTGATAATGCCCTCGCCTTGCAAAACGACAAACACCACCGCATAAGGTTCCGGGTGAGGCGGGATTACCTGTCCGCTTTCAAGGTAGACGAGAACAATGTTAGAACCTGCGGTTTTCATCAGGTCTTTTTTGACCGGGCCTGTTGGGGAAAACTCCGCTGTGCTCATGAGATCCATTGTACCTTCCCCGTATTCCGAAGGATCCCGATTCTCCGGTTTACTCCATCAAGCCGGATTTTCTTCATGGTCTTCATTGCTTCAAACATCCTGATCTCATCTTCGGTGCTGAGGGTTCCGGTACAGCAACACTCCCCCAATCCTCCTGCTGCGATGGACATCGGACCGCGATAACCGGAATGGAGACCGGTATGAGGTGGTGTGCCGGCGACGCAGATGTCACCCGAAAGAAATGCCCTGCAATAAAAAGCAGACTTCTCTGCGATAAAACCCTTTGTGCGGGGAATGCAACCGGGCTGATATCCGCAGATTCCTGCGAACAGGCTGCGTGTTCCCCCAGGATCTCCCTGATCGCGGGGTCGCCGCATTTACAGTATAATCTGAAAAAGGCAAATAATTTCCAAGTCTTTTTCTATCCGGTTACAAGTACACTACACATGGATCCCCTCCTCGCGTTTGTGATCACCCTCGCCCTCATCACCATCGTCAGCCTCTGGTACAGGATATCCCCGTTCTTCACCCTTATCGGAGGCGCAGTCCTGTTCGGGCTCCTTGCGGGCATGACTCCTGACGCGACAATGCTGGGGATCATCGCGGGTATCGGCAAGGTTTTTTCTGCGTTTGGCATCATCATCCTCTGCGGGGCGGTCATTGCAAAACTCCTGCAGGAACAGCACCAGATCGAGGAGATCGTTGCCGATATCAGACGGTACGTGAAAAATCCGCCGGTGATTGCCGGAGTATCGGGATATCTTCTGTCAGTGCCGATCACCTGCTGCATCACCGCGTATATCATGCTGAACCCGATCCTTGACAGTCTTGAGAAAGACAGAACGAAGCGCAATGTGCTCCTGTATCTTGCTGCAGTAGGGGGCATCATCTCGTATGCCCTCATATATCCCACACCGGTTGTCATCCCGCTCTTCGAAGCCTTCTCTGGCGGAATGAGCCCGTTCCTGTTTGATGCGATATCCATACCGCTCTCGCTTCTGGTACTGGGTGGAATCCTCCTTTACTTCCGCTTCATCCATCCGGCTGCTTTCATCACGGAAAAAGATGAATCACCAGCTATACCCCATTACAGCCAGGGTGCCGGAATTCCAGTCATGCACAAGGGAATTCACTGGCGGGCATGGACCCCGTTTATCGCAATCCTGATCGCCATTCCAATCGCTCTTCTTCTCCTGCACCTGTCGCAGGTAAGCATGATCAACTTCATCATGCTTGTCGGCGCAGTGACGGCAATCGCCCTTGCATCTCCGGCAGTACGGGCACCGGGATTGTCGCAGGGTGCCAAACACGCCGGTCTGATCATCTTTGACATCTGCGGGGCAGGGGCGCTGGGTTTTGTGATTGTCAAAAGCGGATTTGCCCAAACCGCGCTGGGCCAGCTGACGCTGCTGATCCCCATCGTTCTCGTGCCATTCATCCTTGCCGCACTGATCGAGACTGCGCAGGGTTCAAGGGTGGTAACCGCGGTGATCACGGCCGAAGTTCTCGCGGGTTCTGTGATCGTCGGTGCAATCCATCCGCTCCCGCTCATCCTCCTCATCGGTGCCGGATCGTGTGTTGTATCCTACGTGACCGATCCCTTCTTCTGGCTTGTCCAGCGGACCACCGGGGATGATATCAAAACCGTGGTGAAAAATTACACGCTGCCCATCGCACTCGCGGGTGTCGGGATCTTTATTGTTGCCGTTGGGCTGGAATACCTGGTATTCCGGTAGGCAAAAGAGGATGATTCCTGCCAGGATAATTAAATAGAATTACCGGAGATATTCCCGCCCGGTATCCGTCAGGGAGTAAATGATCCAGTTCCCGTGATACTCTCCTTTTATAAGGCCGCCCTCTTTTAAGATATTAAGGTGGTAGGAAAGCTTGGAGCCGGAGAGGCGGGTGAAGCGGTTGATGACGCAGACACAGAGCGGCTGGTCTTTGATGAGATAGAGAATCGTAAGGCGCAGGGGATCTGCCAGGGCATGATGCACCCGGCTCTTTGCCTCAAGTTCCTCATTGGAGGGGATCCGGTCAGACAATGCCTCAAACCCCCCGCATTCTTCCAGTTCCTTCTGGATCTGCTCGGGGAGGTCCATCTCTTTTGCCGGCAGGGTATCTTTCGGTTGTGTTCCGCAGCAGGATTTTTTTCTATGTACCATTTCAAATTAATCTGAAATGCCAAAATATATAGCCTTGCCTTGTTCACATTGATTCAACAAAAGTTGAAATGAAGTGAACTTCATGGAAGGACAACAATCATCCTGCAATTGCGGTGCAGAGGGAAAAACACGGATCATCTACTCCTGCTCCGGTATCGGATCAAATGTCGGGCAACTCGCCAATGCGGCGGCGTGCCGGCTCGCCCGCGAGGGATATGGCGGCGGTTCGTGCCTCGCCGGCGTTGGCAGGGGAATTGAAAAACTGGTCGATGTGGCAAAATCGGCTGACGAGCGAATTGTGATCGATGGCTGCCCGGTTGGCTGTGCAAAGAAGATCATGGACGACAAAGGACTGTCGATTGACCGCTATGTCCTGATTACTGATCTCGGCATCACAAAATTCCCCGGCCCGGCATATGACGGGAGCGATGTGCAGACTGTTGTCAACGCCGTGAAGAAGATATAAGCGGGGAATCATGTACTGCACAAATAACCAAAACGCGAACCGGCACGAGGCGGTTGTCGCGAAAGGGCGGACGGTCCCGACCGATAGCCTGCCATGGAACCCGCACCCGAAGTTTGCCGGGGTCTCGTTAAAGCACCTGGTGACGGGGAAGGATACTAGGGGCAGGCTCAGCCTCCACCACGTCCGGATCGATCCCGGCTGCGCCATCGGCGACCACGCCCATGCCGGGATGGTGGAAACCCACGATGTGATCGCGGGAAGCGGGACCTGCACGCTCGAAGGCAGCGTCATCCCGTACGCTCCCGGCATTGTCGGCGTAATGCCTGCGAACCAGGTTCACCGGGTAGAGGCAGGAGACAACGGCATGCTCCTGCTGGCAACGTTCTCCCCACCACTCGTATGAGGGAAAAATGATTGTGCTCATCACCTGTTCGGGAATCCCGGATACCGGTAAACTTACCACGCAGGCCGCACTTTCCCTGATGCAGAGGTGGCCGGGCCTGTTCTTGTTAACGCATGCGAAAAAATCCACGGCATCACTGGAAGAAGAGTGCAGCGGGGGACAACAGGTAGTCGTCATTGAGAGGTGCAAAGACTGCTGTGCCCGAAAAAAGCTAGCGGGAGCGAATATCGACCCTCATATCCATATTATTACCACCGACCCCGGCATCGAAAAGAACGGGATGGCGGATGTGCAGTATCATGAAATTGAACGAGTAGTTTCAGCCGTACACGGCACACTATCCGGGGAGTAAACCATGCAGGACTATTTACAACTCTTTGCTGACTGGGTGACGTATACAATCCTCGGACTCGTGCAGGGCAGCCCTCTCGCCTCGTCCGTGAACTTCTTCATCTACGACTCGATCAAGGTCACGCTTATGCTTGCGGTGATAGTGTTCGCTGTCGCCATTATCCGGACGTACATCACCCCGCAGAAAGTGAAGAAATGGGTGGCGGGACGTAACGAAGGAGTGGGCAACGTGGTAGCAGCCCTTCTTGGCATTCCCACACCGTTCTGTTCCTGCTCGGCGGTTCCGCTCTTCATCGGATTTGTGGAGTCCGGTGTTCCACTCGGCATCACGTTCTCGTTTCTTATCGCTTCCCGCTGATCAACGAGGTTGCCGCTGCGATGCTGCTCGCCATGTTCGGCTGGCAGATTGCCCTCATCTATATTGTGTCCGGTCTCATCATCGCAATAGTCGCCGGCATCATCATCGGTCGCCTCCATCTTGAGGGCGAGGTCGAGGAGTTTGTCTGGAAGTGCAAGATACACGAGCAGGCAGAGAGGGCGATGACAGGAAAGGAGCGGATCATCTTTGCCAAAAACGAGTCCCGGGATATCACCCTCAAGGTGCTGCCCTACATCCTCATCGGTATCGCCATCGGTGCGGTCATCCACGGGTACGCACCGGCAGATTTCCTCGTCAACATTGCCGGCAAGGACAATCCGCTCGCGGTTCCCATCGCGGTGCTGATCGGCATCCCGCTCTACTCGAATGCAGCGGGCATGATTCCCATCATGGAAGTGCTCACCGCAAAAGGCATGGCAATGGGTACGGCGCTTGCGTTCATGATGGCCGTCATCGGGCTCTCGCTGCCGGAGATGATCATCCTGAGGAAAGTAATCAAGATCAAACTGCTCGTAATCTTTGCAGGAATCCTGTTCGTGTCATTTACGCTGACGGGATATTTGTTTAATGCGATACTGGGATAATCAAAAAGTAATGAGGTGAAAAGAGCACGAAGCCGGATAGATAACTCTCCTTCCCTGACCGGTACCTGACGCTTTGGTTCTTCCTTGCCATGGCAGCCGGTATCGCCATCGGGTACTTCTCACCCGCAGTACCGGCACTGATCACCGGCCTTTCGGTCGGAACCCCGTCCATACCAACCGCGATTGGGCTCATCCTCATGATGTACCCGCCGCTCGCGAAGGTGAAATACGAGGAACTTAGCAAAGTGTTCCAGAACACAAAAGTGCCGGGCTTATCGCTCGTCCGGAACTGGATCGCCGGGCAGGTGCTGATGTTTGCCCTTGCCATCATCTTCCTTTGGGACCAGCCGCTCTTCATGTACGGCCTGATCCTCGTAGGTATCACCCGCTGCGTCCAATAACTTCGAGCTCGCGATTGCAGTTGCCATCGCTGTCTTCGGGATTGCGTTACCGGCTGCATTTGCCACCGTGATCGGACCACTCGTTGAAGTGCCGGTGCTGATTGCGCTCGTGAACGTCTCGCTCTGGCTTAAGACGAAGCGGTATTTGGGGCAGAAGACAGATTCCTGTACCCCGTAATCTATGAAATTTTCAGAATTATTGTTTCAAGCAGGCAAAGAAATTCCATTTGTTCCAACCAGAAGCAACACAACTTTTTTTTAGTTAACACAAATCTACATGATCAAATAATCCCGCATACGCCTCCGATTTTTAAAAAGGGCTTAATATACTCCGTTCTCGCCGAAACTAATTCGAAACCTTTTAATCAAGCGCTCACCAAATTTACACTAACCACAAAGAGTTTAACTCGATGTGCGTGGCATTGCATTTTGAATACTCTCGTGCATTCGCACGCAGGGAGGAGGCTAAATGGAACATATTGTATTTGGCATTGGAATTACTGCATTGACAGGAGCTCTTGCCACTGTAGCCGGTTCTGCGGAAGATACTGAATCCAACATCGGATCACAAGGTGATCCGAACTCACAGGTTCAGCTCGCACCGCAGATGGGATTCCTGCACCGCATCTTCAACAAGGCGGTCGCTGGCGAACCCCCGGCATACGGTCTCTGGTGTGCACTAGGTGCAGGCCTGGCATGGGCTTTTATGGCTATGCAAGTCAACGCGATCCTTGCGATCGTCCTCGGCTGTATTCTTGCAGTCTTTGTACAGGGCGTATACGCAACGACTGCGTACCTTGGCAGGACAGCAAGTCTCGCCAAGTTCGGTCAGCCCGTTTATGTGGACATCATCAAGTCCATGACAACGGTCACCATGGCGCATGCGTTCATCGCAATTTTCTGTACTGTAGCACTCTGTCAGTTGATCAATGGCGCGCTGGGACACCCGTTCCCGCTGCCGCTGCTCGCACTGATCTGGGGTGTTGCACTCGGTGCAGCAGGATCTGCGACGGGCAACCCGTACTATGGTAAGGAACGTCAGTACCAGAACCAGAAGTTTGGCGCAGGTGTGCCGATCTCAGCATCCGGTAACATCGTCCGCTACGCCGAAGCCGGCGAGCGCAACTCGATTGACAACGGATTTTTCACCCACAAGATTGGTGGTTCCGCATCCGGGGTCTGTTTTGGTCTGATTGTTTTCCTGGAACTCTGGCGTACAATTCTCTTCGAGAGAATCTACGCAGGCTGGGGTGCAATCGCAGTCGGCGTCCTTATGATCCTCATCTTCACGGTCATCGACCGGTACATCGAGGTCTGGGCACGCAAGAACTACGGACCCTACACGGTAGCCAAGGAGGCTGACGCATGAGCGCAGTTGCAGCAAAACCAACAGCTGGCGGCGCAGTGAACCCGGCCGCGATGGCGGTTGGTGTTGTCATGCTGATTATCATCCTTGGTCTGACATACACCATCTCCCCCGGCATGGGAGTCATGGCCCTGATCGGCATCGTCATCGGCGGTGTCATGATCGGATTCGGTACTCACTTCGTGCCAGTCGGCGGTGCTCCCGCAGCAATGGGACAGGCACCGGGTATTGCAACAGGTGTCGCAATGCTTGCCGCAGGTGCAGGTCTCGCCGGACTCTTTGGCGGTGCATGGGCAGCAGAACTGGGTATAGTCGTTGCAGTAGTCACCGGCGGTATTGGTGGCGGCCTGATGATGGCAATCACCTGCATGATGGTGAACTTTGTCTACGTCTTTGGCATGGGTATCCCGGCCGCGTCAGGCAAAGTATTACATGACCCCATCACCGGGGATTCGCAGGCGGAATACAAATCCCAGGGTACTGAAGGTCACGGCCTTCCGTTCGTCTCCTTCGTTGGCGGCGTAATCGGTGGTATCCTTGCCGGTGCAGGCGGTACACTCATCTACATCGAGCTTCTGGGCCTTTACGAGGCAACGTTCCCGACCCTGATGAGTGCAACTCCAGCACAGGTTTTGCCCGTTGCGGTATCTGTTGCCGGTATGTTCGCAGTCGCCTTATTCCTAGTGAATGCAGTGCTGACCGCATACAACATCACCGGAACGATCGAAGGTCCCCACGACCCGAAGTTCAAACGCTGGCCACGGGCAATCGTTGCATCCGCTGTCGCTTCGGCACTCTGCGGGTTTGTAGCGATCCTGATCGTTGCAATATGAGGTGTGAAGATGTCAGTAAAAATTGAAGTAATTGCAGGCGGCGTCCCGCACGATAAAATCATGATTGCGGGCCTCGTTAGCACACTCGTGTGCATATACCTGACGTACCTCAATGCGTTCACCAACACCGAGGTGTTTTCATTCTTCGGAGGACTTGCAGTAGTCGCTGCACTGATCTGGGGCAGCCACACCATCAAGGTGCTGTGCAGCTACGGTATCGGTACCGGGGTTCCATCCGCAGGTATGATCGCATTCGGTTCGGGGGTAATCGCGATGCTGCTCGCAACCAAGTTTGGTATGCTGGCTCCGATTGTTGCAGTCGTTCTTGCAGCAGTCATCGGGCTCATCCTCGGGTACGTCTCGAACAATATCCTGAACATGAAGATCCCGGCCATGGTCCAGGCACTCACCGAAATGGCAGTGGTTGGTGCACTTACCGTTATGGGATTTGCAGCAATGATCACCGGTGGATTTACCTTTACCGGCCTGACAACGTCAACGGCCTCGTTCCTTGGATTTCCCATCACCAGCTATGCAAATTCATTCCTTGGTGGAGGACTTATTGCCGTTGCATTCCTGCTTGGCGCTATTGCAATCCAGCACCCGTTCAACGCGTGCCTGGGACCCGGCTGGAAACAGGACAGGATGCTCATGCTCACCGCAGAGTGCGGATTTTTGAGCATGATTGTCGCAGCAGTGATGTCCTTTGCCCTGATAAGCGCAGGATCAGCACTCATATCGCTGCTTGTCGCAATCATCGGCTGGGCGTATACTTACAGCCAGTTCTTTGAAATGTCGAAGCGCGATGCTGCAGCATGGCTTGATTCAAAGCCGATTCCTGATACGGAGGGACAGTAAATGGCAAACATTCTGGTGCTTCCGGAATTCGGGCTGGTTGCTGACCCGATGATCGGTCTCATCACCTCAGCTGGCGAATCCCTCTCCCCCGTTCTGGAGAAGGTCGCTGTGCTCGAGGCAACGAGCGATGATCTGATCAACATGCTCGCAGGTGAAGGCAACATGCTTGCCTCGTTCCCCAACAGGGAGAAGGGACTTGCGATTGCTGGCGTTATCACATCATTCTGGTACGGACTTGCGGTTGGATTATTCATTGCTGGGATCATTGCATTCCAGTTGATCAAGGTGGGCTGATATGGCAGACAAGAAATCACCAGCAAGTGGCTGGCCGCTCGTCAAGGGAGACTTTATCTCAGGTGACGCCAACAGCCCGGTGGCTGTTGTCACCATGGGTTCACACCTTGACGAAAAGGGCATCTGTGACGCGGGCGCCGCAATGTGCGGTTCCTGTAAGACCGAAAACCTCGGTCTTGAGAAAGTTATCGCAAACGTCATTGCCAACCCCAACATCAGGTTCATGCTGTTCTGCGGTACCGAAGTCAAGGGCCACCTATCAGGCCAGACATTCGGGGCACTCCATAAAGGCGGTGTCAAAGACGGCAGAGTTGTCGGTGCTGAAGGTGCTATTCCCTTC
>JAUSBW010000025.1 GCA_030651815.1 Methanoregula sp.
AGACGCTATTGGGAGGCAAAAGTCAGGGGGGCTGGATAGGTAGCACGGTCAGGGGGAAAAGAAGGGCTGTTTTGGGGCTTGGACGCGATCTCCCTCCGATTGTCTCTGCAAAGATTTTTGCATGGTCCCGTTTCAACCTGACCATGAGAATTGCATCCTCATCCCCTAATCCGGGTCGTTTCCATCCTCCATTTGGCCTCCGGAAGGGCCTTACGGATGCACGACTTGCAAAAAAGAGTGAATTCCGGCCCAAATTTTTAAGATAATCGTTTTTAGGGGGATATATGGCAAACGGGGCGTTTTGCTGGGGATAGGCAAACGCTAATAGACGCTATTGGGAGGCAAAAGTCAGGGGGGCTGGATAGGTAGCACGGTCAGGGGGAAAAGAAGGGCTGTTTTGGGGCCCGGATCGAATAACTCTCACGTCGTCCACCGACGTGAATTTCACGCATCCTTCCGGACCCCCAGTTCACGCAATTCCTCCAGGAGTTTTCGATCTGATAGGGGGTGATCTTCACCGGAACGGGGGGCGTTATGGGCTTTGATTTTGGGGTTTGGGGGGACGGAGGCCGGGACGGGGCCGGATGAGGGGGTTGGGAAGTGTGTTGAGGAGGGGGTTTGGGGGTTGGTTTCAGTGGGGGACGAGAGGATTTTTTTTGCTGGGATTGTGTATAATTTTTTTTAGCGGTTTTGTTTTGAAAGTTTTTCAAGCAAGGAGTGCTCAAAAAAAATTTTGAAAAAATCCAGTTGGAAATTTTCTGTACCGGGTCCGACCGGGAAATCTTCGGGCAGTCCAACCCGGACCAGTGGGAGAGGACAGGACTCGACTCCATACTAATATTTTTCCGGGAGGGGCCAGCCCCATATGCGCTAACTTAACTGGCAAGTACACCCCCTTGTGGATATGAGTATGCTCTGAACAATTGACGGGGCCGTTTTCGATTGCCCTCTGCAAGTCCTTTTGCAATGATATTCCAGCGAGAAATGCAGTCTATCAGAGAC
>JAUSBW010000034.1 GCA_030651815.1 Methanoregula sp.
CCTGTTCAAAAGCATTGCGAGCATTTTTTCGGCACTCTGAGAGGCGTGAGTGGTGCGTTCCTGGAATTGCAACAGCTATCGAAAGCCCTCGCATTTTTAAAGAGGAAAACCTTCCTCTTGGCCCCTCATGGAAGGATGTTCAACGTCTTATTGCCAGCACAGACACTGATCAGTCCCGTGACATTCGTGACCGAGCTTTATTGATGCTTTTTGCATTTTACGGGCTACGGGGCGGGGAAGTCAGAAAGCTACGGCTCGAAAACATTGACTGGGAGCGAGAGATAATCCACGTTTCACGTCCAAAACAGCGAAAAACGCAGGAATATCCCCTCACTCACGAAGTTGGCGTAGCCATCATTCGTTATCTCAAAGAGGTTAGACCCTGCAATGCCCACCGCGAGGTGTTTTTGACACTGAAGGCTCCCTTCCGTCCACTTTCAGCTGGCGCTCTTGTCCATGTGACTGCATCACGGTTTGCACAGCTCGGAATCGAATCACTTCACCAGGGTCCTCATTCCCTTCGTCACGCCTGTGCCACTTTTCTGCTCTGTCAAGGACTCTCCCTAAAAGAGATTGGTGATCACTTAGGTCACCGCAGCAGTTTCGCCACACGTCATTATGCGAGAGTCGATATCACCGGCTTGCGTGAGGTTGCCAGCTTTGATTTAGGAGATCTATTATGAAATTGGAACAGGCCGTTACCGAGTATGTCGCACTCAAACAATCGATGGGAATGCGTTTTCACGCAGAAGAAGTCATTTTAAATGCTTTCTCTAAAACTGTGAGAAACGTGGACGTTGGTGATGTGTCGCCTCTTGACGCGTATAACTATATCTCCGGCGCTGGCCCTGTCACACGGTTTTGGCATCGTAAGCAGGAAGCACTTCGTGGTTTTTTCCGGTTTGCAATAGGGCGCAGCTATGTGAAATGTTCTCCTTTACCGAAATTATTACCCAAGCTGCCCAAGCCGTTTCTACCTTATATTTTCTCTAAAGAAGAGCTGAAGATGCTTCTGAATGCAGCGGTTGCTCAGGAGAACCCGCGCAGGAAACTTCAGGCCTACACCTTGCAAACTCTAATTTTACTCCTTTACGGTGCAGGGTTGCGCATTAGCGAGGCACTTTCTTTGAAGATAGCCGATGTAGACTTGCCGACGAGCTTGTTGTCTATCCGCCAAAGCAAGTTTTATAAAACACGCATGGTACCTATTGGTCCTCAGCTAACCGATGCACTGACAAGCTATTCCATCGAACGTCGAACATCTGGTCACCGCCAAACCCCGGAGA
>JAUSBW010000054.1 GCA_030651815.1 Methanoregula sp.
CAGAGATATGCATCAGAGTAGGGACATTCTGAATGGATAGAATGGCGGATTTAGCCGCAATCCAAGATATAACTTCTCGTCAACAGTAGTTCCCCTCGCGAGGTTCCTACCCGTTTTCGGGAGTTCATGAGGTTTACCAAGTTCCATATGAGAGATAATTATCAACGCTGTAGGAGCCATCTGTAAGCCGGGAACCCTGTGTCCGTTCGCAGTTTCGTTGGGAAAGCCAAAACTGCCGGATTCCGTACCTTTTGGTTCAAGCGTGTCGGTCTGTTTTCGCTTGTCAGCAATCACGACTCTTACGATGATTCAGCATTTGCTTCTCCATGGCGTTGTTTTCCTGGCAGATTGACCAGTTCAGACTTACGGTTTTATCCACGTTGTCCCACAGGCTTCACACGAATCCGTTACCAGTTACGCATGCTGTGGTAGGAACATCCCAAACGGATAGGATGGCTTTTCTTTTTGGCAATCTTTCATATGGCTTCTTGTCGCTGGTCCCGCATTTCCTGTATCGATTGATAATAGGACTTTACAACCCCGATATCAGGGTCTCCGATATCCTTGTCTTTCTTATAGGAAGGAATCTTTGTGATAAGTCCCTCCATTCCGGGCTTTATTTTGTGATAATAGTCGGGAAACACATGAACAAGGGCTTCGTTGGAAATTCCGTTGAGTTTCTTGTCAATAGAATCCTTCTGGAAAATTCGGATATAATCGAAGAGTTCGAAGGTTGCCCGGTACAAGTGAGAGAATACTTTGTCTAGATTCTTCCGGGCATACTCATCATCCCCCTCGTGTAGGCCGAACTTTACTGATGTGATACGCATGAAATGATCGAATGCGTCCTTGATCTCGTTGATCGGAGGCATGAAAGTGGAGAGGTTATTGAGCTCTTCTGAATATAGAATCAGATCTTTAGTGTAAGAATAGAGCTCAGTGATCTCTTTGAGTCTCTGTAATTCATCATCGGAAAAAGGGTTCATTGTATCAAAAAAGGTTATGGAAGGGGTTTGCTGAGAATTTTCTGCTTTTCTTCGTCAAATTCTTCTTGCGTGCAGACTCTCCCCAATGCAAGCCGGACACTTCCAATGCGATAACGGTTGGAATTTTTAACCAAATCGTCCCGGTCAATCCTGATTTCCTGTAATTCCCGGTCCCATACATTCGGTTTTTCAAACATGTACCACATCAACTCTATCTGCAAATTCCTAACAAATTCTTTACACTATACGATTAGGAATTTTATATTTTTATTTATACCCGTAACTCTCGTTTATGAAATATTAAACTTATTGGTAAGATAGTGGCGTGAGTCACATTGGTAGTTGTCCGGCAAATGCTCCCCACAACCCCCTCGATCACTATTCCCGACGCCACTTGTGTTTTGAGGAGGGCTTCGATACTTTCCTGATCTGGGCGAACTAAGGATAGATACCGTATGAGATGAATTGAAATACACGATTGAAAACAAATCGTTCCGGTTTAAACCCAAAACGCTATTATTAAAGTATGTTGATATTACTATTGTCCAGAAGTGGACAGACGAAGTGGAAATGTCCTAGCGGGAATACACTAGGCATCTCACGAAAAGATAGAAATTTGTGTTGCAATCAGATTCTCTCTCTTTTCAGTATTAATGGTATTCCCATCGGATTGCCTTACTTGAACTTGATTACCGGGAGGTCTAGCAATCACAAATAAACTGATGGATATTATCCCGGCGGATATTGGATTTATGATATTGGGGTTGAGTCTCAAAGCGACAGGTTTCACGGACTTAGTAACCATGGGAGAACTTATGATCAATATCAGCATCCTTCTGCTGGGAGTAATCGGTTATGGTTTAGTTGCGAAAGCAGCGAAAATCTAACAGACTTAATCTCTTTTTTTTGAATCCCTATCCAGCCAACTCCCCAGCAAACGCCCTCTGCATCAGCCCCTCGCACAACCCCTCGATCTCTTTACCCGATGCCACCTGCCTCTCACGAATCCGCTCCACATCCTGCACGACACGGATGAACTACTGCTGGAGGGTGAACGGGAGGTAGATTGTATGAAAAAGTGTTATCAATCACTTAACAGCCGTTTGCTAATCAAAAACCGTATTCTCTTATCGATGATGCGTGCATATTTTTCAGCATCGTGGTAGTTGTATCGGTAATCAAGCGGAGAATAGTATTCCACTCTTGCAAGAATATTGGATGTTCTGAAGACAACTAACCCACCATTCCCCTTACCATCATCACCAAAAGTGGGTATCGCATATTGTTGTTCCCCGACATTTGGATCATACAATCTTCCTTCAGGAGCATTTCTAATTTGATTGGAGTGGTTGGATTCGAATCCATCCATTGCATCTTTGATAGTAGGATAATGATATGCACAAGATTTGATTCGCATTTTTTTGTCTGCGCTAGATATCTCAACGCATTTCTCCCAAGGTTTCCCATTATGGGTTACTCTCGTATTGGGGTGGGGGATTAAGTCGGTATCAAAATCATAATCATCAAGCATTATATTTTTTAAATCGTCGTTCTCGATCAGTTCTGTAATTGGATCTTTCTTTTTCAATGCGATATTGATTGGAGTAACGAGCTGATTTATTTTCAATCCGGAAATGTCTTTGATTTCAAGTATTTTATGACCTTTTAAAGAGGGGACTTTTGTTTTTATCTCCGGTTCGGGAGATAAGAGGGGGCACGGGAAGACCCCGCTATTTATGGCGGGGATGGAGTGCCTCCCTCTTTGTAAGGTTACGCTCCTATTGCCCCGCTAACGATTGTATGCGACCAATAGAAAGTATTAACGTCTAATCGTGCGTAGGATATACTATGGCAAAACAGCATAATTGTAGGAAATGTTCACCCGCTTGCGGAGATTGGAGAAAAGGAAATGATACGTGTAGAGCACGACTGCGAGATCACAATAAGCACCTGTACGGTATCGACGCCGAACAAGTACCGCAATATCTCGTAACAGCGGAAGAAGAACGTTTCAGAATCGCGGGAAGGGTAGGACTAAAAGAAGAACAAGAAGCATGGGAGATTAAACATGGGCAAAACAAAATACGATCTTGATCGGGGCAACCACGTTGTCTACTCCCTTCACTATCACATCATTTTTGTAATTAAGTACCGGCGCAAGGCTCTGTATTCCGAGGCCATCCGAGAGCGCCTAAAAGAGGTTTTCCGCAACCTTGCACCGGACCTGAAGATTGAGATAACCGGCATGGAGCCGGCGCTGGACCATATCCATATGCTTGTCAAAGCAACACCGAGCACGGATCTGGAGAAAGTATTCAATACCCTGAAGGGAGTGTCGAGCCGGTATCTCCGGCAGGAGTTCCCAGAAATTAAAAATCTCCTATGGGGGGACTCCTTTTGGTCGGACAGTAAATTTGTGGCGACGACTGGTCAAGTATCATTAGACGTGCTTATGAAATACGTCGAGAGTCAAAATGAGCCGAAGAAACGCGCCTAACAACAGGACGATGGAAGCCCCATCCTTTAGGGTGGGGAGCCATCAATTCACTGTTTCAATTGACACCTTATAGGCGATCGGGAAGATTTTTTTCTTGTGCTCTTTAATCAGGCTATCAAGTTCTTGTTGAGGAAATTCTTTCAAAAAATAGTATGGACAGAAAAAAACAATTGCGTATGCTGAATATTCTAATCCGAATTTAACAACTTTTTCAAAATTCTCGCCGGTTAAGATCTGGTCCGCGTCATACCATACATAGAAGTTAGCTTAAGGAAAAAACCGTAAAAATATCGTTACTATTGGCTAATTATGTAGCATTAAGTAAAACTTTATGGGATTCGTTGCACGAATTCACGTTCAGGAAAAAATTCCAAACGCGCAGATTATGAAAATTG
>JAUSBW010000055.1 GCA_030651815.1 Methanoregula sp.
GGCGCAAGCAGGAGATCCTGGGATGGATGACTCCGGCATCAGTATATCACAACGAAATGAATTTCAACAAGAATCGAAAATACCTACAAAGCGGACAAAAACTGTGTCAACAAATCGGACAGAAATAGTGGCACTCTACAACTAATACCATCAGCAACACCAGAAATATGCTGATTATTGTGGATTTTTTCTTCATGATTTCTCCATTGTTCACAGTCAAATAATTTGCAGGATTATGCACTTTTTTGGCATCTGCCTTTGTCTCTCTGCTGAATTTTTTTTAAGGATTCAGATACGTATGGTCTTTAAAGGAGGGCTCTTGGCAATAATAATGTAATTTAATTATTACTTAATGTAATTTAAAAGTTACTTTATCTGAAAAACCAGAGATTTAAAAGCGGATTCCTTCCGGTAATTCGATGAACGTTTCTCTGGCATTATCGGATCTTCATGAGATAATTCGGTATTTTCCGGTTATTCCCCTTAGTAGGAATCCCGGATTTTTTTACGGCAGGACGCGGGCGGGAAGTCCTCTCCCGTAAGGAGAAAGCCGTAAAATTCTTATGCGTGAGGAGGGACGCCGGTGTGTAAGGGTCCCTCCTCGTCACCCAAAGGAGTCATCCCCGGCTGTGCAGGAATTCCATCTTCCTTAGATTGTGGTGACACTCCTTGACGGGATACGGTTCCGGCCGGCCCCGGGCTGGGGCAGTTCATCCTTGTGCGCTTCCATGAACTGCTGCATCAGCGTCCGGGTGGTTTCCCTGTCACCGCTCTCAAATGCAGCGCGGATTGCTGAGACATCATACCCCTTCGCTTCAAGCGGGGCGAAACGGTTTTTCATCATGCCGGGTCCAAAGCCGGGTGCATTCTTTCCGAAAGCATTCCGGAAGGGCATGAGATCCTTGTGCGTTTCCATGATCTGCTGCATCAGCGTCCTTGCGGTTTTTGTATCGCCGCTCTCACATGCAGTGCGGACTGCCGAGACGTCAATTCCCTGTCCTTCAAGGCGGTCGAGCATCTTCTCCGGTCCGGCATGGCAGCTCATATTACCGGCAATTCCGGCAATCTGCCCTCCAATGCCTGCAGCCCCGGCCATTCCAATAACCAGCGCAATAACACAGGTGAGGGCAATTGCCCCGAGATACAATCTGGGTGTTTTCATGTATATTCCTCCATTTTTTAAGCGGGTCCTGCAGGGATTTACTGGGTGCAGACCTCCACTTACGTAACTTATGTGTTACTTAATGTAATTTAAAGATTACTTTTTGTACGATTAAAAATACATTGTTCCAGAAACTGGTAAAAACGGAGATTACAAGAGAGGGATTATTTGAGATCTGCTTCTTCGCATTCGAAAATCTCTTCGACATTCACGTTGAAATGCCGTGCAATCTTGAACGCGAGGGTGAGGGAAGGGACATACTTGCTTTTTTCTATCGCAATGATGGTCTGGCGGTACACGCCCAGCGCAACTGCCAGCTGCTCCTGCGTGATATTCGCCTTTGCCCGGAACACCTTGATGCTATTCTTCATCGGCGTCCTCCCCGCCGTACTTCCGCTCATAATAGAACTTGAAGCCGACATAGAGGAAGATGGTCATGCAGAGAAGTAGGAGCTGGATGAACCCGGGGTTGAAGAAGAATGGTTTGTCCATACCCATCCCCGGCGGGTTGTGCTCACGGATGAAACGGAGGGTGGACGTTCCCTCAAGGCCGAAGAAGCGGCTGCTTGTCCAGACGATTATCCCAAGGCTGAAGGTAAAAAAGACCACCCAGAAGACCTCAAGCGTCCGGAGCGCTGCCTTCTGGGAGATGGCAACCGATCGCTCGTCATCGATGATGCCGGTAATCCTGCCACGGGCCATGTACAGGGTGATGACTCCGATGATAAAACCGATCTGGATCGGGACTGAGTTGTTCCATTGCAGCGAGAGCCAGAAGACACCGACAAGCGCCGTTACAACGATGCCAATCAGGATATAAAATGAGTTCTGCTTCATAGGATGTACATGTAATTTATACATTACATTGAGTAAAAGGTATCTGTCAGGGCTTGGGTATTGCTGTCAAGATCTCCTGTAGCACCTGTTACTTACCGCGTCCTCATCTCGCCCCGTATCCCCTCGTACGGTGCCGGTAGTTCCAGCCGCCGAAAAAACTCATCGGTGAAGATCAGGCTGTTGATCACGGCCCATTCAGCACACCCGTGTCCTAAGCATTTATTGGGAAAGAATGGCTGGTTCCTGAGTGCGAGGGGGTTTGTTGCGAATTTCTGCCTGAGGATTTTTTCAAATTTCCCGCCGGTCGTTTCTTCACCGGCACCCCGGAACCCTCCATTCCCGATGACCACCCATTCCCGCGTGTAGTGCATGAGGTGGTTGCGGATCTCAATCAGGATCCGCAGGTTTGCAAATGCCTGGTCGCCCTCATCGAAAGATGGCATTCCCGCGATGACGAGGATCTTCTGGTATTTTGATAAAAGCGGGGCACGGTCGAAGTTCTTCTCGTTCTTCCACTTCTCGCCAATTCGCCTTAAGAGTGCTTCATGCTTTTCATCCGCATAGTAGTAGGCCTCATCAGCGGCATCGGCATAGAGCTCATTGATGGCGGACTCAAGGAATGAGACTGAGGACAGGACAGAATTGAGGACGAAGACTTCGTGCCGGAGCTGGAGATCTACAGAGATCTTTTTTGCCTCACGGTATTCCTGCTCGATTGCATATGCGAGCTGGCAGAGGAGGGCGGCCGACTGGATGTATCGCACGGAAAAGCAGTCCCTGAACTGGATCGGGGATTCGTCGCCTTCTGTCTCAAGGGGGATCTTGTCCATCTGTAGTATTCCGTTCTCTTTGGGAGGTAAAAAAGGATGAGGGGATCAAGGTTTTTTGGCGCAGTCAATCTCGGCCGAGTACATTTTGATGTCGATGACGGGTGTTCCGTCAAAAGCATCCAGTCCCCTGACTTTTAAGATACCGTCTTTCACTTCGAGAAGATCAACCATGCAGAGCGAGATGGGGTTCGGGCGGTCCGGTGACCGTATGGCAAACACGCCTTTCTCTGCCGATGTCCCGGGCGGGATTGCCCGGAGCACGGTCCGGTCAGCCCGGTCGAACCAGCAAAGAACCCAGAGATGTTTGCTCCCTTCCAACTGGTAGAGGGCAGGGAGATATCGTTCATCAATTACGATCTCTGACACCGTATCCGATAAACGCCCCTGTCGCGGGGCATCGCCCTTTTCTTTGTAGGGGGATCGAACGTAACCTATGGAGTGAATTTCTATGGGTTGGGAAGTCATGCGTCAAATGAGATTGGAGAGAGGGAGTATATACGAATAGCGAGGTGCTCTTTAACAACCCGGTTCTGTTTCGCGGTGTTTAAGGTTTGCAGACAGGACACCGAATGGCGGGTACCGGGTTTCCATTACTGTTGATCCATGAGATTCGCCGGGACTGCTTTCCTCAGTTACCCTTATTATACCTCACATCGAATGATGGTAAGCACTTTTAACAATGTGCTGGCAGATGTAAGTCCGACGTGCGACAACGCATGGCCTCAAACAAGGCTTTGGGATTACAGAGAGTCAGTAAAATACTGTACTTTTCTGGACTTACGTTTAGTCTATAAGGAGGCTACACTATGGCACGAATGCATGCTCGAAGAAGAGGCAAGTCATGCTCAGTCCGCCCCTACCGCAAGGAAGCTCCCGCATGGTCCAACAAGGACGTAGCAGGGATCACAAAAGTTATCCTTGAACTCCGGAAGGAAGGCGCGTCGAGCAGCAGGATTGGACTGGTACTCAGGGACAGCTATGGAGTTCCCGACATTAAACTTGCCACCGGCAAGCGGCTCGGGGATATCTTAAAAGAGAACAAGGTCGCATCCGAGATACCAGAAGATCTCCGCGACCTCATGATTAAGGCGCTCGGTCTGCGCAAGCACCTGAGTGAGAATAAGAAAGATCTGCACAACAAACGGCAGTTACAGCTGGTCGAATCCAAGGTTCGCCGTCTCGTGAAGTACTACACGGGAAGCAAGAAGCTACCCAAAGAGTTTGTGTACAAGCCGGAGACTGCAGAGATCCTGCTGTCCAGATAATCCATTTCATAATTATCCACAACAACCATGTCGCTTGATACCGCAGCAGAAACCGTGGCCGAACAGATTCGCCGTCAGGAGTTCATCGAGGTGTTCGCACACCACGATGCAGACGGCATAGCCGCCGCCTCGATCCTCTGCCATGCGATGCTGCGCTCAGGTATCCGCTTCCGGCTCCGTGTCCGACAGGAAATTACTGTTAAGGACCTGACCGGTGACGATTCCTACCTGCTCTGCGATCTCGGTGCAGGCTTAAACGATCTCCCGCACGACACAATCGTCGTAGATCACCACCTTCCGGCATTTGACGGCGAGTTCCATGCAAACCCGCGGCTTGCCAGTATTGACGGCGATCGCGAACTCTCGGCAGCAGGCACTGCGTACATTGTCGCCCAGAAGATGGGGGACAACCGCGACCTGGCCGGGCTAGTGATACCCGGCATTCTTGGTGACGGACAGGAGATGGCCGGCAAGAACCTCGAGATATTCAACGAGGCGATTGCAAACGGCGTCATCGTACCGGATAGGGGACTCACCCTGCCGGGCAGGGACATGACCGAACGGTTCTACACCGCGATTAGTCCCTACCTTGAAGGCGTGAGTGGTGCCGAAGAACTCGTCTCGACGCTCATCAACCAGTCATCAGGAGTTGACGGCGTCCGACTCGACGTGCTGTTCTCGCAGGTTGTGATCACGGCAGCATCAGGTACAACGCTCACCGGCCTGAGTGCGATCTATGGCGACACCTACCACCTCCAGCGCGAAGTGATCGAGGATGCCCACGCACTCACCGCAGTCATTGATGCCTGCGGTAAAGCCGGGCGCGGTGATCTCGGCGCATCTCTCTGCCTCCGGTCGTCTCACGACATAGACCGTGCATGGGAGATTGCACGAAAGCACCGCTTCGGCGTGATCGATGCGATCCGGACTGCCCACCCCACAGAGGGGGCACCGGGCGTCTTTGAAATCAGGGATGTCACGCTCGCAAGCGATGTAGCCGATGTGTTTGCCCGCGATCGGGTGAACGCACAACCGGTACTGGTCTACGCACGGGATGGTACATCCTGTCATATCTCGGCACGCTGCCCTGCGGGAGTCGAACATGAACTCGGCCCCCTGCTACGGGCACTTGCACACGCAAATAATGGACATGGCGGCGGACATAACCGGCGGGCAGGTGCGACAATCCCCTGCGATCAGATCAATGCGTTCACGAAGGCATGGCAGGAAGCGGTGGCATCATGATGCAGATCGAAGGCAGGATCACTACCCGGCACAGGAATGCAGGCGCTGTTGCTTTGGCATTAACCCCGGACAACCTGCGCAGCATGACCACTACCGCAGAAAGCGACAGGGTAACAACCGTGATCACCGGGACACAGATCCGGTCGGTCATTGCATCGGTGGATGATTATCTGATGAATCTGGCAATAGCGGATGACGCAACAGTCGTTTCCGCCCTCAACAACAATCACCAGGTGATGTAAGTATGGCAAAGAAGAAACAGGTTGGAAGAAGAGTAGAAGGCTGGAAAGCCAAGAGCTGGTTCAGGGTGCACACCCCCGACAATCTCGGGAAAGTGTTCATCGGTGACACCATTGCAAACGATGCTGAGAGCGTTGTCGGCAGGATCATGACGTCGACGCTCGGCGAGATCACCAATGATTACGCCAGGCAGCACATGAAGATGAGCTTTAAGATCAATTCCGTAGCAGGCGACTCGGCATACACCGAGTTCGTTGGCCACGACGTGACAAGGGACTACCTCCGCTCGCTCGTCAAGCGCCGCAGCTCCCGCATCGACTGTCATGTCCCGCTGGTCACCAAGGATGGCAAGAAAGTCCACCTCACCATCAGCTGCTACACGTTTGCCCGTGCCAACATCTCGCAGGAGCACGCAATCCGCAAAATTATCACTGAAGCAGTCACGGCACAGGCATCCGCGTGGGACTTAACCACGCTCGTCAACGTGATTGTGTCCGGGGAGATCTCACGGGATCTCTTCAAGGCAGTCAAGATCATCTACCCCACCCGCAGGGTCGAGATCGTGAAGTCCAAGGTTGAGCCCATCGCTGCCCGGATCTCAACTGCATAATTTTTTTTTGAATTGTTTTTGTTCAGTTTTTTGCCAGACCGTGCCGGTTCGTTGGCAAGTAAGGGTGCGGTAAATATTTTTGGTTCGGCAGAAACGAATATGAAAAAATTGTGTTCACTCCGGAACCTTGAAAGATGTTGGAGTTACGAGAGTCCCTCACCTCAGGGCCTTTCCAAGGTATGGCGGGACAAAAGGTTCTTTGAGTTTTGCTTTTGGTCACTGATCCGCCGCTGGGGCGCCCCGTCGGGGGCGGCGGCGTTCATCCTATTTGATATAGAGAAGTATTACCCTCATTCTGGACAGGATAATTTTCCTAAGAAATCCAATTCTTTTCAACAATTCGCTAATATTCCTCACCGGTTATGAGGGGGACCTCCTCTCTCCCCCAGAGGGGGAGGCCGTCCAAGGGGAGCATCCCCTTGACCCCCGACTTTTTGGATCATCAACCTTCGGAGTCGTATCGCTACATGGGGCTGTCACAGCGGCGGGGCGAAGCCTCGGAAAACGTCGAGATCCTCCCCCATTCGGGAGAGGCTCTACAACAGCCGCCACTCATGAACTGCTGTTAATAATCCATCTGCCCCATCGCAACCAGTACGCCTGTAAAGTGCATGATATAATGTACAACATTTCAGGAGCCATACCCTGAAATTTATTTCAAGCCGTGAGATCCGTTCAAACCCGGCCTGTCTCTGGGAATTGTCCGCACACGATGAAACCGTAATCACCGTGAACGGAAAACCCCGGGCGATTGTTCTTCCCATTGGCAACAATCTGGAAGAGACGCTTTCAATCGTGAGGAAGGCACGTGCTTCAGCAGCGCTTGAAAAGATCAGGAACTCCTCCCGTGAAAAAGGTCTTGAGAACCTGTCAGTACAGGAAATAGACACATAGATCAGCCGTTTTAGTTCCTTGAGAAATTGAAATAAGAATACCAATACTCATTCCCCACTGTGAGATCGCAAAACCGGGATTGCCCACCCCCGCCACCAAGAAACCTAATTACCCCGCCCGTCCAACATTCCCTACCAATGACCGCGAGCAGGATTCTCTTAATCGTTCTCGATGGAATCTCCGATCGCCCCTGTCCCGCGCTCGGGGGTACCACCCCGCTTGCAGCAGCAAAAACACCGGTTCTTGACAAACTTGCGCAGGAAGGCTGTTGCGGCATTATGGATACCATAGCGCCGGGCATCCGCCCGGGTTCTGATACTGCACACCTCGCCCTCCTCGGGTATGATCCCTACAAGTACTACACCGGCCGGGGACCGCTCGAATGCGAAGGTTCGGGTATCCACATGGAGCCGGGCATGATCGGGTTCCGGTGCAACTATGCCACGATATCAAAAGAGGGGCTCGTCATCGACCGCCGTGCCGGGCGCATCCATGATACCGCCTCTTTGAGTGCAGCAATACAAGAGGGGGTTGATCTCTCGAAGTTCGGCGTGGAATTCATATTCCGCTCCGGTGCCGGGCACCGGGCCGCGCTCGCCCTCAAAGGAGAGGGAATCGGTCACTGTGTCACCTCCAATGATCCCAAGAAAGAGGGAGTCAGACCGCTCACCGTGAACGCGATCAAGAAAACGCCGGCCCATGAAAAGACCGCCGCAGTCTGCAACGAGTTCGTCCGGCAGTCCACAAAGATTCTCTTCGAGCATGCGATGAACCGCGAACGCCTCGCACAGAATCTCAGCCCGGCAAACATTGTGCTGATGCGGGGGGCAGGAGAGATGGGAAAGTACGAACCGTTCCAGGAAAAATACGGCCTTTCGGGATCGGTCATCTCGGCAGCAAGTCTCATCACCGGTATCGGCAGGGCAGTCGGCCTCCCGCATATCGAAGTCCCCGGCGCCACCGGCTCGCAGAACAGCAACGTCGCCGGCAAGATCTCGGCAGCACTCAATGAGTTAAAGACCAAAGACTTCGTGCTTTTGAACATCAAGGGTGCGGATGAGTCCGGCCATGACGGGCTCGCGGAGCAGAAGCGGGACTTCATCCAGAAGATCGATCCGCTGCTCGAACCCCTGCTGGGCCTTAAAGATACCATCATTATCATCTGCGGGGACCACTCGACACCGTGCACTATCAAGGACCACAGCGCCGACCCGGTCCCGTTACTGATCCGGGGCGATGGCGTCAGGATGGATGATGTTTTCCGCTACGATGAATACCATTGCGCAAAAGGCGGGCTCAACCGGATCCGGGGGACCGACCTGTTACCGATCGCACTCGACCTGATCAATAAATCACACAAATTCGGAGCCTGACGGTATTTGGCGGAGGGTAGATGAAAGAGCGAGCCGTAAAAAACTGGCATAAACACTGCCTGCTTCCTGATGGTACCGAGCTGCAGGAGCACAGCATCAAGACCGACAGGGATATTGTGATCGGGGAGTTCTGCCAGATCGACTACGGCCTGAGGGGTGCGGATGTCTATGTTGGCGAATCCTCAAAGATCAGCGAGTATGTCTGGGCAAACGGCGACGCACGGATCGGCAACCTCTGCGAGATCGGCAGTGATGTCATCGCAAAGCAGGATGCGTACATAGGTGAAGGCGTGAAGATCAACGGCAGGCTGGTTGTCTCAGGAGCCCTTGATATCGGCGAGAAAGTCGAGATCAAGGAGGGGTTTGAGGCAACAGGTGCCATCGAGGTGAGAAACCCGATGCCGGTCTTCATGTTCATCCTCATCTATTTCATGACGATGTTGAAGATCCAGAACGAGAAAGAACTGGACCGGATCATCGACAATCTCTTCTCAGAAGATGAGGGGAAGAGAGAGATTCCGCTCATGATCCCTGCCCGCTCGAAACTCAACATGAAGCTCTTTTCAGTTCCCTCCACCATGAAGATTGGGAAGAACTGCCGGCTCCACGGGAATATCCGGGCTGGTTCGATCGATGTCCAGCAGAACTCGGTCATCTTCGGAAGCCTGCGGGCAAAAAACCAGATCCAGGTTGTAGAAGGGGTTACTATCCACGGCAATGTGGAGAGTGGTAGTACGGTCTATGTGAAAAAGGGCGCCCATATACTGGGAAATGTGATCGCAAAGTCGATCGTGCTCCACGAGGATGCAAAGATTGACGGGACGATCCAGGCACCGCACGGTATGCGGATCGAGCGAGGACTATGAACATAGCAGAAATTTTTGAGCTCGAAAACCTCCGGTTCGTCGAGCAGTCGTTTGCTGACCTTACGGACAGCAGGTTAAATGCTATCCTGACGGAACAGGGTGCCAATGAAGGGCGCCTCCTTTTAGATGAGGCGGAAGAGCCGCTTGCCCTCGCGTTCCAGGGTGCGGATAGCTGGATTGCCGGCACGTTTCTCTGCCGGAACCCTTCAGTTGCCCTCATCGATCTGTTCGAGAGCGTGAACGGCGAGATCTTCCAGGAGAACCGGGCGGTCTTTGCCGCGGCAGTGCGGGAATATTTCAGCACGGCCCTGACCGCACAAGTCTCGCCATCAATCGAAGATCTCAATCCAGCCCGGCGAGGAATTCTCGGGACGCTGATTGAGAATACCTGGGGTAGCGGCAGTGGCGAGACCTGCGTTGACTGCTGCTGCGGGTCCGGTGTCGGCTCGCTGGTGCTCCGGGATCTCGGGTACTCTCCGCTCTCCTATGACAACGATGCGTCGCTACTGTCAAGGGGCCTTTTTACCGGACGGCTCCTGCCCGCAGAGACGATGTGCCTGAATGCAACCATTGCATCGCAGTACGTGGAACCCTCCCCTAAGGGTATCGGGATCATGATGGGCGAGATCAACAGTTTTTCACAGGATATGTGGGAATTGATCGTGCAGGAACTCTTTGCATCCACAAAAGAAACGCTAATCACGGTGGGGACTGAACCTGAGGCCCGGCTCGTGGCTGCATGGGGTGAAGAGATGGGCCGCACTGTTGATGTGAAGGAGAATCCCGCAGATCCCATCTACGATCTCTGGGTGTGCCAGTCGATCATTGAGTGAGGACGAACGAAAAATAATTTAATCCGGAGTCTGGATGCGTTTTAACCGCTCACTGACCAAATGACCGTCTTCGTGTGCACTTTTGAACGGTGGTGTACATGCCCGTATTCCCCGTTTATGAGAGAACATCTCGTCTGTATTGAGATTTTCCCCCGTAAGAGTCCGGGTCAGGTTGTGCAGATCTTTTTGACCTGACGTTCCTGCTCTTTTAAGTCCATAGTTTGTAACCTGACCTCCCGATCCATAAGCGCAAAATGATCTGTTAGGCTCCACATGCACTCGCATACAATGGATATTTACGCTCTATTTCCGATTTCGCTTACGGACTGAAGGAAATATCAAAAGTTGTATGTGCGCTTATATTAAAAGCACAAACTATGAAGGCAACGGTCATGATAAAAAAAAATCAGAGGGATTTGGATTGAATGGTTGGTCTATCCATATATTGTCAAAGAGGTGGAGAATGGACTTGCCAAACAATTTTCGGTGGACAAGTTGCTTTTGGAACTGGAAAAAAACATGAAGTGCCAACTTTTGAATAGTGAAATTGTGGTTTCTGAAGTTTCTAGGAAAAACCGGGCGATTATAGACGATTTCAATTTATGCGCCTAATATTGCGGGAGGTCAGGTTTGTAATGATCCATTTGGGGTAACCTGTGAGCTGAGCCGGATCCATCCAAATGAAAAGGTAACCCGTCAGCTGAGCCTTTCCAGTTATGATAGTCCGGACGTTGAAGGCGTTTCACTTTCACTCTCCTCATGGCTCCCCGTTAATAGGACTCGATCACGATGCAACAGAAGATCGATTCAATGCTTTTTGAGAGGACTGCACTTTCAAAAAAGCCGGAACTTCTTGCACAGCAGGAACTCTCTGCACTCCGCACAGATGACCGGATGACTCCGTATCTGGTCTTTCGCGATCCCTATATTCTCGATTTTCTCCGGCTCAGGGATACCTATAGTGAAGATAATCTCGAAGCTGCCATCCTGCGGGAGATGGAGCAGTTCCTGCTTGAACCCGGTGCCGGGTTTAGCTTTGTCGCACGGCAATACCGCATGGTAATCGGCAACGAGGATTTTTATCTTGACCTGCTTTTTTTCCACCGGAAACTCCACCGTCTTATCGCAATAGAATTAAAGGTTGGTCATTTCAAGGCAGCATACAAAGGACAGATGGAACTGTACCTCCGGTGGCTTGAAGAGCACGAGAAAGAATCGTGTGAGGACCAACCACCTGGACTGATCCTTTGTGCTGGTGCAGACCAGGAACAGATCTGTCTTCTGCAACTCGATAAATCAGGGATTCATGTCTCTGAATATCTTACCGATCTCCCGCCCCGTGAAGTGCTGGAGCAGAATCTCAAGTCTGCGATGCAGGCTGCACGGGAACGACTGGCGGCGCAGGGTGCGAAGTCATAAGAGGCTGCCGGGAAATTTCCCGGCAGGCCCCACCCGTCCCCGCTGAAACCCGGGGGCTGGCCGGGTCTCGCGGGCGGGGGTGTAGCCGTAGCCGGTGATCGCATGCCGTTTGGCTGGATTCGGCATGGGGCGGGCTCCGGGACATGCACGGATGGAGGTTTTTGGCCGGGCGATCGATCGCGGGAATGGGCTGAGAGATGCCGGAAGAAAAGGCGGTTTCTGGAAGTCAGAACGAAGGATCTCTTGTCTGATACTCCCGGAACCGTGGTGTTGGGAATCAAGGCGATGAGGAACCACAGGGAAAAATCAGGGGCAAGTATTTACCGTGAATCGGGGAAGGATCATATACGTAAATACATGTCCATCCAGAAACGGTACGAAACCGTTATCCGGCAATTCGTCCGGCAGGCACAGGAGCGTTATACATCCCATATCGATAAGATCATTCTCTACGGATCGGTAGCGAGAGGTGATGCGAATGCAGATTCAGACATTGATCTTCTGGTGCTCTGGAATGGAGATGAACATGAGGGCTGGCGTGCAATGACTGGTCTGGCTTTTGACGTCATGGTTGATTCCGGTGAATACCTGTCGGTCAAAGTAATGAATGCAAAAACATTCAGTGGTGCATCCCCGTTCGGGCAAAATGTCATGAAAGAGGGGATCACGGTTGCCTGAACGCGATCTCACGCTTGCGGCAGAAACACTCGGCGCTGCTGAATACCTGCTGAAAGGCGGGTATTATAACGATGCAGTCAGCCGGGCATATTATGCAATGTTCTATGCAGCCCGGGCACTGCTTGCGAGCCGCGATCTTCACCCGAAGGGACACAAAGATCTCATCCTCCAGTTCGGACTTGAATTTGTCAAAAAGGGAATTTATCGAGGAAACCTATGGTCGGGCTCTCTCTCATGCCAAAGAGCGCAGGGAAACCGTTGATTACAATATTGAAGCAGCGATGACTCCTGAAGAAGCGGGGATCATCATCGCGGATGCACGGGTTTTTCTTGACAGGATTGAACAAGCATTCGATGAACTGGGATTAGAGATATAATTTCCCGGAATATCCTGCATCTCCCTGTGCAGCCGGGGCAGGTGGTGGCGCCCCGTTTGGCCGGGTGTCTGGAGGGCGGGCTCCGGACGTGCACGTACCGGAGCTTTTGAGGATGCGATCGCAGGAATGGACGTGGCTGCCAGAGATTATACCTCACGCTCTGCAGGGATGACGACAGCAAGTCGGGGAATAAGCAGTGGGACGACATCCCATGCAAGATTCTTCAGAACGTTTTTATCCCGGCTGAACGGGTCGTCTTCAAATTTCCGGTTTGTTTCATCCAGAAGATCCCAGGGAATACCCGGTACTTTTTCCCGCGTGGCACCATCGACTCTCCCGGCCGAGACTGCAAGCTGGAAAACATTGAAACTCAGTGCATGGAAGGCAATCTTATCATCATCGATAAGTCCCGGTGGATGATTGCCGGTGATCTTTTCAATCGACCGTGCCCAGATGAGCATATCGAGAAGGTACGACATCTGGCGGAGTACCGGGGGTTTGCCAGAGAGCATCCCTTTCCTGCGGATATAATTCTCGCTCATGTCAACGGAACGGCGATCCGCGAGATCGACCTTCCGCCCAAGGAGCGCCTCAAGCTCGTCCTGCATGGAACTCATGTCAAAGAATGTGGTGTGGGTATCGGGAGAAAATTCCACCATCACATCGATATCGCTGTCCGGCCGGAAATCATTTCGCATAATGGAACCGTAGAACCGGAAATTCCGGACCTTCCATTTCATGCAGAATACCCGGATACGATCCTCCGGTATGGGTATGTGATGGTTGGTTATGCAGATTTCCGGATCACAGTTCTCACTTTGCATCCGGTCATCAACCGACCTGTTCTTCCGCCCACAACAGAACATCTTTGCGCAGCCGGACTGCCCCTGAATATTCCTCTTTGGTTACCGGTGTCGAAGTTCCCGGGTACCGCGTATCGGATGCATACGAGGTGAGAGTGACCGCACGCCACAGCGGTTCAGGAATTGCAATGCCATGCTGTTCGAGTCCCGAAAGGAGGGCGTTGATATCATGAGTGTAAAGGTAAGGGATTTTTCGTGTTACAAAAACAGCCTTGAGTGCTTTTTCTGCCGCCTGCTGGGCCTGGAAACAGAGATCTTCGTAGAGGACTCCCGGCGTTTTTGCTAAGGACAGGATAAGGGAGCTTTTTGCCCGGCCGAGCCATTCTGCCGGGTTATCAGGCGACCGTCTTCTTCCGCTCATACACGACTCTGCCTTCCCTCACTGCGGGGTACACGACACTGAAGGGGGAGTTTTTACATGCCTCGACCTGCTGCGGTGTGACGATGACGAGGTCCATCGAACGGGCAATCCCCCGCATCCGCTGGTAGATTATACCCGCGACTTTGCGTGCGTTGTACCTGCCGGCCTTTATCACGAGAAAGTCAAGATCACTGTCCGGCCCGGTCGTACCCCTCGCAGAGGAGCCAAAGAGGAGGACCTGTTCAGGATGTGCGGCGTCTACGATCCTGTTGACGATCTCCTCAATCTCGGTCTGACGGGGGGATTGGGTGTATCTCATATGTTCACCAGTTTTTCGGTTGCCCTGCTCATAATAAGTTGCTCTTACGTGTTATGGGATCTTTGTCGGGAATTATTATAGGGTTTGTGTACGGCCCGGGGCTGGCCGGGTCTCGCGGGCGGGATACAGCCGGGGCAAGTGATCGCATGCCGTTTGGTAATTGCCGGTACACGACGGGCACCGGAACTTGCACTTACCGGATCTTTTGGGAGAGTGAGCGGTACCGGAATGGGCTCAGCTACTCCGGAACCAGAAGGGAGGTCATATGTTATGGTGCAATCACCGAGATGCGACCGACCCGGGAAAAATCACGATCATTCGTGATGAGATGATCCAGCGAGTAGTGCGTGCAGCTGGCTGCGTGGAGTGCATCGGAGAACAAGAGGCCGTACTGGCGTGCAAAAGAGATGGCCTCATCAAGTACCGGAGCAGTATCAAGGACAGTAAAACCGTAATCGTGAAGAACTTCACGGGTTACATCGAAAGGAAGAGGAAAATCAGCAATCCGTTCCGGGTTCTGTTTTAAAAATGCAATTGCTTCTGCCGGCTGAAATCCTTTTTCGGTGTATACCTGCATGAGCAGGACTTTGTGGAAGAACTCATCAATGACGGTGCTGTTGACATGGCCTTTCACCACACCATTCTGCACATTATCGAGCAGCTCTTCACAGGAAAGGAGTAAACCGGGTGGTGGTAAATGCGTAGATGAGAATATTGGTGTCGACAAAAACAGAACAATTCTGAAGGCTGGAAATTTTCATCAGGAGAACTCTTCAATATCCGTCTCTGCGATCTTCATGACAAATGATTCCGGAATGGAAATCTTGGTCCGCCCGGCGTTCTTTTTCAGCCGTACGAGGACTTCGTTCTGCCCGTTTGCAAGCGGGTGATCGAGTACAATCGTGCGCCCGCCTACCATTTTCCCTTCGACCGTGACCGGCATGTTCACTCCTTTTGTATTTCATATATTTCTGCTCTGGTATATCGCTTCTACCTATTCGGGTGCAGTGACGGGTCGTTCATCAGGTTCCACCCATGCAGCCGGGGCCGGTGATAGCATGACGTTTGGTAATTGCCGGTACGCGAAGGGCACCGGAACTTGCCATTACCGGACCTTTTGGCAGAGTGAGCGGTACCGGAAATGGCTGGGCTTAGCTCTGATGGGGAGGGGGCTCAAACCGCAACCGGATACAATCATTTATTGATGCCGGGGAAAAATAGAGAAACTGGAGTACCCGATGCGAATCTACCTGGATGTCTGCTGTCTCTGCAGGCCATTCGATGACCAGACCTCAAACCGGATCCGGATGGAGACCGAAGCAGTGATCGCGATTCTCAAACGATGCACCGATGACTGGACTCTGGTCGGGAGCGAGGTGATCGAATTTGAAATTGCCGGGATTTCCGATGAGGAAAGGCGCAGACATGTCGGGAGTCTCATGCAGTTTGCACGTGAACGGGTGAATCTCAATTCGGATCTCACCACCCGGGCAAGATCATTTCATGAACATGGAATGGATACCTTCGATTCCCTGCATCTTGCAAGTGCCGAACGCGCCGGGGCGGTATTCCTGACGACCGATGATACCCTCATCAAAGTTATTAAGAAGCACGCGGATAAGATTACTGTTGAAACCAAAAATCCCGTACAGTGGTTCATGGAGGTGACGGCCGATGGAAGCAAAGACGCTTAACGAAATCAGGATTCAGGGGTTTGAAGTGCTGGTGAAAAACCTGGGTCCTGCGGATGCGATACGGTTTATCCAGAGTTATACCCATGGAAGCGGGGATTATACCAAAGAGCGCAAGGCTTGGCTCGAAAAGGATTTCGATACGGTTGTTGCCGGGATCATGGAGCACCGTAAGAAGAAATCCCGGGTCTGATCTTTTTTTCAGATCAACAAACAGTTTGTTGATTCGGAAATTCAGTTTTCCTGTTTATTTCCTGTACCAGCATAGCGGGTGAACGTGGTAAGAGTTGACCAATCACGTGCCAACCAGAAAATAATCAAAATAAAACTATCAATCCGTATAGGGTGATACAGTAATATCTTCCATTGGCGGTCATTCTTCAGAAAAACTTCTCTTTCATCACAGCATCTCTCTGGATGCGGTACGGTTTGGAACACTCAAGCCGGACCGGAAATTTTCTGATCCGGAATTTTTACCTGCGTACGAATGGGTGGAGGAGAAAACCGGGTTCTTTCCCTTTTTTTATGCGGTCGGGCAGATCGATGCCGTATTACCCATGACAGGTTATGCAGATAACTGGAGGTTCCTGACAGGAGGTGAGATGGTCAATGGGATATACCAAAAGACCTACAACCACAAGGGAAATTTTCCTAACCTTGTCTTGTTCTCGTTTGATACCATTGATGGAATATTCATGGATTTCCAGAGCTGGCACATTGCGCTCAATGCATGCATGAATGGCGGGAACGTGACACCTGCCGAACAACGCATGATCTTCAAACCTTCGTGGACCCGCAGCCGCTGGATTCGGGCAGCGCTGAATGGCACACATTCGGTTCAGCTTATTGCGCCTGAATTGCCACTCCAGCGGGCAAAACGAGGGCATGTGAGAAATACCAAAACCAAATGGATTGTTGAGAGAATGGGTTTTCCGGAAATCAATATCAGGAGAGTGAAAGTTATGAGTATTCTATGACCGGACAACACCGATGAAGTAACCTGGAACCGGGTACGGAATCGCAATACTATAGAATTCCTTGAATCCGGGAGCGTCTCAATAATCCGGATTTAAACCCGTGGAATTCGACGGGTTGAAAAAACATAGCCGGGTTTAGCAAAAAGCCCCAGGTTAAGCGATATCCAAGGGGAGCAACATCTATACCGTCGGAGACATACACTCCCGGACCTATCAAACCAGTACCCCCAATCCGGGTCCGCTACGACCCCGGTTTGCCATTCCGGAGGGTCCATTTCCGGAAGAGGTGCAAAAAACATCGAATTCCGGCACACTTTTTGAGGAAACGCTTTTTCCACAGGATTTACGCCAAACGGAGCGATTTCCTTCGAGCAATAAAACGCAAACAGACGCTTTTGGGAGGCGAAACTAAAGGGGGCTGGGGGGGTAGCACGGTCAAAGGGAAAAGAACCCCGGTTTTGGGGCTCGGAACTAAGTATATTCATGTAGGACACCGACGTGAATTTCACGCATCTTTCCGTACCCTATTTTCATGCAATTCTTCCAGGAATTTTTGGGTGTGGTTTCAGGGAAAGGTGATGGGATTTTTCGTTATGATGGGATCGTGTGAAATTTTTATTTCAGGATCCGCTTAAAATTTTTCAAGAAAATCCGGTTGAAAATTTTCTGTGAAAAGTCCGGCCGGGAAATTTCCGGTCAGGCCCCACCCATCCCCGCTGAAACCCGGGGGCTGGCCGGGTCTCGCGGGCGGGATACAGCCGGGGCAAGTGATCGCATGCCGTTTGGCAATTGCCGGTACACGACGGGCACCGGAACTTGCACTTACCGGACCTTTTGGGGAAGTGAGTGATCAAGGAAAGGGCACCGGGAGAATCACGGTGTTTTCTTGTGTTCTCGAAGGAACTCTTTAGCCGAATTCCGGAATGTTATGAGTGTCTTCCCATCTTCCTGAAGAGCCTTAAAAACCTGTTTTGTATCCAGCCCGGAATAATCATGCACAAGATTATTCCTGAATCCTGCAAGTCTGGCCATCTCGCTGGCAAGGTCTTCCGGCACAATCCCGAATTTCCCCAAGACGTGGAATGTCTCTCGATAGGTATCCGGCCGGCGCGGGGTTTTCATCACAGCCATGGCGGTTGCAATATCAATGGATGCCTGGATGGCAAGGAGCATCGCATGGCAGACCATGTACTGGGTATCTTTTTCTGCTGCGAATTTTTCATACGGGATCTGCTGGTAGCGTAACCACGCTTCGAGCGCTTCATCCAGTGTCTGCACCTGTGCAAGGATTCTCATATTATGCCTTCGCGAGGTATTCCCGGTCAAAGAGATCGTACATGAACTTCAGGTCCTGATATTCGACAAGCACCGCAGTCTCGAAATCAATCCGATCCTCCTCGTCTTGTATGCAGAGCGGGGTGCCGGTGCTAATCACTTCATACCGTAGCCAAACCGGTTCATTGTTGAGGATCCTGACATCACATTCATAATGGTACCCGATGGCAGCTTCAATCAGGTCTGCTGCCCGCGATGCATATGAAGGAGCGTCCCCATCGCCAATCTCCTTATCGACAAGCAGGGCGATATCGATGTCGCGGAAATCATCCCGGGTGAGGAACGATCCATAGAGGTATGCCACCCGCAACGAGGGCAGGCCGGACAGGACATCTTGTATCTGCCGGGTAATCTGATCCTTGTCTGCCTGCCTGATCATGAAGATTACTAAGCAGCGGGAGATTAAAAAGCTAGTTTTAGGGCTCGGCTATTCCGGAACCGGAAGGCAGGCCCCACCCGTCCCTGATGAGGCCCGGGGGCTGGTGGAGACCTGTGGCCCGGAACGATCGCCTAAGGGCACTTAGGGCACTTGAAGTGCATTTTCCGCAATCTTTTTTCTGTACCGTTTCCTCGTAAGACTTTCTGGAAAAAGGGGTACATCTGCCCTAAGTGCCCTGAGTAAAAACCCGGATCACTTTGCATTATTGCCCATGCAGAACCGGGTTTATATTCCAATCCTGGTTTATGGAATTTTTTGCGTCACTTGCGTCACATTGCATGCCATTTCCGGGATCTTTTTTTATGTACAATTTTCTCGTAAGAGATCCCGGAAAAAGGGTACATAGTGACGCAAGTGACGCACTAAAGAGTTTAGCTGGTGCCAGCACTTTTGGGGCTCGGGGAATTTCGCGAAAGGGGGCTTTTGGGAGAGTGAGCGGTACCGGAAAGGGCTCAGCTACTCCGGAACCGGAAGGCAGCCCCCACCCATCCCCGCTGAAACCCGGGGGCTGGCCAGTCTTGTGTAACGGTGCAGCCGTTGGCCGGTGAGCGTGGGGCGTTTGGCAATTGCCCGGAACATGAACGGGCACCGGAACTTGCACGAACCGGAGCGTTTGGGAGAGGGAGTGATCGCGGGGGCGGGTGGGCATATGCGCTAACTTAACTGGCAAGTACACCCCCTTGTGGATATGAGTATGCTCTGAACAATTGACGGGGCCGTTTTCGATTGCCCTCTGCAAGTCCTTTTGCAATGATATTCCAGCGAGAAATGCAGTCTATCAGAGACAAAAAAGGATTTATCGCACTCTGCAGTAAGTGAAATGCAAGTGAAGTCTCCCTCCAAAGA
>JAUSBW010000003.1 GCA_030651815.1 Methanoregula sp.
CATAGCCCTCAGCTTAAGGAATTTAATTACCTTTTTACCTCGTGCGGGATTACTGCCCTAAAATAATTCCAATCATTTATAAAAAGGTATATATAGTCGGCGCGCTCGCTTCGCTCGCAAAAAACGAATATGCCCAAACAAACAAGGCATTTGAACAAAACCCCGCAGGTTTTGAGGGGGGAATTACCCCCACGGGAAAAAATTCTTGAACTTGCACGAGGTTGTAAATTTGTTGAGAGATTGAGAAAACTGGATCCGGCACTCCTTTTGTATACTTTGATATTTGGTGTGAGTGATCACAAAAATCCGATATTCAGTGAGATCCACCGGAAGTACAAAGCTATGGATGATAGCCGGGATGAGAACGACAAGATCCGTCAACAAAGTTTATCGAAACGGATGGATGAAACAATGGTTAAGTTTCTATCTCAAGTATTTTTAGCTTGTATTGATCATATAAGTTCAACGTGCCCAGCAGAGTTACGCGACCATTATAAGGCATTCAAGACGATTTATATTTTAGATAGCACGATTATTCGCTTGCACGCAAAACTTGCTGCTCTATACCCATCAACCCGTTCTCGAATTGCAGCGGGTGGTATGAAAATATCCCTTCTTTTTAATGCCGTTTCTCATGGTCCGGAGATGATAACCATTGTCTCCGAAAGAGTCCACGATATTAAGGCTTTAAAAATCGGTCCCTGGATAAAAGATTGTCTTATTCTCATGGATCTGGGATACTACTCTCACTGGAATCTGATTAAGATCATTGAGTACGGCGGTTCATTTGTAATTCGTGTTAAAAAAAACACTAAACCTACGGTGATTTCTGTCTTTTTTTCTTCGTGTGCTGATATTTTTCCGGTTTTAGGTTCCATCACCCTTTGGGAATACTTGGATTCTATCCCTCAAAAGGGGATAATCGATCTCTTTGTTCAGATTGGGTTTAAGCGCAGAAAGTATCGAAATAAACAGCGACGTGATGCAAAAATGATTCGTGTGGTTTGTTTCTGGAACGAAGAGAAGGCTATGTGGCATACGTACATGACCAATCTGTCGGTCCAGTCATTTTCCGCTGAAGAGATATATCTGCTATACAGGTTCCGATGGGAGATTGAAATGATTTTCAAGGAGTTGAAAAGTGATTTCGAACTCGGTAAACTCCGTTCCTCTCGGGATCCTGTCGTGCTGGTCAATGTTTATGCGTCTTTAATTCGATTGACGATAAGTCATCAGTTGTACAAAAATATGGTTCGGGCTGAAGAAATTGAGTCTGAAAGAGAGAAATTCTCTCCGAAAATGTGGTCGACGGTATTAGTTGAAAATCTGGCAGTTTTCTTCCATCTGATCCATGATGAACTCTTCTGTTCATCGGATGTCCAGGAACGAGTGGAAAATTTGTTTCGTACTTTGCGGTATCAGTCGAAACGAATAGGGCCTACTGATTCAACTCGTTCGATAATTGTTAGTTCCTAGTCATCACTACCCACGGTATTAATATCGTGCGGGGATTTCTTTAGCGGTAGCTTTGTATTTGTTTCCGTAAAATTGCTGTATTTTCGTGCCATTTTATTCCGAGAAAGTTTTGCTATCCAATAAATCAGGATTTTCATGTCATCCTATCATTTATGCATATCCCGGATCAATGAATTGAATCACTCGAAATTGTATTGGATAAAAAAAA
>JAUSBW010000057.1 GCA_030651815.1 Methanoregula sp.
CTCTCGCTTGAAATAGTAAGTTTTGCAGAACAACGCTGTGGACATCTTTGAGTGCAGGATATATTTGCTTCAATCCCGGTAATTGTCTAACGTCAAAATTCCCGGTATTAAGGCAACCATTCCTCAAATCGGTACATACCCTGAACTGATGAAAGATCGTGTCCTGAACCGTTTTGGTTGGATATACTCGATACCGGGTGACGTTGATCATTGTCATAGATATATTTCTGAAGTAGGTATCTAAAGCAGTCAGGGGGGAGTGTGAAAGTGATGACAAAGGGGTTCGATTCATCCCGTGACTAAAGTCACGGGTTTTCTCGACCCCTTTACCCGAGATCATAAGCAAATGAGATGAGTGCGATTCTGCGCAGCATCGGATTCATAAAAGGGATGTCGGCCGGAAAAAAATAGATGTATCGTTTAAGCTTTTCAGGTTACCGGTTCAGGGCATCCTGCACGAATGAACCGATGTGCTCAATTGACCGTTTGGCTTCTGGCAAATCACGGGCAAATACCTGCCAGCAATGGAACATCCCTTCCCAGAGTTCCAGCTGGACAGGTGATCCGGCCCAGCGCGCTTTCTGGACAAAGGCCGCAACGTCCGAGAGAAGTAGCTCATGCGTTCCGATCTGGATATAGAGCCGGGGGAGCCCGTGAAGGCGGGCATGCACCAGTGATGCGAGGGGATCACTTGGATCCTTTCCCGCAAGGTACACTGTGCGAATGGCTTTGAGCCGGGCCGGGGTGATCCAGTCAAGCCCCATATTTCTCTCCACTGATTCTCCCGAAAACTGCATATCTGTCACGGGTGACAGGCAGACTGCTGCAAGGGGAAGAGCAAGCTTCTGGTCCCTTGCAGAGATTAAGAGATCGAGCACGAGCGTACCCCCTGCCGAGATACCTATCGGGACGATGTGATGAGGGAGGATCCCATGAGCGATCAGGTACCGGTAGGCGCAAAGAGCATCCTCGGCTGCAGCGGGAAAGACATGTTCAGGCGCCAGCCGGTAGTCCACCGAGAACACCTGTGAGCGGCAGGCGCGGGCAAGATTCGTGCAGAAGCCGATATGGTCGCGGGTCGAGCCCGCAGTAAATCCCCCGCCGTGGAAGAAGAGGACTGTGCGTTCCGGCAGGGATTCGGGAACGGTGATCCAGAAACCGTCCAGCCCGTCACGGATCACCACACGTTCCAGTTTCGGCTGCTCAATCTCCTGGAACTCCGCATACAAAGCGGAGAACTCCTCACGTGCCCGGTTAATCGGTTTATTGGGATCCGGGATGCCCGCTTTGAGCGCGGAGAGGAGATCCCCGATTGGATCAATGATCATTATCTCTGGATTTGGTGAGATGGGGAAATAAAGTAAGGGGGTGTTTCGGGCCATGGGCAGCCATTGCTGACTTGTGGATCTGGTCCTGTCCCGGATACCGGGCAGGGGAATTCGTGCTTAAAGACTATTAATCGTAAGGCAGGCAACGAAATCTGCATGAAGCGCTCCTTTGGTGCACGCACTGTTGCCTACCGGCTCCTGGTATTTCTTGTCGGGACGTATGACATTTACAAAAAACCCAATGCAATGGTTGCCGCATGGGGTGGCATCTGTTCGTCCTATCCCTCGAGCATCGCTGTATCGGTTCGTCCCACGCGCCAGACATACAAGAACCTGATGGCAAAAAAAGAGTTTACCGTGAGTATCCCTCCGTGGAACAGATAAGCCATGAGGATGCGTTCGGGATCGCATCAGGAGCAGATACCGATAAATTCGTACAGACCGGGCTAACACCAGTAAAAGCAGAAAAGGTCGATGCCCCGTATACAGGAGAATGCCCGGTTGTGCTGGAATGCCGGGTCTCACAGGTAGTCAAGATCGGTGCACACACGCAGTTTATTGGCGAAATTCTTGATGTGAAGATCGATGAGAAGGTACTTGATAGAGAGGGTAAACCGGACCTGACAAAAATCAATCCGCTCGCATTTGATGTTGTCCTATCAGAATATTTCGGTTGCGGAAAAGTTGTGGGAAAGGCGTTTAGTGAGGAAAAAAGCATCTTTCCTGAAACGTTTCTTTTTTTTATACAGTACCGGCACAAGGGCGCTTAAAAAAATATTATTTCCGATTATTTGTCAACAGCATGGCACATACTCCACCGAGGATCAGCGCTATCCCGGAGATTGCCGGGTTTAACGGGGACTTCGTGGTTGGAACGGGTGTCGGTGCCGTTGTTGCAGGCTCCGCGTTTAAGGTTGCATACAGGTCAACAGTCTGTCCTTTTGCCGGGTAGTTTCCTATAGTACCGGTGTACGGGACATATCCTGCTTTATAGACGGTAAATGCCCGGTAGGGGGTTCCGGTAACAAACACCTGGACACTGAGTGTTCCCTTGGCAGTTTTACCCTTGACATCGTTGTCGAACGTGACAGTCGCCCCGTCAACATTGGCATGGACATTGTACCACCCGATATCGCCGCCAACAGCCATCGGGGTTACCGTGGGTGTATCAGCCGGGTTGATGGATACATAGAGATCAACGCTTTCTCCTCTCAGGGGGACACGATCGATAGTTCCTGTAAAGGAAGTGTAGCCATCCTTCTTTACAGTATAAGAATGGAACGGGGTGGCGGTCGAATAGACCGGCACATAGACCACGCCTTGTGAGATTTCGCCCTTTTCTGTCTCATCGAGCAGTACCGTTGCACCATCGACATTGCAATGGACAATATACCATCCCACATCCCCGATTATTGCAGCTGGGGTTGTCGGGGGCAGCTCTTTTAAGATTGCATACAGGTCGACCATATCTCCTTTGACAGGGACGGTTGTGATGGAATCGACAAATGTTGAATACCCGTATTTTTGGACACGGATCTTCTTGTATGGAGTACCATTAATGGGTACCGGTACGGTCAGGGCACCCATCGGCGCAGTCCCGACAAATTTGTCATCGAGATAGATATTCGCCCCGTACACATTGCAGTGGATCACATACCATCCCTGATAGCCGCCGATATCATCCGCGGATGCCGGAGGAAAGCAGGTGAGTGCTGCCATTCCCAGAATAATTAGCAAAAGATACAGGAGGCTGTTGCATAGAGCTAGCTAAAAGTACTTAATACAACTCATAGTACTTAACTATATATACTATTAAGTATAATATATATTATATGTTTAAGCGTCACAACATTATCAAAGGATTTGAAAAGGAACAGCTGTATCTCT
>JAUSBW010000059.1 GCA_030651815.1 Methanoregula sp.
CTCTCGCTTGAAATAGTAAGTTTTGCAGAACAACGCTGTGGACATCTTTGAGTGCAGGATATATTTGCTTCAATCCCGGTAATTGTCTAACGTCAAAATTCCCGGTATTAAGGCAACCATTCCTCAAATCGGTACATACCCCGAACTGATGAAAGATCGTGTCCTGAACCGTTTTGGTTGGATATACTCGATACCGGGTGACGTTGATCATTGTCATAGATATATTTCTGAAGTAGGTATCTAAAGCAGTCAGGGGGGAGTGTGAAAGTGATGACAAAGGTGTTCGATTCATCCCGTGACTAAAGGTAAGGGTTTTCTCGACCCCTTTACCCGAGATCATAAAAGAATCCGCAAAACTCACACGGTTTGCCATTGCGACACGATACCCCCAGATCCGCTCCCGTGACCGAGCGGGAATATCAGCGGGCAATGGTAATTGCTGAAGAGGTTCTCCGTTGGAGTGAACGCGAAATTACTTCCAAAAAACCATAGTAATCTCACTCCGATTTTTTTGCATCTGCGATTCAACCGCAATACACGCACATATGATAAAAGTCGAAGGGATTTTTTAAGAAATTCAAACTCTACCGCTCACTTGCCGACCGGCTAAAACACCCGATACCTCCGGAAAAATTCGCCGGACGGATACATCAGATTGGTGTGTTTGAACGGTTCCTTACCGATACAATTAACAGCAATTTTTAAAAAAAGGATTGAGTATCTCTTTTGACACCGGCACCTCACATAAGATACTCAAGAACCGGATCCAGATGCGCATACCCGATCAGACGACCGGCTGTGCGCTGCTGTGACTGATCCCCTCCATATACCACAAACGACCGGTCAGGAGCATTCCCCGATAATGTATTCCAATATGCAATCTCTTTAAAGTAATCATTATTCGCAGTCCTCCCTGATTTCATCTCAACAGGGATCAGGTCTCTACCTCTGTGTTCGATGAGACAGTCTATCTCATGCCCGTGTTGATCCCGCCAGAAGTACAGATTGGCTTCCTTTGCCTGATTGAACCGGTATTTAAGGAATTCAGTAATAATCAGCGATTCAAAGAGACCCCCTTTCAATGGATGGTAGCAGAGATTGTCCGGGCTCTGTATTCCTGCCAGATGCACAGCAAGCCCGGGATCGGTGAAGTAGAGTTTGGGCATCTTCACAAGTCGCTTATTGAAGTTTTTATGATGAGGCCTGATGAGGACGATGATACATGATGTTTCGAGGAGTGACAACCACTCTTTTGCCGTATTATGCGTAATCCCACAATCTTGTGCCAGAGAAGAATAATTCACAATCTGCCCGTTTCGAAAAGCGCACATCTTCATAAAAGTCTGGAATGTCGAGAGATTCTGCACCTGTTTCAACTGGCGCAGATCACGTTCAATATACGTTTGAATATACGACGAATAAAAATCCGCCGGCTCGATCGTATTACTATACAGACGGGGAAAGAAGCCGGTATAGAGATAGTCTTCGTACCGTTTGATGGCGATTCCCTCGCGGAAAAGCTCCCTCATCGAGAGGGGTAACAACCTGATGATCCCGACACGACCGGCAAGTGACTGGGAGATGCTCTCCATTAATAAAAAATTCTGGGAGCCGGTCAGAATAAATTGCCCGGGCCGGTTGTACCTGTCCAATACACCTTGAAGGTATGAAAAGAGTTCCGGGACTCTCTGCACTTCATCAATAATTGCACCTGTCCGCTCAAACTGTGCCAGAAAGCTCCGTGGGTCCTCCTCTGCGAAGGCACGGGTATCGGGATCCTCCAGTAGTACATACGGTTTATCCGGAAATACCGATCTGACAAGTGTCGTCTTTCCTGACTGGCGAGGGCCGATGACAGATACCGCAGGAAACCCTTCTGCAAGTTCTCTAAGTTTTTCCTCTGCATCCCGTTTGATCATGGCTGATATCTCCACTCCCTATTGGACAAATTGTAAATTACTTTTACAATTTGCCGATAAGATATATGGCCAGTATACTATAAAATCCACCTTCATGACCCCGACACCAAAAAGAGATTTGTCCCCTGTCCGGGCAACCCATCCACCCGAATAGTTACAAATAAAGCGCATAATATAGCCGGTTTTAACCCTGCATACGTAATTTTATATTAATGGCAGGTGAAGGTGATATATATGGGGGCATCGAGAGCGATTGAAAATAAGACACAAACGATTCGAATCATTGTAGATCACCTCGAATCGTTACCTGATGTGGCTCAGTTAGAAGTACTTGATTTTGTAGAATTTTTACAAACCCGTAAAATGCAATATGAAGAAAGAAGAGCAGACGATAAATCATGGTGTAATTACTCACTTGCATCAGCGATGAAAGGAATGGAAGATGAGGATACCACCTACACATCCGCAGATATAATCGAGCCCCGAATATGATCCGCGAAGGGCAGATTATTCTTTTTAATTTCCCACAAACAGATCAGGTTTCAGGGAAACTGCGCCCGGCACTTGTGCTGAGATCACTCCCTGATTCTCATGATGACTGGCTTATCTGTATGATCACGACACGCTTATATTATGAAACTGCCGGTATCGATGAAGTAATAAAAATGACAGATCCGGATTTTTCTCATACCGGATTAAAGTTACCGAGCCTTATCCGTGTTACCCGGGTTGCGGTTGTATCAACAAGTATTTTAGAAGGGGTTATAGGAAGCATTCCGCATTCACGTCTTCTACGGATTCGCGCACGGATATGTCAGTGGATATCTGACGGAAACACTTAATGAGGCTTCGCATCAGGCCTGACTCAGGAAAATCTTAAAAAAATTCAGGTCCCGATTCTCTTTTGGTAAAGTGGGGTCAATGACGGTTTAAAATTTCCCAGTTACGTTGGTGTAAGAATTCCCGTTCGTGTCGGGATAACACTTCCCAGTCCGGTACCAGATATTACTTGGTGCGAGGCCTTTTGGCTTCATTTGGTTTTTCTCGTAACCAATGACATATGCACAACAATCCCATCCACATCCCCCCTCTATGACAAACCCGGCGTGGCACCTTTTAATGCCATAGCGGTCAACGTAGATGTAACCACTATGCCTCCGGCAGGATGCATCATTACATGTGGAGGGACTAATCAGTGAAATTCAGCGTAAAAATTCTGGATATTGCAACGCGAGGGGTACTTCTCAACCGGGCTGATGCCCGCAGTATCGGTGTGCTTGATGGCGATCGTGTCCAGATAATAAACATAAAAAACGGCATATCGGCAGCAGCATTAGTGTACACAACCTCAACGATCGCACGGCAGGGTACAGTTGGCATATACCGGATAACCAACGAGCGCCTGCATCTCGAAGATGATGCAGAGGCAGAGATCCGCGAAGCACGAAGACCAGTATCTCTTGACTTTATAAAAAAGAAGATGGATGGCATCAGGCTCAACAAAGAAGAGACATTGACCATCATTAAGGATGTGGTGAGTGACGAACTATCCGCTGCGGAACTGACGGCATACATCACTGCGTCATACATCAACCCGCTCGATATGGATGAAGTGGAGCATCTCACCCGTGCGATGGTTGAGACCGGGGAACAGATCAAGTTTGCATCGCGCCCGATTGTGGATAAACATTCTATCGGTGGCGTGCCGGGTAACAAGATCTCGCTTCTCGTAGTTCCCATCATTGCCGCAAGCGGACTGAAAATACCAAAGACAAGTTCGCGGGCGATCACGGGTGCCGGTGGCACAGCCGATCTCATGGAAGTCCTTGCATTCGTCGAGTTCTCTGCAAGTGAAGTGCAGCAGATGACCGAAAAAGTTGGCGGTGTAATCGTCTGGGGCGGTGCTACAAATATTGCACCTGCCGATGATCGCATTATCATCCAGGAATATCCTTTAAAGATTGATGCCAGAGGTCAGATGCTTGCCAGTGTGATGGCAAAAAAATTTGCCGTAGGTGCAAATCTTGTGGTGATCGATATCCCCGTCGGTCTGCATACCAAAGTTGCGACCATGGCGGAAGGAAGAAAACTTGCCCGGGAGTTTATCGAACTGGGCGAACGGCTCAACATGAAGGTTGAATGTGCACTTACCTATGGAGATATTCCCGTAGGGCATAGTATCGGGCCAAAACTTGAGGTCAAAGAAGCCCTCCGGGTACTTGAGGGGGCAACGGAACCCAACTCATTCATCCAGAAGAGTATCTCGCTTGCAGGGATCGCGTTTGAAATGTCAGGAAAAGCTGCACGGGGAACCGGCGCAGCAATGGCACAGGAGATCCTCACAACAGGAAAAGCGCTCGAAAAATTCCGCCAGATTATTGAGATACAGGGAGGCGATCCCACGGTCAAATCCGATGATATTGTTCCCGGTGAACACCAGTATGTAGTAAAAGCTCCCGCTTCAGGGTATGTAATCGAGATGAACAACCGTTCCCTCATCACCCTCGCCCGCACAGCAGGAGCCCCACAGGATCGGGGTGCCGGCATTCTCCTGCACGCCAAAAAGGGCAAGCTCGTCAAAGCCGGAGAACCGCTCTTTACCCTGTATGCTGAACGGAACTGGCGGCTCCAGAATGCAATTGAGGAAGGCAGGCGTCTGATGCCGGTGCTTGTCGAAGGCATGCTTCTTGACCGTGTGCCTTCAATTTCAGAGATTTAGACCGATTGGCTGATATATGAGCAGGTAGCGATAATTTATCATGTATAGTCAAAGGCATCGTTTCCTTTTTGCTCTGCTGTGCGTGATCCTTCTCTGCAGCATTGTACAGGCAACGAACCTGCAGATATCTGTGCAGGACAGTATAGATAACTCCACGATACCTCATGCCACGGTATTTCTCAACGGGGCCAACATTGCCCGGACAAATAACCTCGGCCAGGTGTATCTCACTCATTCCGGATTGAATGATCTGAAAATCATGGTTTCAATGACCGGTTATGATGACTGGATAAAAACGGTGAGCAGAAATGAAACAGCCCTCCTTATCAACCTGAGCAGGAAAACCCTCACCCTCAAAGTGAGTCTTTTCGACTCTGACACCCTTGTGCCGGTTTCAGGAGCCCTTGTGAATATCTCTGCAGAAAATGTGACTATTGGAAAGCAGACGGATATCTCCGGCTCTGCACTGTTCGGAGTGACAGCTGCAACCCTGTATTCTGTGGATATTGAGGCACCCGACTACCAGCCTCGCCACGCTACGATAGACATGGCTTTAGAAAACCGGGAGGTCCAGTACTGGCTGCTCTCCGGAAACCGCTTTGCCATTGAAATCAAAGACAAGGATGGAAAGGCCGCGGTTCCTGATGCAGAAGTGCGTATCGATTCGGCGCTTGTCGGGAAAACCGATGCCAAAGGGAGACTGGTCATACCGGTTACCCGCGGAAACACCTACTCCATTGAGATCAGAAAGGCCGGCTACCAGACATTCACGGAATCCAGAATAATCAGTGAAGCAGATGCCATCTATTCCGTTGAAATCACCAAAGCCCCTATTGGTGCGTTCATCTACGTTTTTGATGAAAACCATGCAGCGATCAATGGTGCGGATGTGTATATCAACGGCATTTTGTCAGGGACTACCAACCAGTACGGACGCAGCACGTCCCCCGGCCTTGTATCAGGAACTTATCCAGTTGAGATCAGAAAAGCGGGGTATGTGACGGTAAGCCGCCCTATCCTGGTATCAAATCCCAATGAAGATTATACGTTCGAGATGACATTTGAGAACGCCGATCTCTCGCTCTTTGTCAAGGATAACGAGCAGAAGATTGTTCAAAATGCCAGCATCTCCATCAATGGTAATGTTCTTGGCGTCACCGATGATCGCGGGCAGTACAATACCCGACTGAAATTCAATACCCCCTACAATATCACAGCATCAAAGGATGGTTACCAGTCCGCATCGATCCAGAAACAAGTCATTTCCGGGAATGCAACCGCAACAGCCACTCTCACCATGGAAAAGAGTCTTGACTGGGGACTGATCACCATAATTGCAGCAGGGATTGTGGGCATTCTTGTGCTGTTTGCGGTAATCAGGATGTTTGGCCACCAAAGGAAGCGGCGTCATATCATAAGAAGGAATGATATATAATCTCTTTTTTCCCGGCCGCTTTTAGCAGAAAAAAATTTGAGTAACATTCTCAGAAATCTACCCGATCTGAGTAATCGCAACTGATCCAGATACTCCCGACATCAATGCGATCCTCACACTACCAAAACCGTTGGCAGGCGAAAAAAATCTTCATCAAAATCGAATAAAAAAAACGGACCCAGCGGGAATCGAACCCGCGTCCTTGGGTTCGAAGCCCAAGAGGATGTCCTCTACCCCATGGATCCTTCTCATCTTCTTTACATCAAAAGATATTAAGTATTTTCTACCGATACACTACTTCAATGATTCTGTCTGCACCTGAAATTGAGCGCCGTCTCGACCTCGACAGCGCAGCAGGGAAACTTGTTATCACCCCGTATGGGGCAGAATGCCAGCAACCCGCGTCCTATGATCTCCGCGCTGCTGACAATATAGTGCTCGAACGAGGAGCATGCACTCTCGTCCCGACACTCGAATGGGTTGAACTCCCCATGGATATCGCCGGAACACTGCGGTGCAGATCCTCGATGGGAAGGCGTGGTGTATTACTGGGCGCAGGTTTTGTGGATCCGGGTTTTCGGGGGCAGCTGACGCTCTGCTTAACCAATATGGGTGCGGATACAATACATATACAGAAGAACGACCGGATTGTACAGATGGTTCTTCATGAGGTGCGTGAAGGAACACGGTTGTATGCGGGGCGTTACCAGGATAGCAAGGGTGTTGCAGAGGCGAAGTGATGGTGATACGTACTGAGAGAAAATATATTGAGATTTTAAGGATCTTAAAAGAGCATAGCGAGCCGGTGGGGGCAAAACGACTTTCAGAACTTATGGCAGATCGGGGTTTTGTCCTGAGCGATCGTGCGGTCCAGTATTATCTCAGCTATCTCGACACTATGGGATTTACCGAGAAGGTCGGGAACCTGGGAAGATTATTGACCACTCTTGGCCGGGATGAGACCGATAACGCTCTTGTTGACGACAGGATTGGATTTATCATATCAAAACTCGAGAGGCTCGCGTACCGGAGCACGTTTGATCCGGAGACCAGCACCGGAGACGTGGCATATAATCTTTCTATTGTGCCTGCAGAATATCAGGAAAAGGTCACCGTCGCATTCGACGAAGTGGTAACATCCGGCTGCGGATTTTTCAACTCCTACCGGATTATTGATCGCGATCCCCGGATCCCTCACGGATCGGTAGGTTTCATGACCATCTGCAGTATTTCCATGGATGGGGTATTCCAGAGAAAGGGAATACCGGTCAAGATGGCATTCGGCGGAACACTGGAGATTGAACAGGGCACACCCAGACGCTTTAAGGATCTGATCGGCTACCGTGGTACAACCATCGATCCGCTGGAACTCTTTATCTCTTCGGGACTTACCTCCATTTCCAGTTTCGCCCGTACAAAAACCGGCATTGCGCTTGCAAACGTCCGCGAAGTTCCCTGCGCAGCAAAATCACAGGTGGAAGAGACCATTCAACTGATGAACAAATGCGGTTTCATCTTTCCCGTTGCGCTGGGAACGCAGGTCTTTAATTTACCTGACAATCCCTACCGGCTCTCGATTGTTGCCTTCAGCGGGCTGAATTATATTGGAAATACCGTTGAGCATGGCATTGAGATCAAAACAGAGATAGGAGCCGGAAATATTCAGTTTTCAAAGGTAATGGAGACCAACTGATCCCATCGATCAGATCCATGAAAGATCATCTTTTTTTGTGGTGATCTTCCGTTTTTTACCAGGTGTCTGTGATTGTCCACTGGCTGTCTCCTCCTGCAATTTCTCTTCATTTTCATCCCCGGTTCCCGGCACACTCTTTTTCTGGGCGAGCCGTGTATGGATAAGCCCGGAGTCCCTTGCTTGTGGAACTGCTGTGCGCACAACGCTCTTTCCCCCAAAAATATCATCCTTTGCCCGGTAACTGGGATCTTTCACTCTGACTTTCATCGCGTCAGAGCCTGCTTCGGGTGCAGATGCATCAGGGCCCGGTGAAATGGCTTGCTCATCACGCACCACGGGTTCTTGTACGCTCTGCTCTTCCGTATCGAAGTTCTGGTCCTCTATGGGTGGGGTTTTTCGTTTTCCGATGATGATTGTTCTTTGCTCTGTTGATTTTTCTATGGGTGGAACTGGTCGGTGTTGCTCCTGCACACGGGTGTGTGGTAAAACTTTGGATGAGTCGTGGTGGATGATAGTACGGCCGGGTGACGTTACCGGTTTTTTCAGAATATCGGCAGTTGCCTTGAGTGTTCTGCCGGAGATGGCATTCATCCGTTGCCTCTGCAAATCTTTTTCTATCCTCTGGCGTTCGGTATCTTTCGTTCGTATCTGGCTGTCATTGACAGGGACTTCTCTCTCTCGTGCCGGTTCCTGCACCCGGGTACCTGATGTCTGTGCCTCGTGGTGTAATGCCGTATGCGGCTGAGGCTGGTGCACCGGAGAGGTATGTCTGGGGTGCGCCTCGTGTTCTTGTGAGACAACGACCCGGCGCTGTGGCGCGTGCCCCCTCAACTCAGGATGCAATGCGGTCTTCTCCTGCATACCTGCTGTTGTTGATTGTGTACCTGCTGATGGCGGATACTCTGCACCCGGCAACTCTTTTTTTATGGCCCCGGAGATTCCTGCATGAAGACTCTCTGGTGTGTGCGGACGAGCATCCGGAGCACGCGCACCAGAATCCCTGCCCGGGTGTTCCTTTACGGGAAGAGCAATCATCTCATCCCGGGATTGTCTCTGTCTCTGTTTTTGAGAGATGGCGTCCGTGCCCGTTGCGTTTCTTATACCCTTTGACAATGTGATGGTTTCAAGGGAGATGGATTCGCTCTTACTATTGGATTCTTTCTGATAACCTGTTCTGCCCTGTGCCCGGATCCTCCGGATCTCATCGATACGGGGAATGTTTTCAAGGCCGGAGAGCATGATGATGATTGCAACATTTTGTGTATTCACCACCGGGTAATCCCCTGATCGGGTTTCGAGCCCGGCAATGCTGCGGTCGATCCATTTGCGAACCGTCATGTACCCTTTTAAGGAGAGTTCATGAGATGGCCCGGCAATGAGGATGAGCGCCTTGTGGGCGCTGGTCATGTCGCACGGTGTTGATATCTCGTGATATATTGCCTGCTTTGCGAGTTCCACGATACGCGAGGCCCGTTTCTTGTGGTCGTCAGCTGAAAGGCTCGATGGTCGCAGCCATGAAAGGAAACCCAGTGAATCGCGGGGAAGGTGTTCAACTGCATAACCGATGGTGATAAAGCCCATCCCTTTCATCGTATTGAGAACCTCACCGGAATCCAGCACCACTTCTGCGAGTTCAAGACCCCCGTCAGCCTTGAACTCCCCAGCCCGCAGGATAAGACTGATCCTCTTGACAATCGCATCGTTTAACAGCAGATAAGTTGCAAGCGTTGGAGATAGTGCAGGCTGCTCTTTTACAAAGCCCATCTTTTCTGCAAAACTCCTCTCTTTTTTTGCGAGGGTGGATTTCTGCGACCTGATTTTCTTATACCACGTCTCGTTATCGAAGAGGATAATGCCATCGAGCAGGGATGAAAGCATATCGATATCATCCGCAGCTTTTACGGACTTACGTTCACCTTCAGCAAGGCAGGGAAGGGTGACGAGGCCAAATATTGGTTCCACAACTGAGTTGCGGAGAGCTGCAATGATATGGGGTGCCACATCCACCATGCTTCCGCCAAGCCCGCAGCAGATGAAGATCGCATCGGTCTCTCCGTGATCAACGTTCTGGACTCTGGAGATAACCTCGCCAATATCGATCGTTGCAGTCTGGGTGCTCTCTCCAGTTGCATCCGCAGGTCCGGGGTCCAGAGCAGGGAAATATATCTTTGCATCTTCCGGCAGGCCTTTGAGCTGCGCTAAGGTAGGCTCATCGACATCTACGGCAAACGCCTTGACACAAGCCACCTTGCTGCTGCGACGGTCGACAGCATACAGGCTGTTTGCAATTCTGCACCCTGCACCCCCAAGTCCGATTGCCAGTATTCTCATGCAAGCCCCTTCTCAAGCCCGGTGGTAAGATATGTACGTAAGATATGTACAAATGATTGTTCGAAGTTGAATATCTTATAGGATAAATATCGTCAGATGAAAAAAAAGGTTTATTGCTCAACGAACGATAACTTCTTGTTTTTCTGAGTATGTTTCGCACGGCTCCTGTATTTTTACGATCAAAGCAGCAGAAAGCCCATGACTTTAGTCACGGGATGAATGCGTTAGTCATGCCAACAGAAATTTTATTTGTGTAGACATTCGATAATAATTTGTTCTGTGTACAGACAAAAAATATTGTGCTGCACAG
>JAUSBW010000061.1 GCA_030651815.1 Methanoregula sp.
ACTGTGCAGCACAATATTTCTTGTCTGTACACAGAACAAATTATTATCGGATGTCTACACAAATAAAATTTCTGTTGGCATGACTAACGCATTCATCCCGTGACTAAAGTCATGGGCTTTCTGCTGCTTTGATCGTAAAGGACAAAATGAAGTATCTGCTTTTGGGAAGAAGTCGATCGTTTGCATTGACCAGTATTGCAGGTAAAAATGGAGGATGCTGTCTTGAGCAGGCATGAACAGAATAATAATAACAACCTGTGGCTGGGTGTCTGTGCGATTTTGCTTGGGCTCGTACTCTGGGAAGTGATTGCAGCCGGGATCATTAAAAACCCGTTTATCCTTCCCGCACCCACCGATGTATTCTCTGCTTTTTTGGAACTCCTCCAAAAAGGAAGACTCCTCCTTGATTTTGAGGCAAGCCTGATCCACTTTGCAATCGGCATCATAGCGGCACTTCTTGTCGGTATTCCTGTTGGAATCGTTATGGGATGGAGTCGCAGGTCCGATGCGTTTCTCGATCCCGTGATCGAGATCCTCCGGCCCATACCTCCGTTAGCATGGATCCCGTTTGCCATTATCTGGTTTGGTCTGACCTCCCATTCAGCAGGTTTTGTCATTTTTATTGGTGCAGTCTTTCCCATAATCATCAACACGTATAGTGGTTTTCGGAGCGTTCCCCGGATATTTGTTGAAGCGGGAAAGATGCTGGGGTGCACAAAAACCCGGGATCTCATACGATATATCGCCTTTCCTGCTGCCCTGCCCTCAGTTGCGGCGGGTATCCGGATTGCGACCGGAGTCGGATGGATGTGTCTTGTAGCCGCAGAACTCTTCGGGGTATCCAACAACGGGCTTGGCATGGCACTCTGGTTCTACTACAACCTTCACCAGATGGACTACGTGGTTGTGTATATGATACTCCTTGGCCTGACGGGCCTGTTCTTTGATATGATTTTCCGGTATTATATCGACCGTCACTTCCTGAAGTGGCGGATCGGGGAGGTTGCATAACATGGGCAAGCTCGAGATTCGCGATTTAAACCAGTCTTTTCCCCGCGATGACGGTTCCCGCCTTGTTGTGCTCGATCACCTCAGTTTCGAGGTGAAGGACAAGGAGTTCGTTTGTATCCTCGGGTCATCGGGCTGCGGCAAGACCACCCTGCTCCGCCTCATCGCAGGGCTCGATGAGGCTCAGGCCGGCTCAATCTTCCTTGATGGCGAGGAGATGAAAGGCCAGAACCCCAAAATCGGCATGGTCTTCCAGGAATATTCCCTCTTCCCGTGGCGGACGGTCATAGACAACATCGCGTTTGGCCTTGAGATGAAAGGGATCAACAAGGAGGAGCGGTACCACATTGCAGGGCAATACCTTGACCTTGTCAACCTCTCGCAGTTCAGGAACAGTTATCCTTCCGAACTCTCGGGAGGAATGCGGCAGCGGGTGGCAGTTGCCCGTGCCCTGGCGCTTGACCCTGTTCTCCTCTTAATGGATGAGCCGTTCGGGGCGCTCGATGCACAGACGCGCAACATGCTACAGAAGGAACTCCTCGACATCCGGGAGGAGACGAAGAAGACGATCGTTTTTATCACCCACAGCGTGGATGAAGCGGTCTTTATGTCCGACCGGATTATTGTCCTTACACCCCGGCCGGGTCGCATCTCCAGGATCTTTGAAGTCATGTTGCCCCGGCCCCGCGAACGGACCAGCGTGGAGTTTGCACAGGTCAGGCGCGAAGTCCTTGACCTTATAAATCAGAACAGTTCAATCCAGTAAGGTTTAATACGCCCCATCTCCATTTTATAAAAGCAGTTTGTGAAGCGCAACTGGCATGTTCATCTTATCGTTTATGGATGATTATGTCCGCTTTTTGCATTATAATACAGGAGTAGGACGCGATGGTTAGAAAACCGGCAAAGATGTACAGGAACATTTCCAAGAAGGCCTATACGCGGCGCAAATATATGGGCGGTGTTCCGGGTAGCAAGATTGTTCAGTTCGAGATGGGGAACCTCTCGCAGGAATTCCCGACCGAAGTTGACCTCATCGTAGAAGAGGCATGCCAGATCCGGCACAGCGCGCTTGAGGCAGCCCGTATCACGACCAACCGGCGCTTAATGAAGGAAGTCGGAAGGTCGAACTTCCACTTTAAGGTACGGGTATTTCCCCACCACGTCCTGCGCGAGAACAAGCAGGCAACCGGTGCCGGTGCGGACCGTGTGTCTGAAGGTATGCGTCTTTCCTTTGGCAAAGCAGTCGGGACTGCAGCCCGGGTAAGCGCCGGCCAGAAGATCCTGACGGTATATTCCACTCCAAATTATCTCGAAAAGATAAAAGACGCACTCCACCACGCGGGTTACAAACTCCCGACTCCCGTTCACCTTAAGGTGAGCGAGATCAAGGTCAGCGGCAGGATCATCGCAGCCCCCAAGCTTGTGGGTGAGAAGGTTGTTGCAGCACCGGTAGTTGTCGAAGAGGTAGCCGCAGAGCCAGCAAAGGGTGGCAAGGATGCGGCAAAGGGCGCAGCACCGGCAAAGGGCGGCAAAGATGCAGCACCTGCCAAGGCCGATGATAAGAAAGGCGCAGCCCATGCAAAGGGCGGCAAGAAATAATCTTTTTTTTCAGATCTTTTTTTTGATTATTGTTTTGTGCCGGTCCGGATGTAGTACGGTTTTTCTTCACAACGTACCCCCTTTCCCGGCACCCCCCGCTCGCACCACCGGCCCGCCACCACGTTCACTCGCAGCCGCACGCTGGATGGGAGTGGAATGGGGCGGACGAACTCTTGATGTTTGGGATGGGGTGGCTGGCTGAATGAGTGAATTTTTATTTTCACACTCCGCACCCGGATCTTTATCACAAGATAAACCGGTGATTAAACCGGAGAGCAATAATGACAAAGATACATGTGCTGGATTCTGAAATTTCCATCTACATGCTGAATAATGAGGATTATATCTGCATTACCGACATTGCACGATATAAGGATCCGGACAATACTGATGATTTAATCAGGAACTGGATACGGAACCGCAATACTATAGAATTTCTCGGAATATGGGAACATCTTAATAATCCGGATTTTAAACCCGTGGAATTCGACGGGTTTAGAAAACAGGCCGGGTTGAATAGTTTTACCCTCACTCCCAAGCAGTGGATAGAGAAAACCTCTGCCATTGGACTTATCTCAAAACCGGGACGTTATGGCGGTACGTACGCCCACAAGGATATCGCGTATGAATTCGCTTCCTGGATCTCGGTGGAATTCAAACTCTATCTGATCAAGGAATTCCAGCGGCTCAAGGATGCAGAGCGTAAACAGCTCGGCTGGGATATCCGGCGCAATCTCGCAAAGATAAATTACCGGATCCATACGGATGCTATCAAAGAGAACCTGATACCGGCTGAACTGACCCGGCAGCAGATTACCACAATTTACGCATCCGAAGCAGATGTGCTCAACATGGCATTATTCGGTATCACGGCAAAGGAGTGGCGGGAGGCAAACGCTGACAAGACCGGAAATATCCGGGATTATGCTGATATCTCGCAGCTCGTGTGCCTCTCCAATCTGGAAAACCTCAATGCCCTGTTTATCAATGAAAATCTTTCCCAGCACGAACGGCTGGTGAAACTAAACAGCATCGCGATTCACCAGATGAAACTGTTGACGGATGATGTGGGAATCAGGAAGATTGGGAGGGGGTAGTCAGGAAAATCCCCGAATTCGTAACCCGGCACCCCCCTGCTTACCCCCGCTCACATCGCAGGCCCGCCACCACCTCTCGGTCGTAGCCGCACGCCGGATAGGTGAGGGAGGGGGTGGACGACCGGGCTGCCCGGTAAGTAGCAGGTGGCACATCCGGCGGAACCGGTTCTGCTCCATGCATTTGGCCCGCAAGAAAAAATGAGAACACATTCAAAGCATGACACCGAACCGGAAAATACAAAAATGACCGAACCAGAACCGGACGAAGAGCAGGAAGCATGCCTTATGGAAGGCGATGAATACCTTGCCGGCGGCATCGAGATCCATGCCCTGATCGTGGAGGAGGGTGGGAGACCGGGGGTTGAATTCATCTGCGAGCCCACCATCCATGACCGGGAAATTCCTGAAGGAATAGCGGAGTACAACCAGGCAATCGAGGAGATGTGCCGGGCGACCGTGACGAATTTTCCCAACCCCCAGAGTCTCGGGCGGTTTTACCGGGAGGTGAAGAAGGACGGCGTAAAGAACCGGTGCTGGTACCGTGTTACCGTGACCGCCCGGGTCGGCGCCGGTGACAAGATTAGCGGGCGGGTCACCGATACCATCGACCCGGCTCTCGTTCGGGCCGATCCCCACGTACGGTTCCGGGCACGGCAGTTACGGGCGATGCTGCAGCGGGGGTTGGGGGAGGAGTGAGGGAGACATTAATCACCCTTTACGATCAAAGCAGCAGAAAGCCCATGACTTTAGTCACGGGATGAATGCGTTAGTCATGCCAACAGAAATTTTATTTGTGTAGACATCCGATAATAATTTGTTCTGTGTACAGACAAGAAATATTGTGCTGCACAGT
>JAUSBW010000063.1 GCA_030651815.1 Methanoregula sp.
ACTGTGCAGCACAATATTTCTTGTCTGTACACAGAACAAATTATTATCGGATGTCTACACAAATAAAATTTCTGTTGGCATGACTAACGCATTCATCCCGTGACTAAAGTCATGGGCTTTCTGCTGCTTTGATCGTAAAGGCATTTGCCAATGCCGGAGGGAAGGTCCGCCCGGGAAAAGGTGATCACGTGAATATCAAAATGCCTAACGGACAACTGATCACCATCCCGGTATCCGGAGATGTCAAAATCGGGCTGTTGAAAGCCGCGATTAAAAAAGCAGGGCTGACTGAAGAAGAATTTGAAAAACTGTTATGAGGGGTAAATCATGGAATACACTATTCTGATCCACAAGGCTGATGAAGGCGGGTTCTGGGCCGAAGTGCCGGCACTTTCAGGCTGCTTCTCGCAGGGGGAGACCATTGAGGAGACAATTGCGAACACCAAGGAGGCAATTGAACTGCATATATCCTGCCTGCAGGAAGACGGGGAAGTGATCCCGGCGGATAACGAGTTTATCATAAGCCGCGTGCGGGTTGAAACTGTCGCGGTATAACAATAATCTCAATTTTTACAAATTCGCCCATGCCCCGTCTTCCTCATAACGCAGCCAGTCCTTTTTAAGGTAGAGAGGGGTTGAGGAACTTTTATTATATTTTTAATTCGTTTATACCAGTATGCAGGAACCGGGAGGTTATGAAAATTATCCAACCGTTATTGTTATCGGATCAAATCTTTTGTCATTCCTGATCTATGTAATTGGCGCATTTATTCTCTACAGGTTCAGCCTCATCTGGGTAATATGTTATGTTCTTTTCATTTTTCTCCTTGAGTTCCGGCTGGTGAGCGGACATTGCGTGGACTGTTATTATTATGGCAAAACCTGTGCCTTTGGTAAAGGTCGGTTGAGCTCCATACTTTTTCACAAGGGTCAACTGGAGCGGTTCAACCAGATGAAGATCACATGGAAAGATATTGTCCCGGATTTTCTGGTGTTTATTGTTCCCGTTCTCGCAGGCATCTTACTCCTGATACAGGAGTTTTCCTTAACGATCCTCATCCTCATCATTGCCCTATTCATCCTGGGTTTTTTCGGTAATGCTCTTGTGAGAGGAAAACTGGCCTGCAGGTATTGTAAACAGAAAGAGATCGGTTGTCCGGCGGAGCAATTGTTCGATAAAAACAAAAAATGACTGACATACTCCCACGGCTAAAGCGCATGGGGTTCTAACGTTGCCGGGCATTCCAGCATTGCGTCGTGGGGTATCAGTGCTCCCATCGTACACATCTCTTTCTGCGTACGATCGATCATAACATTGGTGCTCAGTTTGAA
>JAUSBW010000073.1 GCA_030651815.1 Methanoregula sp.
TACGGATCTGCCGCAGAAACTCCTTGTTTGACACAAATAGGCAAAAATAGGGCGTTGTTTGGAATTTTTATGAACTAAAACCCAACCTCATTTTGACGCCATGGTTTTAAACGAGCTTCTAACACTAACCCTCTCGTCCGGTACTCCCCGTACTTTTTGATCTCCCTCTCCTTTTTGCACCCGAAACATCTCCCCGGGAAACTCCGGTCCATACTCATCCGCCGGACCCGTACAACTTCGCGTGTAATGTTGAACTGACCGATACCTGATAACAGTTCAAGGTAAAAAAAACACTGCCTCTTCCTGCACTACCTTGCCCGTGACTGTATCCGGGGCTCGAGGATCGTCCAGATCCAGTCAGCAAGTTCACAGATGTTTTTGGTCTGGAGGTATATCTCACCCGGTCCGGTAATCTCGGTGACAAAACCTTCGCCGCCAAGGATCGTCTCCTTGAGCCCCCCGAATTTGATCACTTTGTACTGGCAGGTATCGCTGAATGCAATGAGATGGTGGTTATCTACGATCAGCTTCTCACCGGTAATGAGCGTATGCTTGTCGATGGCGCCAAACGTATTGATGAAGAGAAGCCCGGCTCCCGATACCTTGATCATGAACAGTCCCTGACCAAAGAGCCCTTTTGTGAATCCCTGCCACTGGATGTCAAGGTTGACACCCTGCTGGGAAGCAACATACGCCGCTTTCTGGATGATAAATCCCTTCTCCGGTTTCACATCGAGCATCTCGATATCGCCCAGCGGGGCAGAGCTGAATGCAGCTTCGCCCGAACCTGCGGTAGCAGTGAAGTCGTTTATAAAAAATGACTGCCCACCAACGAGAGTCATGCCAAGGGTGCCCCAGAAGCCTTTCTCCCGTTGATGAGTCTTCACATCAAGCGTAGGCTGCATGTATGTCATCGCTCCTGCTTCTGCCGTGAGGGATTCTCCGGCACTCAGCTGCACAACAAGGAGCGAGTACGCGGGTTTGTACTTGATCTCATACTTCACGATAACCAGTCCTGATTATTTTTATCGTTTCTACGGGAATACACAAGAGCGTTTTGTTTGCCTCCGGTGTCTGGGGATGCGGTACAGCGTGGTATTGGCCCGGTCAGTTTTTCTCAGGTGCATCATCCGGTTCGGAACCGTTCCTGCTGGAAGCATAAATTGCGTTCGCTCATTCCTTTTTGATCCGGTTCAATGACAGAACGCTCTTTTATAAAATCTTTTTTCATCATGCAATATTCGACCGCATAACAACACTACCTTTGTTTTCGCCGCTTTCATTTTGACCCCCCCTTTATAAAGAAAGCCGTTTTGTTTTTGACCCCCCCCCCAAGTTCAAAACAACGTCCCTCCAACAATTCAATTGAGGGGCGATATGTGGTGAAACAAATGCCAGACCCAAATAGCGCAATGTTGATCACTATGTCGTACAAGTCTTACGCTCAAATTGATGCGACATCCCAATATCATCCAAAACATCATTTGTCTTTTGCTGAAGATTGACAAACCGTACATCCACATCATCGCCGATATGAAAGTCAACCTGCTCAACACGTTGCAATTTTTTCAAAAGTGTCTCCGGGCTCCTTTTTTATTCGGTTAACCCAGAACATAGTGATCAATTGATCACCATAAAAATATTCTTTTAGAAGGCTGCAAAATCGAGATTTTTAAAAATGGATTTTGATTTGGAAGAATCGGGTAAAGGGAAAAATGGGGATAGTGATCAAAAATTTTCTATTTGGGGCCAGACATAGAACGAATTGTTAGCCTGTACGAATTGTATAAATCGTATAAGCGAGTGGCGAAGGAACTGCGGATATCCAGAAACACAGTCAGGAAATATGTTCATCGAGTTGATGACGTCCATCAAGGCAAGACTGAAAAGATTCTTCCAGAGAACCGGAACATCCAACGGACCAGGCACATCCTTACCGACACAATTCGAGAGAAGATACACCAGTATCTCGAATCAAGTTTACAAAACAGAAAGAAACAGCGGATTACTGCCAAGCGAATCTGGGAACTCCTCATCAAGAATGGGGAACTAATCGGTTATACAACCGTCAAAGAAGAAGTGGCATGGTGGAAAGAGCATCACACTCTACGCGAAATCAGCATTCTTCAGGAACCCCAAAAAGGTATTCGGGCAGAGTTTGACTGGGGCGTGGTGTATCTCCGTATCAAAGGCATCGAGATGAAATACTCCCTCGCGGTCTTTGTTTTACCCTTCTCCCTGTATCGGTTTGCCCGTCTCTATCATCGAGAGACACGATATGAAGTGATAGATGCCCACATCGAGTTTTTCAATGAGATTCTGGCAGTTCCAAAGACAATCTTCTATGACCGGATGAGTACCGCGTATGACTCCCGGAAACAGAAGTTTCATAACGCCTTTCTGGAGTTCTCGCTCTATTTTGGTTATGAACCATGCGCGTGCAATGTTGCATCCCCCCAGGAGAAGGGAACCGATGAGCAGAGTGTCGGCTATATCCGGCGACTCGCGTTTGGTGAGAGAAGTGAGTTCGACTCATTCGAAGAGGCAGAAGAATGGCTCAAAGTGTGTCTTGCTGAGATCAACTCCCATCCGGTATACCGCCGCAAGGATGTTCCCTCGGAGGGTCTTGTGAAAGAGCGTCCCGAGATGCTTCCCCTTCCGACCCTTGAGTATTCAAACTACGAATTGAATCAGGCAGTCATATCCAAATATTCGTTGGTGAAATGTGACGCAAACCATTATTCTGTTCCAGAAACCTACTGCACAACTCGTATAAGTTACAAGAAGACAGTTCGCCATCTTATGCTTCTGGATGGAGATGCCGTTATTGCGACTCATCTACGGCTATCAGGGAACCAGCGACAAGAAGCCATATGAAAGATTGCCAAAAAGAAAAGAAAAGCCATCCTATCCGTTTGGGATGTTCCTACCACAGCATGCGTAACTGGTAACGGATTCGTGTGAAGCCTGTGGGACAACGTGGATAAAACCGGAAGTCTGAACTGGTCAATCTGCCAGGAAAACAACGCCATGGAGAA
>JAUSBW010000078.1 GCA_030651815.1 Methanoregula sp.
TGTCTATGGATATTGAAAGTCATTGAAATCAGTCGTATAATTGAGAGTGATGACACGCGTAGTGGAGACTTTGCCACTCACCCAGATTCAGGATGCTTCCGCCGCCCCCGAAGGGACGCCCCCGCGGCGGCTACTTAACCGATTTCGTTGTAGGGTTTACCGGAATCCATTTTCGATAAGATTGATATCTTTGAACGCTTAGGTATCTTTGCTAGCAGTGAGATCTTAGCCGATTGTGTGACACGACCAATAAATTATGTTGAGCATGGTCTCTCTCGTCACCCAGATGCTGGACCTGAACAAGAAATTGCAGGATGCGAGGCTCGTACAGGAGAGGACGCCGCTGTCCCGGCAGATTGAGGCGACAGCTGGGACGATCGATACCTCAGACCGTTTTAATTCGATGTGTAAAATCTGTGTTTGGAATAGGTGGATTGAAAATTGGAGAAAGGGTTTTGAATACCTGTTGGAGATTTACCTTAAAAAAACAAGAAAACTTTTTTGTTGATTCTATCCTCTAATAATTTCTTGAGTTTGGGGATCTCGTTTGAGCAATTGATCATTGCAGATTTCATGTGTTTGTATTTCGCCTCAAGAATTTCCGGAGAACTTAAGAAACTATCCCCGGAAATTTTTGCCGTATTTAAAAAAAGTCTATCATTTTCCGCTTCGAAAAGATTGATGTAATAGGTATACAATGATTCAGCTAAATCCTTATGAAATCGGGAAATTTCCTTTCGAGATTCGAGAAAAATTCCATATTGGGGATAAAAAGATTCAATCGGCGCACAAACTACATCGGATATTCGAGAGTTCATGTTATTGATCTGTGACATAGTTCCAGGTGTCTGCATTTTGGTAAAAATAATATCTCGCGGCGGACAGGATGAAATGTTATTGAGGATCTTCGCCATTTCATTAATACGAACTTCGGATTCATTTATCTCCAAATAAAAACCGTAAGCAACATTTCTCTCTTGATAATTTTTATCAAGTTTCCACACAGCCAGAGAACACATGAACCCGAGGATAGCTCCGATACCTACACCCAATATCGTGAAAAATCCATTATTGTAAGTCTGAATAAAATTAACCGTAGCATCCAATACATCAATCATGATTTATACATCCTCCCGTGTCTAAAATCACTCTCAAACCTTGATTTAAAACCAGATTATTCCTCAATAAAATAATCCTCATCCAACCGGTTCACGACATACCGGGATTCTTCAGCAACACCTACGCTGTTATCGATCATCAATTGCGTTAATTGTTCGCCGTCAATAAGGACAATTTTCTTCTCGATCCTCTTCACATACTCCTGTGCATCTGCGGTGAATTTCGAAGTGGTGATAAAAACGCCTTTCCGGGACCGGTTTCCTTCGAGACTTCCCACGAAAGCCTGGATATCCGGTCTTCCCACGGGATTTTGCCAACGTTTCGCCTGAATGTGAACGACATCGAGACCCAGTTTATCCTCTTTGATTACTCCATCGATACCGTCATCGCCGGTCCTGCCTATGGCTTGGCCCGCATCAATCCTTGAACCGCCATATCCCAATTTCAAAAGCAAGTCTACGACAAGTGTTTCAAAAAATGCCGGGGAACTCTGTTTAACCCGTTCAAGAAGATCATGCGATAATTGCCTTCTTAACTCCTGGTAACTCGACTCCAGTGATTCCTGGGGTGTCGATATCCTGTCGCATTCGGAAGGGAGACTTTTATCCTCGATCGTTTCGTTCCTGAAATCCTTGAAATCAAGATACTCCTGGAATTTTTCCAGATATTTCATGTTGATTCTTTCCGGCTTCTCCTTGAGGACATCCAGACCCCGTGAGGTGATGATATATTTACCCCGTGAAGGTCGGTTCAGCAACCCGGATTTCTTCAAATAGATTATCGCCCAGCCGACGCGGTTATTAAATCTGAATTGTCTGCCACTGGGGAGAAGCTCGTTGATCTCATCATCGGTAAGTTTTAATTTTGTCTTTAAATGACCAAGAGCGTCCTGGGATCCATGTTCGAGTTTGTCGCCATAAAACTCCAGAATGGGTAACATCAGATTTTGAAAATCAGGTATTGGCATATTATCACTGATTCTGCTTTAAATTCTGAACTGATAAAAGGGTTAGTTAACGAAAAATTCTGGTATACATATTACTAATTTCCATATTCCATTTCCCGCTTACAATCCCCCCATCCCCCCGACCGTGCTAAGCATTAGCACACACAAATAAATACCCTAAACTCCTACAATAGAATATGCAGGACGAGTGCTACAGCATTCATGAGGGTTTTTTTGCCCGTGAAGGTCTTTATCTCCACTAGTTCGCCCGCCCGTTGCATCAGTGAAATCGTTTCTGAACAGTCTTTGAATGCGAAGACCGCATGGTCCCGCGTTTTTGGCTTTTTTGGCTTCTTTAGCTTTTATTACCGGTTTTATTACTGGTATTGATCAAGCCCCTTGGTTTGCACAATAAATTTGTGTGTGAATGCAGGGGGAGGTGTTGTTGTTACTATGAGAGGAAAGGAAATTCGTTTGGAAAGAATCATGAACCGAAATACGAAAAAAACGATCATCGTACCGATGGATCACGGGGTCTCGGACGGGCCGATTGCGGGCCTTATCGATATGGGCCAGACCGTCAACATGGTGGCGGATGGCGGGGCAAACGCGGTGATCGGCCACGTGGGGCTCGCGCTCCACGGCCATAGGCAGGGTGGCCGGGACATCGGCCTGATTCTCCACCTGTCAGCGAGCACGAAACTTGCACCGGACCCGAACAGCAAGGTGCTGGTAAATTCCGTGACCAATGCGCTGAAGATGGGTGCTGACGGCGTCTCGATGCATGTGAACATCGGCGCGGACTCCGAAGAAAGGATGCTCCATGACCTCGGCATGGTCGCGGTGGAATGCATGGAATGGGGCATGCCGCTCCTTGCGATGATGTACCCGCGGGGCAAAAACATCAAGATCAACAATGACATCGAGCAGGTGAAACTCGCCGCACGGGTGGCAGCCGAGCTCGGCGCAGATATCGTCAAGACGGTCTACACGGGAGACCCGGAGAGCTTCCGCGAAGTGACCCGGGGGTGCCCGGTGCCGGTGGTTGTAGCCGGAGGTTCAAAGACGGATGACCGCACAACGCTTGAGTTAATTGAAGGAGCAATGGCGGGCGGGGCTGCGGGTATCTCGATCGGGAGGAACGCCTTCCAGCACGCACACCCGGCAAAATTCGTGCGGGCCGCTGCCTGTATCGTACATGCGAACAAGAGTGTCGAAGAAGCACTGGAAATTCTTAAGGTGTAATCATGATTGGAAAAGACATCAGGATCGAACGGATAATGGACCGCAACACTGCACGGTCCGTCATTGTACCGATGGACCACGGTTTTTCGATGGGCCAGATCGACGGCCTGACCGATATGACGAAGACCATCTCGGAGGTAAGCGACGGGGGGGCAAACGCGATTGTGCTCCATAAGGGCATGGTAAAACGGGGACACCGTCGCCACGGGCGCGATATCGGGCTGATCATCCATCTCTCGGGGAGCACCTCGATGAACCCGGACCCGGACGACAAGGTGCAGGTCTGTACCGTGGAAGAGGCAATCGCACTCGGTGCCGACGCGGTCTCGATCCACATCAACCTCGGTGCACCCAATGAGTCCAAGATGCTCGAGATCGGCGCAAAGGTGGCAAAGGACTGTAACCGCTGGGCCATGCCGCTCCTCACCATGATCTACCCGCGGGGAAAGGGCATCGATCCCTTCTCAGCGCAGTCGGTAGGCCACTGCGTCCGGGTGGCAGAAGAACTCGGCGCTGACCTGATCAAAACCAACTACCCCGGCGATCCGGAAGCATTTAAGAAGATCGTCAAGTCCTGCTCAGTACCGGTATTTATAGCCGGTGGGGAGAAGTGCGCAGATCTTGAATCCTTAAAGATCATCAGGGAAGCCGTCCGTGCAGGCGGTGCCGGAGTCTGCGTGGGAAGGAATGCATTCCAGCGCGAAGATACCCGGACCTTTGTAAAAGCCCTCTGCCGGGTTGTACACGAAGAATCAGATCCCGATAGCGTGCTGGGGCACAGGAAATGAAACAGTTCTGGGTGGACTGCCGTCCCTGGAACAAGGAGATTGCGACCACGGCAATAGAGAGCGGTGCGGATGCACTGGTGGTTGACCGGGCAGAAAATGTCAAACAGCTCGGCCGAATCACCACGGTTGCACCCGATGGCGACATCAAACCCGGAACCGATGTGATCGAGTGCACGATTACGGACAAAGCGAGCGAGAATGCAGCAGCTCAGGCAGGAAAGAACCGGTACGTGATCGTGACCACGAGCGACTGGACCGTCATCCCGCTCGAAAACCTTGTCGCACAATCGGACCGGATCATCGCAAGCGTAAAAAATGTACACGAGGCAGAACTCGCTCTCCATGTACTTGAAAAAGGCGTGTATGGCATCCTGTTAACAACCAGTGATTCCGCAATCGTCCGGTCCGTAGCTTCACTCCTAAAATCCTCGGGAGGAACGGTCGGGCTTATCCCATTTACCGTAACGAAGATCCATCCCGTCGGCATGGGCGACCGCGTCTGCGTGGACACCTGCTCCATGCTCTCCGATGGCGAAGGCATGCTGATGGGCAACACCTCGTCAGCCATGCTGCTGGTCCATGCCGAAACGCTGGAGAATCCTTACGTAGCCCCGCGCCCGTTCCGGGTGAATGCCGGGGCAGTGCATGCCTACATCCTGCTCCCTGACGGGAAGACCGCGTACCTGTCAGACCTCTCCATTGGCGGACATGTGCTCGTGACGGATGCGAAAGGGGCCACGCATACGGTCATCATCGGCAGGACCAAGATCGAGCGCCGTCCGCTTCTGCTGGTCGAAGCAACATCCGGGAACGTAAAAGTCAGCCTCGTACTCCAGAACGCAGAGACCATACGGCTCGTTCGCGAGGACGGGGGCGCCATCTCCGTGGTGCAGCTTGCCCCGGGTGACAGGATTATGGGCTGCGCCCTTGAAGGCGGCAGGCATTTTGGGATGGCCATAAAAGAGACCATCCGCGAGAAGTGACCATGAAAGCAGGCATTATCGGTGGAACCGGCAGGATGGGCAGGTTATTTGTGCCCGTCTTTGAACAGGGCGGGTATGATGTGGTTGTATCAGGAAGATCGACAGAACTCACGAACCGGGATATCGCGGAGCAGTGCGATCTTGTCATCGTATCGGTACCCATCCATGATACAGTCCGGGTCATAGATGAGATCACACCACTCCTGAGTAAAGATCAGCTGCTCTGCGATCTCACATCGCTCAAAGTGCGTCCTGTCGAAGCAATGCTCCGTTCAAAGGCCGAAGTGATCGGATTGCACCCGATGTTCGGGCCGACCGTACACTCACTGCGCCACCAGACCATCATTGTCTGTCCCGCCCGCTGCAACGACACTGCCCTCCATGATCTCCTCGCCATATTCCGCCAGCAGGAAGCTGAGTGCACGATCACCACGCCCGAAGCGCATGACCGGATGATGGCAGTGGTGCAGGGTCTTACCCATTTTGTCACGCTCTGCATGGCCGATTCCCTGCGAAGGCTGGGGATCGGAATCGGGAAGACCGAAGCGTTCACGAGCCCGGTCTACCAGATCGAACTCTCCCTGATGGGCAGGCTCCTCTCACAGGACGCTGCACTCTACGCTGACATCCTCCAGCAGAACCCGTTTGTGCCGGAGGTGCTTTCGGCCTGCCGGTCCTCTGCGGGCGATCTCTGTGCGATTGTCGAATCACAGGATCCTGATGCCTTCTACCAGTTTTTTGAACAGAACAGCCGCCACTTGGGAGACTACTGTAAAAAAGGGCAGGATATGACCGACGCACTGATCGAATGCATGGTGAACCGATGACGATCATCACTCTCGGACCGGAAGGCACATTCTCCCATGAACTTGCCCTGAAGATGGGGTGCAAATCCGTACGCCTCGTCCCCACCATCCATAGTATCCTGTCCGCTGTTGCAAAAGGAGAGGGGGAAGGAATCGTGCCGATTGAGAACTCCGAAGCCGGAGGTGTAGGAGAAACTCTCGATGGATTGTTGCGGTACCCCCTCTTTATCACGGCAGAGATGTATATGCCCATTCATCATCATCTCGCATCCCCGGTATCACTTGCACAAATGAAGATAATTTATGCCCACCCCCAGACGCACGAGCAATGCAGTGAACGCATTGAAGAATGGAAGATTCCCGTAATCCATACCAGTAGTAATGCATCCAGTGCACTGGAAGCGAAAAAAACCCCCAATGCCGGTGCAATCCTCTCGGTATCCGGAGCATCGCTTTACAAAATGCCAATTATTGTCTCAAACATTGAGAATAATTCTTCCAACACAACCCGGTTTGTACGTATTTCGCGTACACCTGCTCCCAAAGACAATGCGCAAAAATGCAGTATTGTCATTGATCCAAGCACGGATCGCGCGGGTCTCTTGCATGATCTGCTCGAAGTTTTTGCACAGCGATCGATTAACTTAACCAGAATTGAGTCGCGCCCTTCAAAAAGAGGGATTGGGAATTATGTATTCTTTTTAGACTTCGAGAGTTCCTCCTGCACAGATGAAACTTTAGAGGAACTCAAAGTTATCACAACCGTAAAGGAACTCGGGTGTTACCGGAAAGTTGAGGTTCCGTTATGATAGTCACACCATTGCGTATCGATCACGTGAACCTGGAAATACCAGCCCCCCCGTCAAAGAGTTACACGCACCGGGCCCTGATCACTGCGGCACTCGGTTCAGGCAAAACAACCATCTTAAATCCGCTTGATGCGGAAGATACCCGGCTCACTATACATGCCCTCATGGCACTGGGAGTACCCATTGATGTGACCTCTGACCGGATAATCATTGAAGGATGTAACGGAACCTTCCCGGCCCGCACCGCAGTATCGCTTGATCTGGATAACTCCGGGACCAGTCTGCGCCTGCTCACATCATTGGCGCTCCTTTGCAGCCATCCTGTAATCCTTACCGGCAGTCCCCGCATGCAGGAGCGGCCGATCGGACCACTTGCAGATGCGCTCTGTGCAATCGGGGGTTCGGTCCAGTTCCTGAAAAATGGCGGGTACCCTCCGGTTAAAGTACAGGGCAGACTGATTGGCGGGCATGTGACGATTGATGGATCGATGAGCAGCCAGTTCATCTCATCGATCCTGCTTGCAGCACCCTATGCAGAACGGGAAGTGGAACTCGTCTTACCGGCTCCCCCGGCATCGCAGTCATATCTTGACATCACGCTCGATGTGATGGAAAAGTTCGGCGCCCGCGTTTCGCGTCAGGGATATCAAAAGTTCACGGTCAGCAACCGTGACCATTACGCAGGACGAACCTACGCTATCGAAGGCGACTACTCGTCCGCATCCTACTTTCTTGCTCTTGCCGCTATCTGTGGGGGCAGGGCGACAGTCACCGGGCTGGCACCGGATTCCGTGCAGGGCGACCGCAGGTTTGTCGATGCACTACGGCAGATGGGGTGCACGGTTACGTATGGCAGCAATTCCGTCACAATCGAACGGACCGGCACGCTGACCGGCATAAGATTCGATATGTCAACATCCCCCGACACAGTCCAGACTCTTTGTATGGTTGCAGCAGTTGCCGGCACTCCCACTACGATAACGGGCATCAGTCATTTAAAATTCAAGGAGAGCGACCGTATCAGTAGTACAGCAGAACGGCTGCGGTTGCTGGGCGGCGATGTGCAGGTGTCAGAGGACAGTATCACGATACGACCTGCCCTTCTGCACGGCGGCTCAATAGACCCGGCAAACGACCACCGCACTGCGATGAGCTTTGCCGTGCTGGGCTGTGGCATCGGGGGAATTACCATACAAAACGCAGAGTGTGTTGACAAATCGTTTCCGGGTTTCTGGGAGCAGCTTTCCGGAGTCGTCCCATGAAGCGAATCGTGCTGACCGGATTTCGCGGGACCGGGAAAACCGAGATTGGAAAGATCCTTGCACGCCGGCTGAACCTGCCGCTGCTGGATACGGATGATCTGGTAGAGAAGAAGACCGGCAGATCCATTCCCTCCATCTTTCACGAAGAAGGCGAGGAGCGGTTCCGGGCCGAGGAGCGTGAAGTGATAGCATCCCTTCCCCCCGACAACGTAGTGATCAGCACGGGTGGCGGAGCGGTGATCGACCCGAAGAATATGGTGCATCTGCGCAGGCAGAGCATTGTCATCCTCCTGATTGCAGATATCGATGCCATCGAAACAAGGCTTACAGGATCCCCCCGCCCGCCGCTGACAAATCTCCCGCTCCATGAAGAGATCTCTGTGCTTCTTGACCGGCGCCGCCAGCACTATTACGCATCAGCAGATTTCTGCATAAACACCAGCGAGACAACACCGCAGGCAGCAGGAGAGAAGGTGCTGCATTTTCTTAAGGAAGGAAATTCGTCCATAAAACAGCGCACAACTGCCCTGCAGTTCTTTAAAACCGGGCGGATTTTGCCCCTTGCACTCCAGAAACTGGAGAGTGTGCTGACTGGCGATAACCGGGACCCGCAGACCCGGATCATGGGAGTCGCCGGTTACCCATGTGCTCACAGCAAGGGCCCTGCGCTTTACAACGGGCTGTTTGAACGGTATGGTCTCAATTACCACTACACGTGGTTTGAAGATCCCGAACTCGATGAGATCATGCGGGTTGCACGTTGCATCGATGCAAAAGGACTCTCGGTAACAATTCCGTTCAAGCAGGACGTGATGGAGTATGTCGATGAGGTGGATGAACACGCTGCCCGGCAGATTGGCGCAGTGAATACCGTAGTCTTTGCCTGCGGGACTGCGATCGGGTATAACACCGACTGGCTTGGTGTGAGAAAGCCGCTTGTCCATCTTAAAGGAGCAAAAGCAGTGCTGCTCGGGGCAGGGGGTGTAGCTGCGGCTGCTGCTTATGCACTTGTTGACCTCGATATGGACGTGACGATCTTAAACCGGACACCGGCAACGGCAAAAACCCTTGCCGGGCGATTTGGCTGTAAGTCGGCCGATTGGGATGCCTTTGACGGGATAAAGCCGGATCTGGTAGTGAATGCCACACCGCTGGGCATGGAGCCGGATACCCGGAGCCCGCTTAAGGAAGACCAGATCCTGTCGGAGATGACAGTGTACGATCTGGTCTATACACCGCCCGAGACCCCACTCATCCAGTCTGCACAGAAGAAGGGGTGCAACACCATCCCCGGCACCGAGATGTTCATCCATCAGGCGCGTGAACAGTTTTATCTCAACTTCGGCATCGATGTACCGGACACAATCATCCGGGAGCTGGTAATATGAACACATTTGGCAGAAATTTCAGGATCACGACATTTGGGGAAAGCCACGGACCGGCACTGGGTGTTGTTATCGATGGATGCCCGGCAGGCATGGCACTTTCGGAGAGCGATATCCAGCCACTCCTTGACCGGCGGCGTCCGGGCACCTCTCCACTCAGTTCATCAAGAAAGGAAGGGGACAAAGTCGAGATACTATCCGGCATCTTTGAAGGAAAGACAACCGGCACTCCTGTAGCCCTGATGGTTCGAAACGAGGGGCAGCAGTCAAAAGACTATGAGGAACTCCGTGAAAAATTCCGTCCGGGTCACGCAGATTTCACGTACCAGGAGAAATACGGCATCCGGGATCACCGGGGCGGTGGCAGGAGTTCTGGCAGGGAGACGCTCGCGCGGGTGGCAGCCGGTGCAGTAGCGATGAAGTGCCTTTCTGACCGGGGTATTACCATTACCGGAACGATCAGCGAAGTGCATGGCAAAACCGATCCTGCCGATATGGAAAAAGAGATCCTTGCCGCAAAAACTGCCGGGGATTCTGTGGGCGGAATCGTGCAGCTGACAGCAACCGGATGCCCAACCGGGCTTGGCGATCCGGTCTTTGGGAAACTCGACGCATTAATTGCCTGTGCAATGATGGGTATCGGCGCTGTCAAAGGTGTGGAGATCGGTGATGGTTTTTCCGCAGCACAAAAGTTCGGGAGCGAGAACAACGACCCGATGACAGCTGACGGATTCTCCAGCAATCATGCCGGGGGCATCCTTGGGGGTATCTCTTCCGGTGAGGACATTATCGTAAGGATCGCGGTGAAACCCACGCCCTCAATAGCAAAAATACAGCAGACCCGGGACATCCACGGAAATGTTGTGGATATTTCTGTGGGGGGCAGGCATGATCCCTGTATCGCCCCCCGCATTGTGCCGGTTGCAGAAGCAATGCTCGCACTGGTGCTCATTGACTGCATGCTGGAACAGGCAAAATATCATTAACCATTATGTGGAAAGGCTCAACAGATAGCAGACCGTTTCTTTTTGATGAGTAAGGGTCATAACATCGTATACCTTCAAGGAAACAGACCGCATTACAAAAAAGACTGGAATAAACGAACCGATGTCATAAAGGAACGTAGCATATTCCAAAAGTTCACGTTCAGCATCAGAAAAGGAATGAAGGTTTTGCTCTTTTGCACTGTTGCTCTTTTGCACTGTCTAACATGCCAAGGACAAGTGCAGTTACCGTTCGGGCATGGGCATCATTTATGCCACAGGATCTGCCCGGCTGGAGCACGCTTCGCTGGCGTGGTGAGAGTTCACCTAAAAGGGGGAATTTATCCATGCGGGAAAGATAATCAACAAGCAGTCCGTACTGTAACCCCCTGCCGGTGAAGGATCTCCTGCGGGTTTCCTGCCTCACGCATGGCGGAAGTGGCTACTGCGACAAACTCTTTGGCATTGAACGTGCGGGCGCAAGATCGGTGAGTGTTTTACAGACTATAACAGCGCGTTCTATGGCTTTAGGGAGGATCTCCTCATCTTTCAAATTCTTCATCACCTAAACGCACCCGCTGTTTCTGACAGGTTAATATGGTGTACAAATGATTCGGGTTGAGACGGACAACTAACAGGCGGATAGAATTGGTACCGATATCGAGGAATGCAACTACCCGCCCGTTCTGGCCCGGTTTTTTCATCTTCACCGGATCACAAGGTTCCTGTTAAAAGCCTTAATGAACAGATCTGATTTGGTGCGGGCACGCTCTTTCTCAACAGAAACATCGGCACTGGCGATCACATCGCAGAATATCTCTTCTCCAATAACACAGTGGATCTCCTGTGCAGTCCCAAGATGCAGGTAATCCAGACCGTCAGCTATGCGGAGTATTCCGGTGAGCTGGAGAGTCTTTTTCTGGTATTCAGGTGAGAGAAGAGAGAAAAAACCCTGCGATTCGAGCTGTGCAGAACCACGGTGAGCGAGCGCTGCAAGAGCGATAGTCCCACGCTCTGCAAGATCCAGCGGGAGGCGTTCATCAGCAAAGATCATATCTGCACTTCGCCTGTTATGATTTTTCCGCCCGTATTTCCACCCGATATCATGCAGCATGCCGGCACATTCGAGCAGGAACCGGTCCCGACCATCCATCTTATGGAAGGGTTGCAGGCTGTCAAACAGCATCAGGGAGAGCTTCGTCACATGAAGGCTGTGCTTCCGGCCACCGGGAAATTCACCGGATATGATGGCGACAGCAGTTCGTATCTCCTCTTCTGGCACCTGCACTTGCGGCCTGAAACTCATTTTCCTGCCGGAGTCAAGCGTGGTCCGGAGGGTTTCCCAGATATGTGCCCGCTTCAAAGACGCCCAGTAGCGTACGAAATGCCGGTAGAGCTGCAGCCGTTCCTTCTCCCGCTCCGCTAAAAAGAGCTTCAGGCTCGATAACGTGAATGTATCGGGGCGTTTCTCATCATTTTCGGTCCTGAAGAGAGAGCGTTCGCGCAGGAGAAGGCGGGTTATGGTATCGATCCAGACATCGCAGTCATGCAGATCTCCTAATATTTCCTGTACGGCCTTGACCCGTGAGATCGGTTTTTTCAGGATGAGCCTGTAGACGGGGGCATAGACTTCGAGCGTGTAACGGAGTTTTTTTGCCGCAATCCGGGTGGCATGGTGTTCCGCAACTGCCTCCGGATGGGAGACCCAGGGTTCGAATGCGAGGAGTGTACATAATCTTTCTTCAATCCGGAGGGCTGCAACAGGAGATATGCCATACGCAAGGGAATGTTTCTGCACGCCTCTTAAAGGAGGAAGGGGCTTTTTAAAAGCATCCCGCATAGCGTCAATGGCATGACTCTTTTCCAGGCTGTCGAGCGCAGAGAGCACCTCTTTCTGGAGAAGGACTCTCTGTTTCCGGAGATCCAAAAGAAGATACCGCACTGCAGGACTGGTGGGAGCATCCCCCACCCGATCAGGCTTTTTAGACTTCCAGGCTTTCTCCGATCGTTTCTGGTATTTTGTGAGCCAGGCAATCTGAACATCAGTGTCCCGCGCCTCTCCTAATGCACGGGTAATCTCCTTGATCTCTTCAGACCACCGGGCATAGTTTTTGGCGGGAAAACAGGAACGAAAAAGGGGAAGAGCTGCCCGGAGGCGGCGGGATGCCACCCGCATCCGGTGAATATATTCGATATCCTCTGCTGCCCGGACACCGTCAGACTCTTTGGCAAAGGCTTCAAGAAGGGGAAGCAGTCTTTCTTTACCAAAATAGCAGGCCGCTCTTATGGGTTCTTTCTTTTCTTCAGTCCCGGTTACGGGCGTTTTACTGGATGCCATTATACCAAAAACCGCTGTGTTCTACAAACCATGTCTGGGCATTGAGAGGTTTGGCCCCTTTCAGGAGAGTGCTTCGTTTATAGGTCCCGTCACTTTGCAATACTCTCAGTTTGAGATTATCTGTCAGCTGAACGGGAATAATTTTAGTAATTATCGCATTACGGATTTCCGGATTCTGGATCGGGAAGAGCACTTCAACGCGCTTGTCAAGGTTCCGGGGCATGAGATCAGCACTTCCTAAGAACACTTCTTCGTTTCCGCCATTGAAGAAATAGTAAATCCGGGCATGTTCTAAGAACCTGCCAACGATCGTTGTCACTTCGATATTCTCACTGATGCCGGGAATTTTCGGCCGCAGGCAGCAGATACCCCGTACCTGGAGGTCTACTCTCACACCGGCCTGTGATGCCCGGTAGAGCGCAGCAATACAGATCGGATCGACAAGAGCATTCATCTTGAAGATGAGGTGTCCCCCGCCATGCTGCTGGTGACTGGCAATCTCGCGGTCGATCATCGAGAGCATCCCCTTCCTGAGGGTCACCGGCGCAACAAGGAGTTTTTGGTAACTGTCGATACGTGCATACCCGGTCAGGAAGTTAAAGAGGTTAGCCACATCCTCGCCGATCTGCTTGTCACAGGTAAGAAATCCCAAATCTGTATAAACGCGGCTTGTTGTGGCATTGTAATTGCCGGTGCCAAGGTGCATGTAGCGGCGGATGCCATCTTTCTCCCTGCGCACCACCATGCAGAGCTTTGCATGCACTTTGAGTCCGACTACGCCGTAGACAACATGCACACCTTCGCGCTCAAGAGCGCGGGCCCAGCCGATATTATTCTCCTCGTCAAACCGGGCCTTGAGCTCAATGAGAGCAGCTACTGCCTTTCCGTTCTCCCGTGCCTCCATGAGCGCCTTGACAATCGGGGAGTTGGAACCTACCCGGTAGAGAGTGATTTTTATAGCCAGCACATCCGGGTCCTTTGCTGCCTGCCGGATAAAATTTACTACCGGGGTGAAACTGTCATATGGCTGGTACAGGAGGATGTCATGGTGCCGTATGGCCGAGAAAATATCGCTGCCTTCCACCAGATCTTCCGGAACTGATGGTGTGAATGGGGCGTCTTTTAAATCCGGACGATCCAGAGAGAGAAGCTGCATAAGGTCAGCCATTCCAACGGGGTGGCCGACACGGTGGATCATTGCTGAGGTGACTACCAGCTTCTTTTCGAACATGTGGCAGATGCTGTCATGCATGGAACACTCGACTTCGATGCGGATGGGATTTCCATGTGCCCGCTGTTCCATGATCTCTTCGACTGTTGTGAGCAGGTCCGAAGCATCATCCACTTCAATCTCCGGGTCGGCATCCCGGGTGATCCGGAAGGGAAATGACGCCACTACTTCAAGTCCGCAAAAGAGCATATCGAGATGGGCTGCAATGATGTCTTCGAGATACACGAAATGGACCTGCTGGTCATTGCGGTAATTCCTGTCAGGATCGGGGATACGTATGAGCCGGGAGAAGAGGTTGGTCGGCACTTTCACCCGGGCAAAGAACTCTTTTTTGTTTGTGTCACGTACGATGATCGCAAGATTTAACGAAAGATTGGAGATGAAAGGGAACGGGTGCGAACTGTCTAAGGCAAGAGGTGTGAGCGCCGGGTAGACCTCATCTACAAAGAAACGGTGCATCACTGCTTTCTGGTTTTTTGTAAGATCGCGAAAGTTATGTATATGAATTCCATTCAGTGCAAGTTTGGGTAGTATATCGTCATGCCAGCAGTTGTACTGGCTGATAAGTTCCGGCAACAGCGCCTGCTGGATGCCATCCAGCTGCTGACCGGGAGTCATTCCATCAGCAGGAAACTTACGCACGCCTTTTGCAAACTGGCGCTGGAGTCCCGATACCCGGACCATAAAAAATTCATCGAGATTATTGGCAAAAATTGATAGAAATTTTACCCGCTCTAAAAGAGGATGCGCAGGATCAAGGGCTTCATCCAGCACATGCCGGTTGAACCGTATCCAGGCCAGTTCACGGTTGATATACAATGCGGGATCTTTTAAGGGGATTATCGGGTCTGTATCCATAAGACTGCACCTGGCAGAAGATGAAATCGGGAGAGCGTCAATGCTAGAATGTGAGCCGGTAAAATATAACAGTTTTTACCTGTTTGATCGAAAATTCCGTACCAATCATTGACCAGATTCAGAAAAAAAAGCCGAATCTATAGACACTGGTAAGTCATCCGTTGAAGTTATGAAAGTCGTGGCAGTTACGGATGAACTCCTGTTTCTGGTGTGCGCTCGGGTTCACCGGAGGTTGTAAGTAACCGATAGCCGGGGTCTGCAGGGCAGGGCAGAACGGGCAGAGTGCAGCATCGACATCGTTTGCCTTCTCCCGTACCGGGCAATAATATACCCCATCGATTAACTGGACCATGTCCCCGCCGGGAAACGGGGTGCCCGCCGGGTGTCCCGGTTCGTTCTTGACAAACATGCAAAAGCCTGCGATAAGGAACTTGAGAAAACTGATACGGGTGTCGTCACCGGTACCCGTATCATTGCACAGTGCAGCAACCATGTCCCAGTACGTATTCACAACGGCCGGTACAGGTTCATTCATTTCAGAAAATGCACCCTGCTGCTGCATGAGCCACATGGTCTGCCATGTTCCCAGAAGGTGTTCTGTGATCTTTGCGTAAAGACGATTGCGATATTCCGTGGTTACATTACGGATCTTCTCGTAAAAATTGTGCCGCATCTGCTGGATATCCTTGGGAGAATACAAGAGCACAACAGCAGAGATCCGTGTACCAAGTTCTCCTGTTGTACGGGCTGATTTAAGTTTTACAAGATCAGAACGGATCTTATCTGCAACAGCTGATGGATCGCCTGCTTCATAAGGGAATGGACTCTGCACGGTCATATGTAATTCACCATCAGGATAAGTGACAGGGTATTGGACCTGTACCTGTCGAATGTGGCTGCTTCCGGCATTTATTGACACCGTGCTTAAGAGAACATCAGAGAATGTATATATATTCCCGTTCCCAACGTATAACTATGGTGAATTCTGCCATGAGTGGTTGTTTTATTGGGCCAAAGGCTACGTTTTTTTGATACTACATTACGGGACGGGGAACAGACGCCCGGCGTTTCATTAACCCCGAAGCAGAAGCTTGAGATTGCTGTCAAACTCGATGAGATTGGCATTGATGTGATCGAGGCCGGTTCAGCTGCCGCTTCTGTCGGCGAACGGGAGGCTATTAAGCTCATCTCTGAAGCCGGGCTCTCTGCCGAGATCTGCACGTATGTGCGTGCCTTGAACAGCGACATTGATGCTGCTGCTGATTTTGGCGCTGATTCTGTCCATCTCGTAATTCCGGTGAGCGATCTGCACATCGAGAAAAAGATGAGAAAGACCCGCGAAGTGGTGGCACAGATGGCATGGGATGCTGTGGAATATGCCAAAAGCCGGGGGCTCATTGTTGAGCTGTCGGGCGAGGATGCCTCACGGGCTGACCAGCAGTTCCTCAAATACATCTTTTCTGAAGGTGTGCTTTGTGGAGCCGACCGGCTCTGCTTCTGTGATACGGTAGGTCTCCTTACCCCGGAAAAGGTTGAGGTGTTCATCCCCCCGCTTGCAAAGATTGCACCGCTCTCTATCCACTGCCATGACGATCTCGGGTTTGCCATGACAAACACTATGGCCGCGCTCAAAGCCGGGGCGGGTTGTGCTCATGTAACAGTGAATGGTATCGGGGAACGGGCGGGAAACACCCCCTTAGAAGAAGTGGTCATGGCACTCGAGATTCTCTACGGGTACCAGACCCGGATCAAAAAAGAGGAGATCTACCATCTCTCCACCCTTGTCTCGCGCCTGACCGGCGTTCCCCTGCCCGTAAACAAAGCGATTGTCGGGGAGATGGCATTTACCCACGAGAGCGGTATCCATGCCCATGGGGTTATGCGTGAACCATCCACGTATGAGTCCGTCAAACCCGAGATGATTGGGAGAAAACGCCGCATTGTACTTGGCAAACATTCCGGTTCAGCATCTGTCGAAGCAGCACTCCATGAGCTGAATTACCAAGCCGATGAAAACCAGATCCGTGAGATATTGAAACGGATCAAACAGCTCGGCGATGAAGGAAAACGGGTGACGGATGTTGATTTGATGGCGATCGCAGATGCGGTGCTTGCCATAGAATGCAAGCCGTTTATCAAGATGCGCCAGTTCACCGCCACATCCGGCAGCCACATGATCCCAACTGCGTCAGTTACTCTTGTGGTAAACGGCGTGGAGATGACCGGTGCTGCAACCGGCGACGGGCCGGTGGATGCAGCCATGGAAGTGCTGCGCAAATGTGTAGCAGATGTTGCTGATATACGCCTCGAAGAGTACCATGTCGACGCAATCAGGGGCGGAACCGATGCATTGGTCGACGTAACAGTAAGATTAAGTAAAGACGGAAAGATAATTACTTCTCGCGGCGCACGCACGGACATTATCATGGCGAGTGTCGAGGCGATGATCGCCGGCATGAACAGACTACTAGAGGGAAGAACATGAAGACCGGGGCAAAAATACTCGTTGAATCACTCCTGCGCGAAGGTACCGAAATTATCTTTGGATATCCCGGGGGAGTGGTATTGCCGATCTATGATGAACTCTATGATTCACCATTACGGCACCTCCTTGTACGGCACGAACAGGCAGCAGCGCATGCCGCAGACGGGTATGCACGGGCAAGCGGTCGTGTCGGGGTATGCCTCGCCACGTCCGGTCCCGGTGCATGTAACCTTGTCACCGGCATCGCTACGTCATACATGGACTCCACTCCGGTGGTTGCCATCACCGGGCAGGTACCAACGAATCTTTTAGGAAACGATGCATTCCAGGAGTCAGATATCACCGGCATCACCCTGCCTATCACCAAGCACAACTATCTGGTGAAGAGCGCCGGGGATATCGGCAGGGTTGTCCAGGAAGCGTTCTATATCGCCAGTACCGGAAGGCCGGGCCCGGTCTTAATCGATATTCCCAAAGATGTGAGTACCGGCATGGCCGAGGATGTGAAGTTGCCGGAGAAGGTAACGCTTCGCGGCTACAATCCCACCTATAAAGGACACAAGCGTCAGATCGAAAAAGCACTCGAACTGCTCAGTCACGCAGAGCGCCCGCTCATCTATGCAGGTGGAGGTATCATCTCATCGAATGCTTCGCCCGAACTCATTGAGTTTGCAACACTGGCAACAATTCCCGTCACCACTACACTGATGGGGATCGGGTGCATTCCCTGCCACCACCCGCTCAACCTTGGCATGCTGGGTATGCATGGCACGGAGTATGCAAATTTTGCAGTCACAGAATGCGATCTCATGTTCGCGATCGGTGCCCGGTTCGATGACCGGGTGACCGGCAGGATCGATACCTTTGCCCCCCATGCAAAGATCATCCATATCGATATCGACCCGGCCGAGATCGGCAAGAACAAGCGGATAGATGTGCCCATTGTCGGCGATGTGAAAGCGGTCTTAAAAGATATCCTTACGCTGATGAAGAAGCAGGATGCTCACGATATCTGGTTAAAGAAGATCAAGCACTGGAAGCAGCACCACCCGCTCAAATGCCCGTCGACCGGAGGACTGCACCCGCAGTTCGTCATCAGGACACTGAGCGACCTCGTCAAAGAGAAAGCCGTGATCGTCTCAGAAGTAGGCCAGAACCAGATGTGGACTGCACAGCACTTCTGCTTCCATAACCCACGTACCTGGATTACCTCCGGGGGACTGGGCACCATGGGCTTTGGGTTCCCTGCAGGAATCGGTGTGCATTTTGCCCGTCCTGATGTCCCGACCTTTGTTATAGCGGGTGATGGCAGTATTCAGATGAACATCCAGGAGATGGGGACGGTTGCCGCAAGCAAGATCCCGGTGAAGATCGCGATCTTAAACAACATGTATCTCGGCATGGTCCGGCAATGGCAGGAGCTCTTCTTCGATCGCCGGTATTCCTTCACCGAGCTGCCAGCTGTTGACTTTGTGAAAATTGGCAATGCCTATGGTATCGAAGGAATAAGGGTCGAAACTCCGGAAGATGTGCTCCCGGCCTTCCAGGCATCGCTCGACTGCGATGGCCCGTTTGTCATGGACTTCCGGATCGAGCGAGAAGAGAATGTCTTTCCGATGGTTCCTGCCGGTGCTGCGATCAATGAGATGATCGGGGGACACCCGCGATGAAGCCGCACACATTGTCGATCCTTGTCGAGAACAAGGCCGGTGTCCTCTCACGGGTTACCGGGCTCTTCTCGCGCCGGGGGTTCAACATCGAGAGCCTGGCGGTCGGCCCCTGCGAAGAACCGGGCATGAGCAGGATCACGATTGTGGTGATCGGTGACGATGCCAAGGTTGAGCAGATCATGAAACAGCTCAACAAGCTGATCGATATCATCAAGGTTTCAGACCTGACTGAGAACGAGCGGGTGGAACGGGAACTCGCCCTCATCAAGGTGACTGCGGAACAGGGTACTTCACGGGCGGAGATCATGCAGATCGCTACCATCTTCCGGGCATCGATTGTCGATGTCAGCCCGAAGTCACTTGTTCTCCAGGTCACTGGTGAAACTGACAAGATCAATGCACTGGAAAAAATCCTGCGCCAGTACGGGGTCAAGGAGTTTGTGAGAACCGGGATGATCGGTATCCTCCGTGGGTCAAAGATGATATCGGGCGGGAAATAACTGTTTTTACCCTCATTTTTTTTAAAATAATACATGGTAAAAAAGTGAAAAAAAGATAATCATTTCCTGCAACAAAATAAACTGCATGGGAAAGATCGCTGATTACCTGAAACATTACAGTAACGCATGATATATCGGATGTGCTGAATGAATGACAATGTCTTTATATTTGAATGCATATAAATCCCCCAAGAAGATTTGAGAATCCGCTTATGAGAATCCTGCTGTTACTGCTGTGTGTACTCCTTCTTTGCGTATTGGTTCTGCCGGCCGGCGCGGCAGAAGACCCCCATTATGACGACATGCTCAAAAAGGCCCGGAACCTGAATGTTACGTTGCCGAAAAAGGGAACCGCGCTGCTGGGATCAAAAGAGTCCATGACTGAGATGGTTGACTGGCTGAATGCCTGCACTGATGCCATGATCACCTTTGTTAACGATGTGATGGACGTATTAGGTGCCGGCAACACATCCTTTGCGCAGAATATGAAGAAAACACTAGAAACAGGGCGAACTCTTTCTCCGGCCAGAACAGGAAAATAGAATTATCAGTAATATCTTCAGATTAAATCTTTTTTATTTTATCTATTCGGGCGTATAGCTGAATGGTTACCATTTTTTTAATCATGGGATAAAAAACCGTGTACTGTGTAACCGGTGGTGATCCGGAATACGTGCCGTAATAACACCCATCACGGATGATATGTAAATTATATATACTTTTAAATAAACCGGAAACCGGCGGACAATCTCCGGAAGCCTGCACAATGGCCCGGGACCCGACCCGGATCGATTATGTCGAAAGAATACACAATTGCCACATTCAACTGCGAGAACCTCTTTACAAGACCAGGCATCTTTGAAGAGCCTGATGTAAAAGCAAAGGAGCTCTTACAGGAAATCGACCTCCTCAAGGCCGAGCTGAAAAAACCGGTCTTTGATCATGACGAAATAAAAAGGCTCGCAAAAAGCCTGAACAAGTACGCAACCATCAACGATATCCGCGGCAAGGCCACCTCAGCAAAGGGTGCAGCGGAATGGCTCGGGTACGTGAGTGTTAAAAAGACCGCGCTGAAAGACGAGTCAGTCAACAATATCGCCCGGGTCATTGCTGATCTTGATGCGGACATCATCAGCCTGATCGAAGTCGAGGACCGGCTCACCTTAAAGGGGTTCCATGACGACATCCTCTACCCGGAGTTCCTGAAACCTGCGGGAAAAGAACGTTACCCGTACATCATGTCCATACAGGGCAACGACGGCCGCGGAATCAATGTGGCCGTGATGTCGCGGGTGCCCATCAACTGGATGCAGAGCCATGTCCACGAGCGCACCGATAAGAACACTCCCGTCTTTTCCCGTGACTGCCTGGAGGTGAACTTTGCGCTGACACCTGATGTGCCTCTCCACTTGTTCGTGAACCATTTCAAGTCCATGGGCTACAGTTCCTCAGGTGACCCGCAGAGTAACAAGCGGCGGCTCGTGCAAACCACGCGGGTGGCAGAGCTGCTCGATGAACATGACTTAAAAAAGGAGTACGTGATCGTGTCCGGTGACTTCAACTCCTGCGCAACGAGCCCGTCGCTTGCCCCGCTGCTCACAAAAGCCGGGATGTATAACGTGAGCGAGGAACTGCCGGCCGGAGAACGCGGAACTTACCGGACCGGAAAAGACCAGCTGGACTACATCGTCGTTTCCGGTGCGATAAAGGAAAAACTGAGTGCTGTCCATATTGAACGCCGTGGCGTATATACAGCGAGAGGTTCTCACTACCCGACCGTGACTAACCGGCGCACGGAGGCCTCGGACCACGCAGCAGTTGTGGCGACGATAACGGTTTGAAGTTGCAAAACCACGCTCATAAAAAAATATGAGCAGGGGAATTCCCCTGCCCATTTTTCATCTCGCTTACTTTTAGTTGTTATCCCGGTCTTCCATGTGGTCGATGACCCGGTCCCAGACCACGAGGAGCCCGGGGATGAACACACAGGCGAGCAGTCCTGCACCGAGGAACGCTGCGGTGATGATGAGTTCGTTGTCCATCGTGTTCACCCCCAGGCCAGTGTCGGTAAAGTGTCGGCCCAGGTCTCGACCTTCGTCCGGATAGCGCCGTCCTCGTACGTGGTCAGGGTCACACGGGACCGGCTATCCTCCCGCATCCGCTCCCGCACCATTGCCCGATTCCCTTTTGCAAAAAACTTATCACCGGTGCGGTATCATACCTCATCATGGAGGGTATGGGTAAAGCTATGAGACCGTTGATCTGCCTGTCGATCCTGGCCGTGCTTATCCTTTTCTCCGGCTGCCTCGATGAGTTTGAGACGGGGACCGGGACTACATCAGTTACGGTGCCAGCCGGGTTCGTGCAGTACCAGGATGCTGCAAAGGGATACGCGCTGGCAGCGCCATCCGGGTGGGATGTCCGGCTGATGGAGGACACCTACCTTCTCGCACAGGACCGGAATTCCGCCTCATCGATCATCATCTGGCCGATCTATCTCGGCGGCCAGAACGCCAAAGCCACGGCGGTCGGACTCTCCAGTTATGCCGCAGGACAACTCGCCCGGCAGCACCCTGGCTTCAACATTGAATCAGTTCAGAAGAGCGCTGATAATGGGATCGTCGAGATCAAAGGGAACTATACCGCAGATGGCATTGGTAAAACACTGGTCATGACGTCAATGGTCAAAGGCGGGAGCGGGCTTTTTGTCGCTTACGATGTGCCTTCGACAGAATTCGCTGCCAAAGAGGAGACGATGCGGGAGATCGTGAGCACCTTCACGCTCACAGGAATTGGGAGCCAGCCGCAGCAGACAACAGAAGTCCCGTTAAACGAGGTGCGGCCGCAGGTGTACTTCAACCCGCAGCTCCCGCAGTTCCCCGGCGGCATGAGCCTGAAGATCCCGCAGGGCTGGGTTGCGTACCAGGAGCAGGCTGACACCTGCTCGATCAACTGGTGGGCTTCGGACAGCAACGAGTTCATGACCCAGACCGCAGTCCTTTCCCAGTTCCTCGTCTTCAAATCGGAGAGCCTGAAAAACGACCAGGTGAGCTACTGGCAGATCTATGGCGCATCGGGGCAGAACTGGGTCACCATCTTTGAGAACATGCCGGTGAACGGAAACGTCGCACCCAGGTCGTTCCTCACCGGGGTACTCCCCGAAATCAGGAGGTCTGCGCATCTTAAGCAGTACTACCCGAACCTGGACGGGATTACCGACGTCAGGATCTCTGCCACCCACCCGCTTGATGACCAGACGAATAGGTTTTTCCGGACTGCCCTGAACGCGGAGGCCGGCAGTTACGATTTCACGTTTATGAAGTCCGGCGTACCGATGAAAGGATCTGCGATCGTATGGGCTGCGGATTTTCCGCAAACGCCCTGGTGGAATGCCGGGATGTACGCGGTCTTTGCCCCGGAGTCCTCGTATGCCGTGCAGGAGCCGGTGCTTGTACGCATCTTCCAGTCGCAGGCCGTGACTCCCGAATGGCAGCAGGCGTGCCGGGACCTGAGCGCGTACCAGGCCGACATCCGGAACCAGGTATTTACCGGGCGGCAGAAGTCGCAGGACCGTATTTTCGAGAAATGGGACGATGTGATCCTTGACCGGGACCGGCTCTACAACCCGGATACCGGTGAAGTGTATCACGTCGATATTTCGTTTCCCGATTATTACAAGATGAACCGGGAAAATTTCGAGATGCAGAACCTGCGGGAACTAAATCCTGATGAGTGGGAGCAGATCCCGCTCGACGGGCTGTTCTACATCCGGTAACATTTTTTTAATAAACCGGCAAATCCCCGGATCTTCTGTGGGAATTCGACCATGTGAAGTGCCGCCACAAAGGGTGTGTGACCCGGCAACTATCAAAAGAGAAAAATCAAACGGGAATCCAGATAAGTCATATGCGATCCGGTTCATCCAGAGCTACAGTAACGGGGCCGGGGATTATACTAAAGAGCGTAAAAAGTGGCTAAAAAAAATTGAAAATTAGTAGGTAGCAAGGTAACGGTCCAGTTCCCACGGGTGAACTGCGAGCCGGAAGGAATCCGTTTCCATCTCTGCGATGCGGGTTAAGTTCTCCACCACATGGCCACCGAGAGTCTGGCAGATGATATCATCCTTGAGAAGCGCAGCATTTGATTCAGTAAGACTTGCGGGCAACATTTCAATATGAAGTTTCTTTCTTGCCCGGGCATCCATGTGGTAGATATTGGTATTCGTGCTTTCCGGTGGCATGATCTTGTTCCTGATGCCATCAAGTCCTGCCGCGAGCATGCAGGCAAAGGTGAGGTACGGATTGCACATCGGGTCAGGGCTGCGGAACTCGGCACGGGTGCTGTTACCCCGTGCTGCGGGAACGCGGATAAGGGCGGAACGGTTAGCTGCACTCCACGATATGTAGCAGGGTGCTTCATAACCGGGAACAAGACGCTTGTATGAGTTGATAGTCGGGTTGGCTAAACGCGTGATTGCCCGTGCGTGCTTTAAGATGCCACCGATGTAATACATCGCGGTATCGGAGAGCTGAAGTTCTGCATTGGCATCAAAGAATGCATTCTGTCCGTCCCTGGCAAGCGAGCCATGGGTGTGCATACCGCTGCCGTTGATACCACCAATTGGCTTTGCCATGAAGGACGCGTGGAGCCCGTACTGGAGGGCAATTGACTTGGTGGCAAATTTGAACGTGATTACACGGTCAGCAGTGGTAAGGACATCGCCATATTTGAAATCTATTTCGTGCTGACTGTCCGCTACTTCATGGTGGGATGCTTCAATCTCAAATCCCATGTCACTCAATGCAAGCACAACATCGCGCCGGACATCTTCTGCAGAGTCTGTCGGAGCGAGATCGAAATACGCTCCATGATCCACAAACTCCGTTGTGGGTATGCCATCATACATCTTGAACAGGAAAAACTCAAGCTCGGGTCCTGTATTGAAAGTAAAACCCATCTTTGCCGCATCAGCAATAGTCTTACGCAGGACAAACCGGGGATCTCCATCAAAGGGATTGTTACCATATGTCTGGACATCGCAGATAAATCGCGCAACCTTTCCTTCCTGAGGTCTCCAGGGAAGGACCGCGTAGGTTGCCAGATCCGGCTTTAAGATCATATCGGATTCTTCGATCCGTGCAAATCCTTCAACAGATGATCCATCGAACCAGATCCCTTCAGTCAGCGCTTTCTCGGCCTGAATGGCGGGAATAGAAACGTTTTTTGGCATCCCCTGGATATCCGTGAACTGAAGACGGATGAATTTGACTTTGTCCGTCTCAAGTTTCTTGAGCATCTTCGTTACGTCTGCTGACATTATGGAAGAAAGATTCCACCCAATTGCATATATATTTTGTTAACTAACTTTATTGAGCGAATGCTTAAGGGTATTTTAAGAAAGGCTTAGTATAATGGATCAATGTTCTCTGTGATAATATGTGTGGTATAATCGGTGTAATTGACAGGCGCCGCCAGCTCATGGATGGCGGGAAGATTAAGGATTCGCTCGCTATGATGGATGAGCGGGGGAGTGGCGAGGGTGCCGGATATGTCGCATATGGAATATACCCGGATTACGATCAAAGCAGCAGAAAGCCCATGACTTTAGTCACGGGATGAATGCGTTAGTCATGCCAACAGAAATTTTATTTGTGTAGACATTCGATAATAATTTGTTCTGTGTACAGACAAAAAATATTGTGCTGCACAGTTC
>JAUSBW010000053.1 GCA_030651815.1 Methanoregula sp.
CAGCCCCCGTCAACGGATGTATTCATAAAACCCAAGAGCCAGCGGAAAAAAGGAGAGCGACCCGTAGGTGGACAGACAGGACATCCGGGGCGCACACTGGAACCTGTGGAGAATCCCGATAAGAAAGTTCCCCATAAAGTAAAGACATGTGAGGGATGCGGGGCATCACTGGAAGACGTACCGGTGATCGATTTAGAACGGCGGCAAGTCTTCGATATCCCTCCGCAAAAAGTCGTTGTAACGGAACATCAGGCAGAACACAAACAGTGCCCGCAGTGCGGGTGTCATAATCGAGGGAAATTCCCGTATGGCGTGGAGTATCCAGTACAATATGGTCAAGAATTAAAAGTTCTGATGGTTTATCTCAGCGTTTTCCAGTTAATCCCGTATGAACGGATATGTGAATTTTTCTCAGACGTATTCGGGTTCTCCTTTAGCAAGGCGACTATAGCCAAAGCGATAAAGAACTGCAATGATAACCTTGCAGGCTATGACGAAATCGTGAAACAAGCCCTTAGTAGAGCACCGGTATTACATGTTGATGAAACGGGATTTAGAGTGACTGGCGAACGGCGATGGTTGCATGTGGCAAGTACAGCACTTCTAACATGGTACGGGCACCATAAAAACCGCGGAAAAAGTGGAACCGATGCGCTGCAGATATTGCCGGACTTCAAGGGTACTATGGTTCACGATTTCTGGAAGGCATATTTCCAGTATGATTGTCTTCATGCACTCTGCAACGTCCATCTTATTCGAGAATTGACGGGGATTACAGAAAATTTTGGGCAGATCTGGAGTGAGCAGATGAAGGAACTCACTCTTGAAATCAAGAAAGAGGTTGACTCTGCTAAGCTGCGTTTATGTTTGCTGAGCCTTAAGCAGATCGCGGACTTTGAAGCACGATATGCCCGAATCATTGAATTGGGAAAACAGGAGAATCCAGTGACGGAATACGTGCGACCGGTTGGTAAACGAGGTCGGAAGAAGCAGTCGAAGGCGAAGAATCTCCTTGACCGTTTCGAGAGTTACCCCACGGAAATATAGGCGTTTATGTATGATTTCTCCATCCCATTCGATAATAACCTGGTCGAACGGGATATCCATATGACGAAAGTTCAGCAGAAAATTTCCGGTACGTTCCGAAGTGAAGAGGGGGCTGATTGGTTCTGCCGCATCAGGGGATATATTTCAACAGTACGAAAGAATGAACGACCGGTTCTCGCATCGATTAAAGATGCATTTAAAGGAGAACCATTCATCCCATCAGCAGCTTTAGTGTCAGGCTAAACAGTCACTATTAAGTAATGAATTGTACAACACAGCACGTTAAGGGAAATATATTTCAGGAAAAGATTGCGGAAAATCCATGTATTCTGATTGGCGTGATATGGATTTGTATACGCACTAAATGTAATTAGAAAAAGATAAAAAATCTGGCATATATGTCACTATAGGAAACAAAATGGATGTTGCACCCCTTATTTTTTTTATTGGCGTCCTTATCATCCTGGGTCATATCTTAAGCGAAGTCTTCACCCGTACAAAAATTCCTGACCTCCTCTTTTTGCTCATCATCGGACTGGTTCTTGGCCCGGTACTCGGCCTGATCACACCGGAAATGTTCGGGATTCTCGGTCCGATCTTTTCGACCATATCGTTAATTGTGATCCTGTTTGAAGGCGGGCTCAACCTCAGAATCGAGGCGATCCGGAGCACATTTAAGGAATGTTCGCGCTTAACCCTCCTGAATTTCTGCGGAGCAATTGGCCTTACAACATTTGTTGTCCTGATATTCACCGGTTCAGATCCATTAACCGCTTTTATGCTTGCCATTATAGTCGCAGGAACGAGCCCTTCGGTTGTCATCCCGCTTGTACGACAACTGGGATTAAAGGATTCAAGCCGGACGATACTCTCAATCGAATCTGCCTTAACAGATGTGCTGAGTATCGTACTGCTTCTCATTGTCCTGCAGGCGTACCAGCTCCATAAATTCAGTTTCTGGCAGGCTGGCGAAACGCTGATCGGGTCATTTCTTGTTGCTATCCTCGTGGGAATTGCAGGGGGAATTGCATGGTCAGTTATCCGGAAAAAAGTTGAGTTCTTTAACAAAATTTTTGCGATTCCCGCGTTCATTTTTATCCTGTACGGCTTTATAGAGATGATCGGTTTTTCCGGGGCAGTTGCAGCACTGGTTTTTGGCATTACGCTCGGAAACCTCACTTATTTTAAGGGAATATTTTCTCCGTACTTTGAACTGAACGTTAAACAGATTGAACTGACCGACATGGAAAAATCATTTTTTGGTGAAATTGTCTTTCTGCTTCGGACATTCTTTTTCATCTATATCGGGCTCTCCATCACGTTCGACAGCCCGAAGATCTTTGCTCTCGGCCTGCTGGTGACGCTGTTATTATATATTATCCGGATACCCGCCGTCTGGTTCTCCATACCTAAATCCACACCGGCCTGGGACGTCAGTGTCATGGCAGTCATGATCCCAAAAGGACTTGCAACAGCAGTACTCGCTTCCATGCCGCTCCAGCAGGGATACCCTGACGGGATGTTCATACAGGAGGCGACCTATGCCATTGTCCTGTTCAGCATTATCATAAATTCCCTGCTCATCATCCTTATTGACAAAACCGCATTTTCACGGGTTTACAGGAGAATATTTGCCCGGTTTGGGGAGGATTTGTCAACGGGTGCCTCTTGAGGGGTTATAGCAAAAAAAGGAATCCTGTCGGTATTATGGATGTGTTACGTGAACCCGCTATTTATGATCTCGGGTAAAGGGGTAGAGAAAACCCTTACCTTTAGTCACGGGATGAATCGGACCCCTTTGTCATCACTTTCACACCCTGTGGCTAGCAGCTTAAATACCGGTGATGAGTTCATAGTAATTGTCGAGTTGATGGAGGCTGAAAGTGCTACTTCAACCTGATCTGTAGGGTGGGGCACACCCGAATCTACGCTCATGAAAACCAGATCCTCTGTTCCAGTCAATGTACTGGGATACGTTCAGGTCGATGAAGTGAGAATCCCACGACTTTAGTCGTGGGAGATGTCAACTGATTCTCATTCACCGGGCTAAAGAAGGCGGGTTCTGGTCTGAGGTACCCACACTGCCCGGGTGCTTTTCTCAGGGCGAGACCGTTGAGGAGACAATCGGCAATACAAAAGAAGCGATCGAACTGTATATCCAGGCTCTCAAAGAGGACAATGCGGAGATCCCTGCAGAAGATGATCTCATAATCAGCCACGTAAGAATTAAAAGCGCCGCGGTCTGATTTTCCCATTCTTTCCAGATAAGGGATGCCTTAAATTCATCAAAAGAAAAATTGACTTCTGCTTGCAATTTGCATGTTTTGAGTCAAAAAAATGTGGGATCAGAGAAGATAGAACGATGCCACGAGCGTCCCGAACGAGGCGATGATGAGCAGGGCAAAGATCGGGATATTCCATGCCATCACTTTTCTGCCGTCAAGGATACTGATCGGGATCATATTGAACGCTGCTATCATGGCATTGATCTGGATGCCGAAGATACCGATCTGGGTGAGCAGGATACCGGAAGCGCCCATAAGAGGGACACCGATCAGCACCAGCGCGGCGAATGGGATGCAGAGCAGGAGGTTGACAACCGGTCCTGATGCCGAGATGATGCCGTTCTCCTTACGGGTCAGGCCCTGCCCGCTCGCGGAATTGCTGTAGATAACGGTGGCTCCCGGGGCTGCAAAGACAAATCCGACAAGGGCTGCAAGGAGCACAGCAAAGAGCAGCATGGTGTTATCTTTCCGGAATTCCGCCCAGTACCCGAATTTTATCGCGGTAAACTTATGCGCCATCTCATGCAGGATAAATCCGATACCTACCGTGAGAAGGGCAATACCAAAAGATATCAGTGCAACAACGGGATCGATCGATCTGACGGGCCCTGTTATACCATAGGGGGCGATCTTGATGATCGCAAACGATATGGATATCGCTATCCACGCTATAAAAAGATCCGACTCTTCCCGCCGGGTTATTCGTTCGAGCATGTAATCACCGGATCAGATAGGGCGCTCTTCTGATATCTGCTTTGGTGTCAGGGAGATGATGGACACGTTTATGTGAACACTAAAGAGATGTATATCATATGTCGCTCGAAACCGTACGGGCAGAGATCACAAAGACTGACAGAGAGATCGTCCGGCTCATTGCACACCGGCAGGATCTTGCAGGAAAGATTGCCAGGATCAAGATTCATGCAGGTATGCCGGTCCATGATGAAAACCGTGCTTCTGAAGTGCTGAATATTGTTTTTGACCAGGCAGTTGAGGCCAGGATCGATCCTGTGGCCGTGCAGAAAATATTCGAGCAGCTCATTGCGATGAGCGAAGAGAGGCAGAGGGAGTGTTCCGGAGAGGGGAATCTTCCGTGATTCTGCTTTTTTAAAAATTGAGCTGCGAGATTTTCCCAAATACTCCTCCCGGCAACCCTTGCAAAATCCCTGCGAATACATCAAATGAACCCCCCAAATACAGGTCATTTCCCACTCAAAAAAAAGGAGTTAACTCCGATAGCAAAAACTCCTGATCCGGGCATTTTTCGGGCTTTGATTTTTGTATCTCTCCAATATGGGCTCCGTTTGGGTGAAAACAGACCCCTGTTCGATCGAAAACTCCTGGAGTATTTGCATGAACAGGGGGTCTTTAAGTACGTCAGACAAAGCCAGGAACCGGGTAGTTTCCCTGTTCCGGAAGATACACTATTCTGAGCCTCATACGGGCTCCGATTGCTATTTTCCTGTTCCGGTTTCCGGATTTTTTGGAAGGGGTGTCAACATCTCATAAAAATATCGATTAAAACGCTTGTTTTCGAAAAAGAAGCGTTTTAAACCGAATAAAACCTGTTAAAATAGCGGGCTTCTGTTGGTCACGTTTTTTGACACATATTTCAGGTGGTTTTTTGGCAGAAACGGCCTGCAAATGCCCTTGGTTGCCCGATATTGCGATCACGTCGGAGAATTGGGTGTTTTATGAGGGTTTGTCAGATTTTTAGTGGTTGGGAATGATTCTGGTTTTCAGGGGAGTGCGTGTACAGATTTTGCCAAAAAAAGTTTCCTGATTTTTCTCGCATGCCTTAAAAAAATTTCCGTATTTTCTGTGAGCCGCCAAAATTTTAATTGCGTCTAGTCTGACACACATCGAGGCCACGCCCTATAGCCAGCGTCACCCGGGCCTGGGGTTTCTGCCTTAATCGATGAGTGCAGGTGAGGTGAATATCCGGCCGGGTTCAATACCGGGGTGGCGGCCGGGCTGACGGTGATGCACTGCCATTGTCATGTGATTCCGGAATCGCTGGGATTTCAGGGATGTGTGATAGTGGGGGCGGGATTATTTTCTCCTGAGGCCGCATCCGGGTTGTATATCAGGCCCGTTCCCGGGATATACCAACTCCGGCTGAATGACCCGGAGAAGTGGCGGCGGTCTTGAGGGGAAGTAAATAAAAAAGCCCTGATCAGAACCGGAAAAGGTGATGCATAATGTCATTGCATTCATCAGCGAGGCCAGGGAGAACTTCTCCAATCTCACCTTCGATCAGTATCTTTGATAATGTGGCAATTTTGTCGAATTTTATCAAGGATGAAATTTTCAGGCCGGTTGACCGGAATGCCGGGTGATCTGTCGTTATGAGAAGATCAGATTCCTGGAGGGATGAAGGGATCTTTGAAGAAATGAATGCCACGATAACATCCTGTTCACCTTCATGGATAACGAGTGCCGGCCGGAGCTTTGAACCGGAGAGATCTGTAAATGGGAAATGGACAAGGACTATTTTTGATTTCATTTGTACCGCACTTTCAGGTCCGATACGGAGTAGAGGTCGGGTTCATTTTCAAGAAATTCAGAAAGGGAGTACTCTGAAAGTGCGGTTAAGGCATTCTTGCCTTGCTTATCTGTCTTTTTTTGCCGGGCGGTGTTCTTTTTTGCAGGATGATCCGTTGGTACCCGCGAAGCTGCCTGCGCTGTCATTATGGGTGGTTGTCCGTCTCATGAGATTAGTTTTGCGGTACCGGAGTTGGGGTATCGACACCGGTGTGGCGGCCGGGCTGATGGGGGGTTGCCATTGTCGTGTGATACTGCGGGAGATTGGGGATGTGCCGGATGCGAGAGGTGGGGTGCGGGGAGGTGCCGGGGAGACGGTAGTCTTCGGCAGCGGCTCATTGTACGTTGCTTTTGACCCGGGTATCCCCGGAATAAACTAAAAAAAATTTAAGCCCGGGTCTTTTTCTTCCCGTGAGCGATAACAGCCGCAAGATATTTGTCAGGATCCTGTTCAAGCCACTGTTTTCGTTCTTTGGTGTAATCGCCGCTTCCCGGGTCATATATCTGGAGGAACCGGACCGCATCGATGGGACCAAGCACTTTCACGAGTGCATCGATACCCTGTTTGTGGATTTCATTGAGTGTCTTTGCTTCCATGTTCGTTCACCTCCATAAGCCATTCAACGGGATTTTTAACTTCAATAGTTATCTGATTACCGTGCTTCTTAATAATTTTGATGACCGCATAATCAGTCGTAAGCAGAACCGCACCAGCCGATTCTGCACACGCAAGATGTAATGCATCCGCAGAATCAATACCCGGCTCCACAAATTCATGATATCGACGGGAAACTGTTTTTGTAATTGCTACACGCTCTTTTGCCAGATCAGTGAGGTTCTGCGCTTTTTTCATCCGGGTTCTGTCAGGAATGCGTGAAATCTCAAAACTGACAGCATCACTGGTTACCAGCGTCCAGTCCTGATTGCATCGCATCAGGATCTCCTTGATGGCTTCTGCCTCATGAAGATATCCTGAATTCCGGGCGGAGTGTTTACGGAGAGAGAATTATCAAACAGGTAGCCCAGGATCTCACGAATGCGTACGGTCGGGGATTTTCTGATAAGAGCCTTCGCCACATGGTTCGGTTTGCTGAGGCTTACGATAATGAAACAATAGTCTCGACACTGTCGAGACAATTGAGCTGGTCACATTTTCTTGACCTGATCTATATCGATGAACCGCTGAAACGTGATTTCTATACGGAGATTTGCCGGCTGGAACGATGGAGTGTCCGGACTCTTCGGGCAAAACTCGATGGAATGTTGTACGAGCGTACTGCCCTTTCGAAGAAATCGGAAGAGCTCGCAAAAAAGGAACTTGCAGCGCTCCGTGACGAAGACCGGATGACGCCGGATCTTGTGTTCCGTGATCATTACCTGCTTGATTTCCTCGGTCTTACCGATACGTACAGCGAGCGGGACCTGGAAAACTCCATCATCAGGGAAATGGAACGGTTTATCACCGAACTGGGTACGGACTTTTCCTTTGTAGCACGCCAGAAGCGGATCACGGTTGACCATGAAGATTTTTACATCGATCTGATCTTCTATCACCGCCGCCTTCGCTGCCTTATCGCGATCGATCTGAAACTCGGAGCATTCCGCGCTGCGGATATGGGGCAGATCGAACTTTACCTGCGATGGCTGGACAAATATGACCGCCAACCCGGGGAGGAACCGCCGCTTGGATTGATCCTGTGTTCCGGGAGATCAACGGAGCGTATTGAATTGCTCCGGTTGGAGGAGCGGGGTATCCGGGTTGCCGAGTATCTCACTGAACTTCCGCCCCGCGAAGTGTTGGAGCAGAAGCTCAAAAGCGCTGTTGCGATTGCGCGGGAGCGGCTCGCTGCACGGGAGAAAAGGAAATAATATTCGCCTGATCGGTTGCATTTAGTTATGGAAACATTACGAACCGTACCCGAAACCAGCCGTGCGGTAAATGAGGCACGACCAGGTCTATACGAAATTATTCCGGAACGGTCACGCTCCTGAATGTGTCTGGTCCGGAAAGCCGATCAATGATATCGCGTTGCTCCACGTGGATCACATGATCCCCTTTGCGGCCGGGAAGAATAACAATCTCCGGGACTTGCTGCCGGCACTGGAGAAACGTGAATGCAAAGAAGCGGGACAGGATTCCCTCACCGGCGTTTATCGACAAGAGATCTGATGCCATTGTCAATTATTGGGACTGCATGCACGAGATTTACCCCCGACGCTTTTCCCGGGAGATTAATCTGGCCCTGACGGGTTCACCGGAAAAGATGCCCGGCTGGCAGGATGTGGCACTGGAACGGCTCGGGGAGAAATGCGATTATCTCATTGAGGTCCGGGGGTTCGATGCATGGAGCCTGTGAAATGCCCGTTCTGCAATCCCGTTGCGGATGATATTGTCGCCCGGAATGAACTGTGTTATGCCCGCTGGGACCGCTACCCGGTCAGCAGGGGGCACCTGCTCGTGATTCCGTTCCGGCATACTATAGATTTTTTCTCGATGACTCCGGAAGAGAGGGTGGCTTTGATCTCTTTGATTGATACTTGTAAGGGTGTGATTGAGGCGGAGTTCTCTCCTGCGGGGTACAACATCGGGTTTAATGTTGGGGCGGTGGCCGGGCAGACGGTGATGCACTGTCATTGTCATGTGATTCCGCGATATGTTGGGGATGTGCCGGATGCGAGAGGTGGGATCCGGGGGGTTGTGCCGGGGAGGAGGGGGTATTGATCGGGAGTGGGGGTTGTTTTTCTTTGTATGCTGACAACGCCCGCGATGCAAGGAAAGAATATGCTCCATTGAGTGAAATTGTTCAATACTGTGACTGAACCATCGACACGTTCGCGAGATTTCTACGGTTACTGCTTCACGCTGGGGGTATCAGTCATCATGCTCATCTATATGCTTATCATGATCTCCTCTCGTTGCGAGCAAATCTTCCGGAGCGGGGACGATTGCGGGGTAGGGATCGGCTGGGGGCTGGTCGGGCTTGCGTTTATTGTTATCGCGATATGGTCGGGGTACCGGCTATATACGATGCAGCGGGAGATTTGACGCTCATCGGGGCTCCGCCCCTCGCCGCGTGGGCTAGCCCCGGACAAATAAATGGGCGAATTTGCGTAAAAGAACGTTTAGAGGAATTTATCACGGTTAAAAATAATCTGAACATAATGAATTATCAACAGATCTTCAGATAATTTAGTTTCTAGGGGAGATATCATGCCAAAGCTAAAAATCGGAGATGTTTTCAGATACGGCCGTCCATACAGCGCAGAATCCGACGTAATTGATGGCTACCCCAATCATTTTTTCGCTACAAATTCGCCAGGACTTCCTTTAGCACAATTAGACAGCGGCATTAATCCGATTGCATTTATTCGCGCTCCAGAAGGACAAAGACGGCCAGCAATTCTGATACGAAGCAGCCCCCATAAGATTGGCAGCCACGACACACCTTGGCAGGATACGTTTGATCCGGATAACGGCCATATCCGATATTATGGCGACAATAAAGAGCCGGGGAAAAATCCCGATGAAGCGCCGGGAAATAAGGTCCTATTAGATGCTTTTAAAATTCATTCAACGCTGGATAGCCAACTCCGAAGTCAAGCGGTCCCTTTACTCTTTTATCGTGCCGTGAGCAGAAATGAAAAATCAAAAGGTTACGTGGAATTCAATGGATTTGGAATCATCCAAAGTGTTGAACTGATCACCCAATATGATCGAGCAAAGGAGAGGGCGTTCCCAAACTACGCTTTTGACTTTGTGATTTTTGATATGAGGAAAGAGCATGAGGAGTTTGATTGGAGCTGGATAAATGATAGGCGAAATCCAAAATTACCAATTGAAAAAATTTTGCAAAAGGCCCCCGAATCATGGAAGAGTTGGATAAAAAATGGACCGAAATTATTAGAGAGAAATCGGCGATATGTTTCAAAATTGCTTGTTGCGACCACTGCTGAGCAGCAGCCGATTCCCAACAGCAACGAGGAAACCGCACTCAAGAAAATTTATGAGTTTTATACAAAAAAGAGGTTCTGTCGAAAAATCCAGTGATTTCACCATTTTTTCATGATGATACTAAATAAATAAACAAAAAGTCAGTGTGATTATTATTCGCAACCGTTTTTTTTATCGAGATCCGTCCCCAAGGGTCAAATTATCATCGACAGAT
>JAUSBW010000079.1 GCA_030651815.1 Methanoregula sp.
AATTTTATCATAGTTCTCAACATAGTAATTACTCCATTTGTGTAAGAAATCGTTTCGACGATTCTCAACAGTTTCATGAATACGGGCAACTTTCACTCGTTGTTTTTTTCGGTTATGACTCTCCTTAACTTTCCGGGATAGTTTTTTTTGTGCCCGGCCAAGTTGACGAGCGGCTTTCCGGACATTGTGTGGATGTTTGAATACTTTCCCGCCAGTATCCGTTGAGAAGTTAACCAGATTCATGTCGATACCGACTGTGCGTTCACTTAAACCCTTTACCGGTTTATCGTCAGTTCTGGAAATCACCGATACAAACCATTTGTGAGTCCGGGTGAATTTTAAGATGATTTGTTTGATCACACCGGGTACCGGTCGTGTGATGATAACCGGCATTTCCCCGATTTTACTGAGTGTTAACGTTGATCCGACGATCTTGTATCCGGATTGTTCGTAGATCAAGGATCGAACGGGTTTGTGCCGGAGTTTCCCGACTCTTCTACCTTTAGATTTTAATGTCGCTAATGTTTTGAGGTTATCCTGAATCTGGAATAACAGGTTTTGGAGTACAATGCTATGCACATCCCGGAGTTCCGGGTAGGTTTCTTTAAGCCCGGGTAATTGCCTGACGTTGAAGTTACGGGCATCAAGACAATGATTCCTTACCTCAGTACATAGTCTGAACTGATGGAATATGTTATCTTGTATATCCTTTGACGGATACACTCGATACCGGGTTACGTTGATCATTGTCATAGATATATTTCTGACGTAGGTATCTAAAGCAGTCAGGGCAGAGTGTGAAAGTGATGACAAAGGGGTTCTATTCATCCCGTGACTAAAGTTAAGGGTTTTCTCGACCCCCTTTACCCGAGATCATAAATGGGGGGCTGGGTGAGGACAGCGCCGCTGGATGTACAGAACCGGTTACCTTTAAGAACATCCTTTCCACACGCTTCACATCTGACCATGAGATTATTTTTCCTCTGCCGGACTCTTTGCCCGTTTCACCCGTTCCTTGGTGGAGAACCCGGTGATCGCATCGAGATATTTCCTGAAGCGCTTGTTCGTGTCGA
>JAUSBW010000097.1 GCA_030651815.1 Methanoregula sp.
TGTCTACCATTCGCCTTCATCCAAGTACTATCTGGTACCGGACTGGGGAATCTTATTCCGACCAAACTGGGGATTCTTATTCCGACGCGATTGGGGAATCTTACGCCGACGCAACTGGGGAATTTCAAACCGTCATTGACATACCCCCACCATATGGGGGATATCAACAATAATCGGAGTTATAAATGGCATTGGGTTGTATATCAAAATTTTTTCTATTATAGCCGTTGTTATTGCTGTTGTACTCCTATTATACAATGACTATGTGATGAAAAAAATTATCCGTATCCTAACAACCGATTGGACACAATTTATTGTCTCATTACGACTCAAATACTGGATTGTGTATCTCACCGGTATGATTTTTATTCTTCTCTGCTTTCCCCCCAGTGAAAGTCCTGTGTTCATCTATTATCAATTCTAATTTTTGGTAGTGTCTATTGCTCGGCTAAAACAATCATCAAAAATTTGGGTTCTGATATACCGCCGACCATTCCAGGTAGCAAATTCATCGATTACCAGGATCTTTCGTGAAGCGTCATCCAAGACCACACAGATCTTGAGTCCACAGATTGCATCTTCATGCCCGTCTATGTGTCCGGCTGCCATGTGTTTTCGCTTTACCCCTTGCCGCTGTTTTCGTTTTGAGGATTCAGCTTTGGCGAGTCCCCGATCCATCAGGTATCTGTGTATCCGGTTATGAGAAATAATGAGGGCATAGACTTTCCGGTTGAACTTTTCCAGTTAAGATAAGTATTCAAAAGTCCGAGACATCTTCCCTTTTCTTCAGAACCTGTCATGCCCACCTCACTCTTTTTTCGCATAAATAACCCAGCGTAAGAGAATCGATCTCAGCGGGGATCTCTTCAGGAATGAATCCGCAGACTCGCATATCTGGAAAAAAAACGTGTTCTTCAGTAGCAGTCCAAAGGGGGCGAAGAATTCGTACCATTCCGCCCTGACGATTTTCAAGTTCGAATCTATAAGTATTTTTCTGACAGTGCCCGAAGAGAGTGGCCGTTCCTCTCCAGTAGGGTCGGCCTTGCTCAGCTTCAGGATCAGATAGTTCAGCGGATTCCATCTGTTTGGTTCATCGATTAAAATGATACCTCCTCGCTTTAATGTACGCGCGATATTATTTGTAATCACATTTACCAAATTATCGGGGACATGATGCAGGACTCCCGCTATCCAGATACAGTCCAGGGAATTTTCTTTGAATGGCAGGTAATTAATATCGCATACGAGATATTCCCCGAAAAAAAGTCTTTTGCATTCAACCAATGCTCCAAATGACATGTCCGCCCCTATAAGATACTCAGCATATCGACCGAGGGTTTTTTGGTGAAAGCCGGTTCCGCAACCTAGATCCAAGACATTCCCGAACTTCTTATCCCCGAGCAGGTTTTTGATGATCTGATCACGCAATCCGATCTGGTAACAGTATACATCTCTTGGGATGATATCATCTTCAAATATGATTTTGTTATAGTTCTTTCCGGTATCTTCGATTATCTGCCGGGTTTTTTCCTTATTTGTCATGACACTCTACCTTAAAATGATGAATACGCCGATAAAACACAATACAGTGCCAATCCCAATATTTACGGTGAGAGGTTCTTTAAGCACCAGTGCTGATGCCAGTATTACTGCAATAAACGAAAGGGAGATAGCAACCGGATATGCCGTGTTGAGATCCATTCTCGATAATATATAAAGCCAGGTTAAAAACCCCGTCATGTAAAGGGCAACACCAATGATTAACTGCACATTGAGAAGGCCCGAAAGGAAATCCGTAATGGTCTCATGATGAACAGAGTCAAAGAATTTTTTGATGATTACGACCCCGCACGTACTTGCGAGCACATAGAAGATCAGTGCGAAATGTTCGGTTTTCACCAAGAATCAAAACCCCTTAGTATGGCGAATTACATACCGCGGTCTCTTTTTCGTTTCAATGAATATCTTCCCGACATACTCGCCAAGGATGCCGATTGAAATCAGTTGGATCCCCCCAAGGAACAGTACGCAAATCATGAGAGATGCCCACCCGGAAACCTCAATTTTTAGGAAGAGTGCATAGTAGATAGTAAATATCAGATAAATAAAGGTTGACACAGAGATGACAAATCCCATAAAGGTGACCAGTTTGAGAGGTTTTATCGAAAACGATGTGATCCCGTTAATCGCAAACTGGAGTAATTTTCTTACATTGTATTTTGAATGTCCATACTCGCGATTGTTGGGGGTATACGCTACAGATGTGGAATTGAACCCGAGCCAATGAATCATTCCCCGCAGGAAAATGTCATGCTCCTCCAGTTTATTGATTTTGTCTAAAACGGTGTGATCGATGAGGCGAAAATCCGCACTTCCCGATTCAAGGGGGATTTCGGAGAGCCATGAGAAAATCCTGTAAAAATATCTGGATGTGTATTTTTTAAAGATGCTTCTCTGATTTTTATCCTCGCGTATAGTATTGACGATAGAATAGCCTTCCTGCCATCGTCTGATAAGTTCAGGAATTAAATCTGGAGGGTGCTGTAGATCGCAATCCATCGTGATTGCCGCATCTCCCGTACAGTAGTTAAAACCGGCGATGAGCGCAGTCATATGACCAAAATTCCGGGTGAACACCACCAATCGCACATTCTTGTCTTTTACAATAATATCGGTGATTAATTCTTCAGAACGATCGGAACTGTCTCCATCCACAACAAAGAGCAATTCGTAGTCATAACCAACCTGTGAAAACACATCGCATAATTTTTCATATACCGGTCGGATATTACCTTCTTCATTCAATACAGGAAGGATAATTGATATCTTCATCTTTCACCCGGCGATCTTGTCCAGAAACCCAAGTAATATCTCATTGCAATATTAAAAGAATGTTCTCAACCCAAATGTCGGCATAGTCTGAAATCTGTTCAGCGAAAGTCATTCACTTCCTCCGATAAAGATTTTTCTCTCTTCAATGCTGTGTTGCATAAACGAGCCCATAAAAAAGGGATTTGGTTTATCCGGTATTACATACTCATATCCAGAACTTGGCAACAAGTTAGGGTATAGTTCTTAAAATCCATTTTTTTAAGAAAGAAGTCCGTTTTGGGTTTTTAGTTGCACACCTATATTCTCTAATATTATCGGTTGTAACCATTGCTTCAAACTCGAAATTTTTTGCTCTATTCCTGAATTTAAACGTAAATTTTCGAATAATTAATCCCTATCATAACCCGAGTTCAGGTTTGGAATGTATTTCCCCAGTCCCAGATTATTGTTCCCTATTTTATTGCAAAATCGGACAATCGCGGGATCAATTCCTATATGGACCTGGGTGAGAGGATGCTGATAGTATTTCGACACGAGCACCGAGAGATTGATCTGCTGATGTTTTCCCTCCTTTGCATTATGACCATTTTTCCTGATGTGGAGTATGAAAGAAATAATCAAATCTTTTACGACATTACATGATTGATAAGACACTAGCCTTCCTACGGCAAATTCTAATAAACTCGATATACAAATAATACTCTCTACTGGGGGGCAATATAATTTGAGTGAGGGATACATAGAACCTGCTGAAATTCCGGCATGTACAGCATTTGGTGTGCACGATACTGTATTAAAATGCATTTCGACAGACAAAGGAGTAATTTTAGATGCCGCTGCAGGTCATGGTGCCTTATCATGTAAATTACAAAAGATGGGATTTCAGGTTTATCCGTTAGATATCAAACCTAGTCAATTTCAATGCAGGACCTTAACCTGCCAAGCTGCGGATTTAAACGTTCAAATCCCATTCCCCGATGGATTTTTTGACGGCGTGGTAAGTGTAGAAACCATTGAACATCTTGAGAACCCCTGGCATTTTATTCGGGAAATTAAGAGAGTGCTTAAACCACAAGGATTTGTAATAATTACTACCCCAAACATCACCAGCATCTTATCAAGAATATATTTTCTATTTAGTCAAAATTTTATTCTGTTCACAAAAAAAGATCTACTCAACAAACATCATATCACTCCAATGACCCGATGGATGCTAGAGGGAATTTTGGAATCCGAAGGATTTGAAATCCAAAAAACTTGTTGTTCACCTGGATATGTACCGTATTTGAATTTTTATTTTAAAACAAATCACTTGCTTTTCGGTCATATCTTAGTTGTTGTCGCAAAAAAACCATAATCAAATAACAAAAATGTGGGAAAATTAAAATTAACCTGAAACCGTATCAATAATTTTGTCGAAATCATCAGATGCTTTTTTTAAACTATATTTTAAATCCGCATTTTCTTTCCCATTTTTTGCAATACGTTCCAAATCCGCTTGCTCAAAGATATTGATTATAGTGTCTGCAATTTTTTCGGGAGAATTTTGTTCTAATAAAAATCCTGTCACTCCATCATCAAGTATGTCACATACCGCTCCAACTGGTGTTGCAAGAACTGGTACACCGCACGCCATAGATTCAAGAATAATATTGGGGAATCCTTCAGTGTATGATGGTAAAACCAATAGTTTAAGTTTATTTAAATGATCGGGTAATTCTTCATGGGGGACCCATCCGAGTAATGAAATCATATCTTGTAAATTATTTTTATGAATGAATTGTTTTATCTGATCACCTAATTCACCCTCACCCCCAATAATAATTTTAAGATCTGGATTTCGTGACCTGATTTTTTCTGCAGCAAAAATAAAATTTAACACTCCTTTTTCTTTACTTAATCTGCCAAAATATCCAATAATTTCCTCTCTTTTACTGAAATCAACCTTGATATTAAATTGTTCTTGATCGACAAAATGACGTTGGGCAACAAATATTTTATCCTCATGTCGATCTAATTCTGCCTCGACAATTAATTTAGGTGAATAGAGAATTATTCCCCCCACCAATTCACAATTAATAATGTATAATAATTTAATTGGGAGGCTAAATGGATCACACGAGTATGTAGCAATTTTTGCATAAGATCCTGTAATCATTAGTAAGCTGGGTTTTTTCAACAATTTGGTTAATAATATTGGAAAAAATTGTCGTTCACCCCCCATAAAAAAGAACCATATATCGACAGTTTTCCGTTCTTTTAGTATTATCCACGAACTGTATAATTGTGAAAAAAAATAGTTTAAAATTTTTTTCACAGGATTGCCTTCGATCCTATAACTAATATCAAAAATGAAAATATTTTTATCATTTTTAAAAAAATTATATGATGCATTTCCTGTTACTAATGTGAGGGTATTTGATAAAGGCTTCAAAATTTCTATAAGATTTGAAATAGCAGGAACACTTGCTTTTTCAGTAGGTGCAGTTAATATTCCTACACGATATTTTTTTTTAAATAAGTTGTATTTTTCTAGACTCTTCATATCCAACACCAGATTTTGTCATTTCGTTACTATTGCATTATTAATCTTTCAAAAATTTTCAAATATTCTTTACTAATTATTTCCCAATCAAGAAATTGAATTGTATAATTGCGTGCATTCTTTGCATGATCCTGATGTTCCCTCGATAAATATTCTAATATTTCTTTTGCTGCGTGGTCGATATTCCCAAAATTAACAATCAGACCACATCCGGCATCATTTACAATACTAAAATTAGGTATATCTGAAACAATACAGGGTAAACCCGATGCCATTGCTTCCGAAAGAGTCAGTGGTGGCATACCCCCTTCATAGATTGAGTTGATAATATAGTAATCAGAACCGGCATAGAGTGCTGGAAGATCCCGTTCATCAACATACCCTAAAAAAATAACCTTCTGTAAGCCATTCTTCTTTACGAGTATTTTTGCTGAGTCAAGGAGTTCCCCCTTGCCTGCAATGCAAAGGGTTAGATTGCCTAACGATTTTTCGAGTAAAGAAAATACTTCAATCAATGTTTGAGTCCCTTTCTGTGGTGTCAATCTCCCAACACTCAGGAGAATGATATTGTTATTTGGAACCCCGATTTTTTTTCGTAATATGGTTTTGTCAAGTGCCGGGTTGAATGATTGGACATCGACACCATTGGGGACATAAGTGATCCGTTCTTTTTCGATACCCATCTTTTCCAGTTCTTCACATACAGGTTGACCCACTCCGGTGAATACCGTTTTTTTGCTCAACTGTGCCAAGCTGAATTCTTCGATTGCAGAGATTATTTTATAATATACCTGTAAAAATCGGGTATTACCCACGTTATGATGAGACAAACCAAAATATGTTGAATGCATGGTAATCAGACACCGGTGGAACGGATTGTGGTAGATAAAATAAGGGTTCTGTAGCCAGACTACATCATAATCAGTATGTTTAAAAAAATGAGAAACCTGGTGCCAATAGTAAATAAGACCCAGAAATCCGAATTTTTCAATGAATTGTTTATTTCCCAATGTTATATCCGGGCCAGTCGGTGAGCAAACCGTGCATTCAACCCCCTGCTTTTTGAGTTGCTCTACGACATTGAAGACTACATTTGCAATTCCCGACCCATGGGGGAAATATTCGGATGTGCAAATAAGTAATTTCATGGATCACGTCACATAAACAAAATTTTTATTAAAAAATTCGAACTGAAGTATGAACATTATAATGCTAACCGAATCTCATTGTGATTATCTATTTCTTCACTATTTTAAAGATTAGTAATTTTTCAGTTTTTAAAAGAAACCCTCAATGATATTTATATAAAATTCATCACAAAATCCCCCTTTTTCCAATGCAATACAGATTTCTCTCATTTCCGTATTCCAAATCCCTTAATTCCTTTTGCAACTCCGGCTGTTGTAATGGCAATCTCCTGAAGATTAACTCTAGTAAACCAATCAAGGATTTCCTTTTCTGTATAATACCGGGCAGATGGTGTGGCAAATACATCGAACGCATCATTCAATTTAACCGAAAACGGGTACTCTGCATAATATTTGAAGGGAAGGATGGATGCCAATTTCGTCAGATGAATCTTGTTCAATAGAAGATAAATATAATTTATTATTTCCATAATCATCGCCGGAATGTAACAGAGATAATACAACAACCGATGGGGCAGATGATGAGTAATCTTAATAATGGGTTCATAAAAATAAACTGCGGCCCACTGTTTCGCCCTTCCGTACACCCAGATGGAAATGAGTCCCCCTCGATTCAATAACGGAACAAGTTGTCGGAATCCGGTTTCAGGCTCAGGAAGGTGGTGCAACACTCCTATTGAAAAAATGTAGTCAAATGTGCCTTCCTTAAATGGTGGATGGGTAATATCCGCTCGCACCACCTGAACGTCCATATTTTTTGTATTTTCTTGTGCAACAGACACTGCCTCACTGAAGTCAATCGCAATAACTTCTGCACCATACGAAGCGGCATAATATGAATAACTCCCATTGCCGCATCCCGCATCAAGTACCAGCTTATTTTTAAAAAAATTCTTATCGATCGGACCAATAAATTCCAAAAAACCTTTCTCGCTTTTTAATTCGTGGAATCGTTTCCATTCGAATCCGAAACTATCAGCAGTTTTTTTCTTTAATGTGAGAGTATCCTGTGATTGAACGGGTTGTATTTTCGATTTTACCATAGAAAACCCTGTGCTCCTTATTGAGGTAATTCATTAAATGATATGACTTATAGTAATTTTGAGTGGATTGGTAATAATTGCATGTCGAAATTGAGTTGTTGGGCTCAGAGCACCATCGTGATGAAAATGTTACTCTTCTACAAGTAATCTCAGTTGCTATGTACTATAGGTGGCAGCACGTAAATTTTTTATGATAAAATGTTTTAAAAAATCCTTCCAGAATCACACACAAATCTTCTCATAATCAACCCTTTCAATAAAAATCCGGTACCACATCTCAAACACCAGAAGACTCCATAACTTCTGGGCATTCCAAAAATTCATTTTGTAATTTGACCCCGTTCGCTGGAAATCTGCAAGCAGTTTTTCCGCATATCCGGCATCGTACAGGGAATGTTCCCGCTCCTCAATGAGCGAACCCAGCACATCTTTCAGATCTCCTTTGAACCACTGGTCCATCGGAGCATTGTACCCATGCTTTTTCCGGTATACGATGCTGTGAGGCAACCGGGGCTCCATTGCCTTTTTCAGGATATATTTCCCGGTTCCGTTTCGTATCTTTTCATGAGCGGGAAGGGAAAAGGCAAATTCCATGAGCCGGTAATCGAGAAGTGGCGCGCGTTCTTCGATACCATATGCCATGGTCATCTTGTCGGCCTTCATGCAGAAATCATGGGGAAGCCATGTCTTGAGGCCAAAATACTGGAGTGTATTCAAAGGATCCATTGGCGTTTTGGGATAATACCGGGAAAGATCCAGGTTATCATCTGGTATGCCCATCTCCAGAAGTTCATCCCTGCTGAAGAGCGATGTGAGGGTGGCATACTGGTGCTCAAGACTTTGTGAAGAGAGGGTGGCAAGCACTCTGTGGAGATTACTGCCGGGAGGAGTACATTGTTTGACCCGCGATATCATGCTCTTCAGATGATGATACAGGGGATTGAACCGGATGCACTGCATCATAATGCGCTGATTATCATAACCTGCAAACGCCTCATCGCCACCTTCACCGGCGAGCACTACGGTCACGTAATTTTTAGCGTACTGCGAAAGGACCATGGTGGGCAGAGTTGCCGCGTCGCCAACCGGCTCATCCAGATGCCAGACCATTTTCGGGATGAGTGAAAGATCCTTATCTGTCACAAAACACTCATGGTGATCCGTGTTGAACTCGTCAGCAACAAAGCGCGCATAGGGCAATTCGGTATCTTTCTGTGACTCAAACCCCACGGAAAATGTTTTGATCGTGTCCGTATGCTCGCTCATCAGCGCGACGATACTTGCAGAATCTATGCCCCCACTCAGGAATACACCGAGGGGCACATCACTCTCAAGCCGGGATATAACAGCATCGCCAAGAAGTATCCGGAGTGTATTTACATGCTCTTCTTCAGAGCCACTGCTCCTGTGTTCGGTAATATCCCAGTACTGGTGGGATGAAAGTTCACCCTTATCCAAAGTGAGAATATTTCCAGGAAGCACTTTTTTGATTCCCTGCATCAGGGTCTGCTCACCGGGCACAAACCGGAATTTCAGGTAGTCGTGGAATGCGCCAATATTGATTTCACGGGGAATTGATGAATCCTCGAGGAGTGCCTTGATTTCAGATGCGAACAGGAATTTTTTTCCATCGAAATAATAATACAGGGGTTTCACGCCAATTCTGTCACGAGCTAGATGAAGGCATTTTTTGGTGCTATCGTATATGGCAAATGCAAACATCCCATTGAACTGGTGAACGCACTCAATCCCGTATTCCTCATACGCATGGACAATCACCTCCGTATCCGTATTTGTATAAAACCGGTGCCCCTTTTTTTCCAGATCCACGCGAAGAGAGCGATGGTTATAAATTTCGCCATTGAATATAACAACAATCGTTTCATCCTCATTATAGACTGGCTGCCGTCCGGATTCAAGATCGATAATTTTCAACCGCTGGTGACCAAGGGAAACAGATGCATCAGAAAAACAACCGGATTCATCGGGACCCCGGTGACGGATTGACTCCATCATATGGGCTAATAAATTTTGGTCATTCCAGTTAAACCCGGCAATCCCGCACATAACACACTCAACGCAATAATGGTATTATTTCGATTATATCTGTGATATTGACATAAATTATTGCTTTTTTCGTCTGTACATTCTTACCGCTTTATGCAATATACCTATTGTCAACAGGATCCTGAAACATTTGCGTATCTATTTCATGGGATTAAATTTTGTCAATTGGAAATATTCTCCCTGTGATGTAATTTTTATCTGTCATCCGCGGTGTAAGTCAAATATATATACATATCGCAACTGAATGAAGTAATCGAAAATGAAAGAAAATTTGTTTGCCTTGGATTTTTTACGTGCATTGGCAATTGTTTGTATTATCGTCACTCATTTGGCAATTTACCTCATTAGCAATCCTTTTAAATTATTTTTTTATAGTTTTATTCCGTATTTTGCAGATATCGGCCTCGGTCTATTCCTTTTTATCAGCGGTTATCTTATGTATCACAATAATCCAACACTATCATCTGCCGGAGACGTATTAAAATTTTATAAAAAACGCGTTTTGAGAGTATTTCCTTTATACTGGATAGCGATCGTGCTGTTTGTCATAGTTTTCGCATGGTTAAACTTACCCACAGTTTATTCAACGGGTACTTCATCTGAAATGTTCAGTCTGACAAATATTATTATTACTGCGCTCGGGTTACAGATTTTCTTATCTCCGTCATATGCGATACCGATTTTTACCTTATATTTTGTCGGAGTGATTCTATTGTGCTATTATCTTTATCCCCTGATCATCTATTATTCTAAAAATTTTTCTTCGCTTGTGTGTAGTTCGGCTCTTATTTTCTTATTATTCATATTCCTTCATGTTCAGTTCAATATCATTGGAAATCAATTTTTTTTATTTTACCCCATTTTTATTTCTGGTATTGCGGTCAGGTACTTATCACTCAACACCAGATCATTAACACCATGGTTTTTAATTCTGCTCCCAGTGTTCCTTGTTTTATTATTAATTATTGAATCAAGAACAACACTCATTTTTGATGAAAGAGTGATGATCACCATTAAGATCCCGGATATTGGTTTTGTCAGTCAGGACTCGGTGAACCAGGTGTTACTTGATTTAGGATCACGTATAGGAATATCGCTGGATACACTTAAACTAATAATAATTAATATCCTGTTTGATCTTTTTATCATCGCTTTTTGTATAACTCAATTGATTTTCTCGAAACAGTATGCCGATTACATTCAAGGATCTGCCCGTTCGTTCATTATGTTTTTATCCGTAGGATCATACGGTGTTTATCTTTTTCACGATCCTCTGCTCACAATATGGACCGTTGAAATTGAATCATGGATCTATGTCCCTATAGTTCAGGATCTTTTAACAATTTTCCTGATTGTGCCACTTATTTTTATTGTTTCGTATTATTTCCAGAGTGGTTACTCATCAGTTGTTGAGAAGAAAATTTTGCGTTAGTTGGTCACTGTATTAAAAAAAAGGCTCTGTAGAAACGCACATAAACGGAGGTTCACACCCGAACCATGAAAATTAAATCCCCAGACTCATTTTTTTCATGAACTGTTAACCCAACTTGTTTAATTTTCATGGGAAACCAAAAGATTCACCACAATACTGAAGCAAGTCATTATTCAATTGTGCGAACGGTAGGATTATATCGATAAATGGCTGTATCTGGATATTGTTTGACCAGAGTAAAATCACTTGAATTATTGACCATCTGTTTGAAATCGCCAAAAGAAATAATCGGTAAGTTATACCGGTATCCTAATTTCTTCTCACAGTAATCCTCAATTATTATTATATAACTGGAATTTTTTATTGTTGAATTGTTCGATTGGTAATACGTATCAGAGTATACTTTTGAACAATATGAACTATTATTACCGTTGCATGGGAAACCGAAAGTTTCTCTTCCCAAATAATATGAGATTTGGTAACCATCATTTGAAGTTGAATAAACCACACTATCGTTAGTGTTTTCTTTTAGCCACTCAATACCCTGATTATTTCTCCAACACGGATCACAATAAAAATCGCCGTAACCATCTTGCAGATTTTTATATGTTTGTGGGATTATCGAGATCTGTCCTAACGCAGTAACAGAAAATAATGCTATAATGAGAATGGTATAATATTTTTTGTAATTTGAATCAATATTTTTATAAGTAAATACAAAAAAAGAGAATGCAAATAAAATAATCACTGGGATAATTACTACCTGAAGTCTTCCATGTTCTCCAAAACCTTGCCAGGATAAATACACTATTTCAAAAAGGAAAATAAAAATTCCACTATACACCCATAATGGTGAGGTTACTAAAAAATAATGAAGAAGTGCATTCTTTGAAATATTGCCCTTTTTGATGATGATGATATGCAAAATAACTAACAATATAATGAAGGCTAAAAACAGGTAAGCGGAATTGTCAGGCTTAACAAAGCTTGGAAATATACCTCTGACTTTGAAATAAACGGTGTAAAATATTGAATCAAAAATAGGCATAGATTTCCGCGTGTAAAAAATACTTTGTCCCACAATAAAATTTCTCATGAGTAATAAAAAAAAGGGGGTTGAAGTGATCAACAGAAAAATCAGGAATCTCCAGATTTTTTGCTTGTTGCAGTATATTTCAAAAATAAATATCACTAAAACGGATGATATCACTAAAAAAATACCCACATATCGTTCTATGCTCGCCAAAGCAACAAAAAAAGCGCCGATAATAAGAAACAAAAACTGATTGTTTTTAATATATTTTACAAGAAACAAAAGGGAAGTTACTGAAAAAAGAATAAACGGCATTTCGGTCCACACCATGGTGGACAGATGCCACATTGTACTCGACGTAACAATAAGGATGCAGGAACAATAGCCCACATATTCATTTCCAATCTCCTTTCCAAGGTAAAATACAGGAAATACAAGAAATGCAAATGCTAAAACAGTAATTAAATGAGCAGAAGACAGGGGATCTGCCCCAAGAGAGATTACTGATGCAATCAGTAATGGAAAAAGAGGTGTTGAGATCGTATAGGATGATAAAAACCAAATAAGTCCATTTTCTGTAATCCCTTTTCCCACATCAAGATATCCAAAGGAATCAGGAGACAGAACCGGGATGATAGATAATCCATAATAGAGAATAATCAGAAAACATAGTGAACAAAACAGTATTGGAAAATATTTTTTTTGAAGGATCTGTTTAAAAGAATCTATGAGCTTCCGGGACATATGTACCATCTATATGCTACTGAAAACATATATAATTGCAATCAAACCATGACAACCAGATTTACCGTTGTAATTCCTGCATATAATGAAGAACGAACAATTGGTTCGATAATCAATGAAATTAATTCTATTTGTCGAGATAGTATCGATTCCATTATTGTTGTAGATGACGGTTCAACAGATAAAACTGCAGTAGTTGCAAACACTGCTGGTGCTTTCGTTATTAAACATAGAATTAATATGGGCTATGGTGCATCACTGAAAACAGGGATTAGGAATGCGAAATCTCCGTATATCATAATCTTGGACGCAGATGGTCAGCACGATCCGGTAGACCTGCCCAAATTTTTGCAGCTTGCAGATGAAAACGATATGGTAGTTGGTGTCCGTAGCGGATTATTTCATAGTCCATTGTGGAGAACCCCGGGAAAATTGTTTATTAACTGGCTTGCAAATTATTTATCTAAAACAAAAATTCCGGATCTCACCTGTGGATTCCGTCTTTTTAAGAAAGAGGTCATTATTAAATATCTCCATTTATGCCCAAACGGATTTTCTTTCTCAACAACCAGCACATTGGTGTTAATCAATCGCGGGTACAATGTCACATTCATCCCGATTAACGCGCGAAAAAGACATGAGGAAAGTCAAAGTACAGTCACGGTTAAAACGGGATTTGACACGATTTTACTGGTTTTACGACTCATAATGTTATTTAACCCCCTCCGGATTTTTTTACCCGCAAGTTTTCTTTGTCTTATTGGGGGTTTTGTATTAGGGGGGTATTATTATATTCATGGATCAGGTGTAGTAGGCACGGCGCTGATTTTAATAATGACGGGTATTTTACTATTCTTTTTTGGTCTACTGGCTGATCAAATCACTGAACTGCGAAAAGAGAGATTTGAATAATGTGTGGCATAACAGGCATCTATCGCTTTGACGGGAGTAATGTGGATTGTTCCCTTCTGAAACAGATGACCGATGCTGTTACTCATCGTGGACCTGATGATGAAGGGCAGAATATTGATAAAAATGCAGGTCTTGGACACCGCAGGTTAAGCATTATTGATCTTTCATGCCGTGGGAGGCAACCGATCTCAAATGAAGACGGTTCTATATGGATCACCTACAATGGGGAAATTTACAATTACCGGGAATTGCGGGATTCCTTGATCCAAAAGGGTCACCGGTTTAATACAGATACAGATACCGAAGTTATCGTTCATGCCTATGAAGAATATGGACTGGACTGCCTTCAATACCTAAAGGGGATGTTCAGTTTTGCGATCTGGGACAGTACAAACAAAAAAATGTTTCTCGCAAGGGATAGACTAGGAATTAAACCATTATTTTATTACCGGGATGAAAACAAACTGCTGTTCGGATCTGAAATCAAATGTATTCTCTGTGATCCTGGTGTGCCCCATAATGTAAATCTTAAAGCGCTTCACCATTTTTTATCCCTGAATTACGTACCTGCTCCTTTAACACTCTTTGAGGGTATTTACCAGATCATGCCCGGCCAATATATGTTGGTTACAATCGATGGAATTGATATCAGGAACTATTGGGATATCAGGTTTATCGAATCCTCGAAAAAGTCACTTCACTATTATGAAGATACTCTTGATCAGATCCTTAAAAGATCTATTGAACGGATGCTGGTGAGTGATGTTCCGTTTGGTGTATTTTTAAGCGGGGGTCTTGATTCAAGTACCGTGACCTATTACATGTCCCGGATTCTCAAAAAACCCGTAAAAACATTTTCCATTGGCTTTGAAGAAGAATCCTATAATGAGCTGCACAAGGCACAAATTGTAGCAGATCACTGCGGGACAGAGCATCATGAACAGGTGATCAGACCGGATCATCTTGAAAAATTATTGCCGGAACTGGTATGGCATGCTGACGAACCTCTTGCCGATGCATCCATGGTGCCGATGTACTATTTGTCTGAACTTGCTTCCAAACATGTGAAAATGGCATTATGCGGAGATGGTGCAGATGAGATTTTTGCCGGCTATGAAACGTATCCGGCGTATTATGCGGTAAAAACCTACCAGGCGATTCCCAGAATCATAAGAGAAAAAGTAGTTTTACCTATAGTGAATAATCTACCGGTATCAGACAAAAAAATCAGCTTTGATTATCGGGCAAAACGGTTTGTTCGTGGCGCAGAATATGACCCGGAAAAGGCGCATTATTACTGGCGTATCATATTCGATGAGAATGACAAGCAGAAAATGTATACAGATTCAGTTCGTGAAAAGACCGCGGGACTGGATACCTATGAACAGACGTATGCGCAGTATTTCCAAAAATCTGACGTAAAAAATCCGATTGACCGGTTGCTTTATGCGGATACGAAATTTTATCTTCCTAACGATATGCTGGTTAAAGTTGACCGTATGAGTATGGCGCACTCACTGGAAGTCCGGGTGCCGTTTCTGGATCATGAACTTGTAGAATATATGGCTACTGTACCGGCATCATTGAAATTAAAAAACTACACCACAAAAAAGTATCTTCTGAAACGCATTGTCAGGAACAAGCTCCCAAAAAAGATTATCCATCAGAAAAAACAGGGGTTCAATCTTCCGGTAGGATTATGGATTAAGACGTACCTGAAGGATTATGTATATCAAGTATTATCAGATGAGCAGATAAAAGACATGGGATATTTCAGAAGTGATTTCATCAACAAATTGATGTCTGACCATTTATCCGGGAGAAAAGATAACGGCTACCAGATCTGGGGATTAATGACCTTGAGTCTGTGGTGGGAAAAATATATCTCGAGAGACCAATGATTGTAAATTTGAACATTATTCAAACAAAAAGGGACCGCAAAATGATAATGATTATTGCATTAATGTTGATTATATCATTATGCCTTGTATTTGGACAGATTTTTTTAAAACTCACTTTTAATGAATCTGCTTATAAATTTAATATAAACACACTTTTCTCTTTTGAGATTGTTCCATTAATTTTTTCAAAATTTTTTATTGCATCGATATTTTTTTTTATAGTGGGGATGTGTCTATGGTTATATGTAATTTCTCAAGATATTGAGTTATCATTGGTTTATCCACTAATAAGTTTCAGTTATATAATTATGGCAATTTTTGCAAGTTATCTCTTGAAAGAGGAATTGACGCTGCAAAAAATATCTGGGATAATTTTTATTTGTATGGGTATTACCATTCTAATGTGGGGCTATAAAATCCCCTTGCGATAATCAAAACAGAATATGATCCCAAAAAAATAACTTGACTTTTTAGTTTTAAAGAATATAGATATTAAAAAAAATCATACTGTTAGCAAAACACCCGATGAATTATGTAACCCTACCAGATTTCCATAAAACCCCTTTGGACAGTATGGAGTAACGATGAATGTATCCTAACAACCCTTCAATTGAAAATTCAATGGCTAATAAATCAATCACTCAATCTATCTGGGATTTTTTGGGCATTCCTTTTCGCCTCGTCCTTTTTGATCAAAAATGGTTACATCGTTGTGGGTGGACAACTCTTGAAGATGAACGCATAAATATCATTATTCCTTACATCCAAGGATATTTACTGGATATTGGTGCAGGACCAAATACGTTAGTCAAGCGATATGGCAATGGAATCGGTATAGATGTTTTTGATTGGGGGGGAAATGCATTAATTGTTAAGGACACTTCACGATTGCCGTTTTCGGATCAATCGTTTGATACAGTGACCATTATTGCATCATTAAATCATATTCCCAATCGAAAATCAGTGTTACATGAGGTACGCCGTGTAATTAAACCTGATGGCCAGTTGATAATTACCATGATCAACCCATTCCTTGGTGAAATCGGACACGCGATCTGGTGGTATAGTGAAGATAAAAAGCGGGGGGGTATGATCGATGGGGAAGTTGGCGGAATCTGGACGCGGGATCTGACCCAGATGTGTTTAGCAGAGGGATTTTATCTTTATCTTCATCGAAGATTCGTCTATGGCATGAATAATTTTTACATATTTAAAATTCAAAAGTAACCTTGTCAGACCACAAATTTAAAATGTCTTTATAACATGACTTTCGGTTATTTCTAAAAATGCGGCAAGTTAAGTAAGAGAAGATTAAAATACTTAAACCACGATAAATTATTATGATGTTACAGAGTCAACAGACTCGTGTATCTTCAATCATTCAGGTATTGAAAAATATCGAAGTGTC
>JAUSBW010000101.1 GCA_030651815.1 Methanoregula sp.
TTCTCACCAAGGATCGATTTCAACAGGGAATCGATGATGTTCGGGGTGATTATTGCGAGATAAATTATGCCGATTAAAATGAGGATTCCAAGAAAAAATGCAATCGTACTGCCTTCAATATGTTTATTTTTTGGACGCTCCAACCAATTCCTCTGATCCGGAGGCAGGTCTTTCTGTCGGATCTTTTTCATGGCATCTTTCCGATTCATCGTTATATATAATATATATCAGAGTTCATCGATTGACATCCTCAGCCCACATCACATCATAACCACGAACAGGGCGATCGTGGCCGCGAGGAGAACAATGCTGTGCTTGAACCCGGCAAGGATGCTGTTCGAGCTGAACTGCCCGGCCATGATACCGGAAAATGTTGCAAGGATGACCCCGATGCGGAACATGTCGGAGAGATTGCCGGCCATATCGACATTCACATTCATTCCTTTGAACGCTGCAAGGAACGGTACATTCAGCTGGTATGCGGTATACAGGTAGATGCCAAACGAAAGGTAAATGATCATCACGTAGATGATCGTCGTGTTCGACCGCTCCCGTTTCAGCCGGAGATAGTACTCGAAATCGGTTATGGCGATAATGAAGATCTGCCGTAGATTCGAGGTGATCTCGCTGGCCCGCACGAGCAGCGAAATAGCGCGTTTCACAGATACCAGACCGATCCTTTCTTCCATCTTCACCAGCGCAGAATTGACATAGGCACCTGACTCGATATCCCGCGAGGCAACGGAAAGCTCGGAGCTCAGTACCCCCAGCTTTGCCCCAGCAATCCGGTGGATTGCTTCGTGCAGGGTGATCCCGATGTCTTTCATATCCGAAAGTTCCCTGAGGAAATCCGGAATGTGGGATTCTATACTCTGCACATACCACCGCCTCCCTTCATAGGAAAGGGCAACCGGTGCCATGAACCCGATGATGATCAGGCAGAGAACGGTCTCCATCCGGTCATGCGGGATCAGGGTATCAAAGCCCCCGGTGAGCCAGAACCCGGCAATGATCCCGGCAATGAGTATCCCGAGACCAAGACCATAATAGTAACTTCTGATATAGGTCCTGAACGGGTGACGCAGCAGGCCAAGATAGTAATTCCGCTGCTTGTTCGCCGCGATCCTCTTATAAAATTCTTTATTTTTCGGATCCTCTTCCGAAAGGGCCTTCTCATTGGATCCCGGTACATTGGAACCAAAATCATGTTCTATGGTCTCCTTGCGCGAGATCTCTAAGTTCTCCGGGGGGAGCATCATGGAGAGAATCCAGATGAGGACAATCGCACCAGCCGGGATACAGATATACATCATCGGGAGGATCCATGCCATACCTTGCGAATTCGTCATCCCCTGCGCCACGATCATGATGATGAGCGCTATCGGCCCGGCAACAAATGCCGTAACATACACTTCTGCCATAATCTCGATGGTCTTTAAGACCAGTTCGAGTTCCTGTTTTGCCTGGTCCCGGTAGTACTCAGTCTTTGCCCCGAGATAGGTGGCAACATTTCCCCCGCTGTCGAACACAATGCTCAGGTCATTGAGGAAATCGCGGAGATTGGTGGAGGGCGTAGTGCGCTGCAGGTTTTTCATGGCCGCATCAAGATCGTCTCCGAAAAGTTCGACGTCCCGGACGATCATGCCGAACTCTTTTGAGATCTCGCCGAACATGTCATGTTCTTCGTACACTTTTCTGATGATCTCGTAAGGAGGCATGGTGGTGGAGAGGGCCTGCATGTAAGAGATGGCATAGGGCATGTCCAGATCGATACGGCTCTTCCGGCCATGGGCGATGATCTGCGGGTAGTACATCTGCATTGCGTACTGCCCGGGCACAATCAGGACGAATAACAGGATCCAGAGAAGAGTGCCGGTGGTTTTCATGCCGAAAATATCCAGTTCGAACCCGCTGATCAGGAAAAAAAAGTAAAGGGTAAAGAACATTACGAGCGTGCCGGCAAGGTTGACCCGGACCGTCCGGAGATACTCCTCTGCGGTCATGGGCATATGGGCTGACCGGAGCACCGGGCGCAGGTTGCTGCCGTGTATCATCATCTCAAAATCGGTCAGCTTCTTTTCGGCTCTTCTCAGTACTGGCGGCAGGAACACGTTTTTAGTCACCCATATCATGAATGGCATTTGCGAGATCCCGAAGCGTAGGCGGCTCCACTTCAAGAGCCCATGAGAAAAATTCCTCGCGCTTTTTCAGCTGGTGCTCCAGTTCTTTTTCATCCCACCCGCAGTGAAAGGCAATCTCATTGAGGGTCTTGGATTTATGGGATACTCTCCTGAACGTGTCGTGCTGGATATCCCATTCAAACATAGGGATGGCATTGATCTCCCCATGTTTCGTGACTTCAATCTCGTGGATGGAGAGACAGCGCCGGATCCTCGTCTTTCCCAGCGTGTAGATGGACTGGACCACTACAAGGTCGAGTGCCTGGAACATCACGGGCGGGACGTTGATCGGATCGTGGGTTAAGCGGTTGATCGCCTCATGCACGCTTCCTGCATGGATGGTCGAGAGTGTGGCGTGACCCGAGTTCATGGCCTGGAAGAGCGTCCGGGCCTCTATGCCCCGGACTTCGCCGACTATGATATATTCCGGGCGCTGCCGCATGCAGGCTTTTAAGAGGGAGAA